>JACCQZ010000012.1 GCA_013813875.1 Gemmatimonadales bacterium | reverse complement strand
GAGGAAGCCGGTATCCTGGGCCCCGCCAACGGCAGCCGGCCGCGCGACGTGCGGGTGAGCCTCGACCAGATTGACGAATATTGCCGGTGATGCAATCGTGTCACCCTGAGCGGAGCGAAGGGGGCATGCCTCAGGTCATGTCCCCTTCGCTTCGCTCAGGGTGACAAATAAGGCGACAAAACGCGGCTCCCCCGGAGGCAACCCCCATGCACCGCGTCATCTCCGCTCTGCTCTTGCTTCTTCCGCTCTCCATGCTCGCCGCCCCACTCCCAGGCCAATCCGATGCCGCCTCCCGTCTCGCAGCCGCGATGCTCGGCGACACCCCGATGGTGGCGGATCTGCGGGTGCTCACCGACCAGATCGGCGGCCGGGCCACCGGAACGGCGGCAAACCGGCGCGCGGTGGACTGGGCGGCGCAGCGCTTTCGCGACGCGGGGGTGGAGGTGCGAACGGAGCCGTTTGAGATGCCGGGGCTCTGGCTGGAGCGCTCGGCTCGCGTCACAGTACGGGGCGATGGTGTGAGCTTCGCACCGAGGGTAGCGGCGCTGCCGTTCTCGGCGGGCACTCCCCGATCAGGGCTCATTGCGCCGCTGGTGGCGGCAGGCGCCGGGGGAGAGGAGGATTTCAAGGCGTTGGCGGCCAAGGCCAGGGGGGCGTTCGTCCTGGTCGAGACCCCCGAGCTGTTCGACCTGGACGGTCTCTTTCGCGAGTACACCGAGTCCGGCGGCATAGAGCGGCGGGCCATCGCGGCGGGTGCGGCAGGGGTGGTGTACATGTCCTCCCGGCCCAACAATGGGCTCGCCCGCCACAACGCGGCGCTCGGGCTGGGCAACCGGCATCCCATGATGATGATGGAGCGCGATGCCGCGGCCCGCGCGCTGCGGCTTCTGCGGCAAGGTAAATCGCTGCTGATGACCGCCGCGCTCGACGTCCAGTCGGGCCCGGCATACCAGAGCCACAATGTGATCGGTGAGATCCGAGGCAACACTCGGCCGGACGAGATAGTCGTCATCGGGGCCCACCTCGATTCCTGGGATTTGGGTACCGGCGCCCTCGACAATGGCGCCAATGCGATGATGGTGCTGGACCTCGCCCGCCAGATACGTCGGCTGGGACTGAGGCCCGCCAGAACCATCCGCTTCGCGCTGTGGAATGGGGAGGAGCAGAACCTGAACGGCTCGTACGGTTATACCGGGAGCCACGCGGCGGAGCTGGACCGGCATGTGATGGCCTCGTCCTACGACATCGGAACCGGAAAGATCACCGGCTTCTTCACCGGTGGGCGGGGAGAGCTCATTCCGATCCTCGATCGGGCGCTGGCACCGTTGCGCGGCCTGGGACCATTCACCCACCTGAATATCCCCATCGTGGGCACCGACAACTACGATTTCATGATGCAGGGCGTCGCCAACCTGGTGGCCAACCAGGAGTCCGCCAACTACGGGCCCAACTATCACGCGCGCTCGGATGAATTCGACAAGGTGGACCTGACGCAGCTGCGGCTCAACGCCGCCATCGCGGCGGCGGTCACCTGGGGATTCGCCACACTGGAGCTCGAGCTGCCGCGCCAGAGCGCTCAGCAGGTGGACTCGCTGATCAAGGCCACCGACCTCGCCGATCAGATGCGCTCGTTCGGGGTGTGGGACGCCTGGGTGGCAGGGAAGCGGGGGCGGCGGCCGTAGGGGCGGTCAACCGCTCCACAGCCTGGCATAGCTCGCAACTACCCCCTCTCTCTCTACCACGTTGGATTGAAAGCGGCGCGTGGAGTTGATGATGTCAACCTGAGCGCAAGCAACGAGAGCGCCAGCGCCGGCCCGATCATGCCACGCGACTTTCGGAACCCAGCGCCGGTGGATTGATGCAGAGTCGGCGCGCCGACAGCGCTAGACTGGCGCATGCCCAGAGCATCCGATTTCGTGCCGGCGTCCGCATGGACCGACCGGCGCCAGGTTCGCGGTCTGCGGGGCGAGCGCGCGGGCATGGCCTATCTCATCTCCTGCGGCTGGGACATCGAGGCTCACCGCTTTCGCTATGGCCGCCACGATCTCGATCTTGTCGCTCGCCGGAACCACCTTGTGGCCTTCGTGGAGGTCAAGACCCGGCACTCGACCGCCTGCGGCCTCCCGATCGAGTCGGTCAGCCGGCTCAAGCAGCGCATGGTGGGGCGCGTGGCGCTGCTCTGGCGGCTGCGCTATGGCCGAGCGGAGGATCGCTATCGCTTCGACCTGCTGGCGGTGCTGGAGCGCGGGAGGGGGCAGTACGAGTTCGAGCACATCGCCGATGCCTGGCGATTGGAATGGAGTCCGTGTTGATGGGAGTGGCTGGTTGCTTCGGCTCTTTTTCGGTATTATGTTGGTTTCTGCTGTTCAGTGTAGCAAAATCAGTCACATTTACATCTGAGGAACCAATGGCTGCAGAAGAAAGCCGGCTCGATGCCGACCGCAAGAAGGCCCTCGGGCTCGCCATCTCCCAGATCGAAAAGCAGCTGGGGAAGGGATCGATCATGCGGATGGGCAGCGAATCGGCCAAGGTGAAGGTCGCCGCCATCCCCACCGGGGCCATCAACCTCGATGCCGCCACCGGCGTCGGGGGTATTCCCCGGGGGCGGATCACCGAGATCTACGGACCCGAGTCCTCGGGCAAGACCACGCTCACCCTCCACCTCGCGGCCAACGTACAGAAGTTGGGCGGCACCGCCGCCTATGTGGACGCCGAGCACGCCCTCGACATTGAGTACGCCAAGAAGCTGGGCGTGGACATCGAGAATCTGCTGGTCTCGCAGCCCGACACCGGTGAGCAGGCGCTGGAAATCGTGGAGATCCTGGTGCGCTCCGGGGCGGTGGATCTGGTGGTCATTGATTCGGTCGCGGCCCTCGTGCCCAAGGCCGAAATCGAAGGTGAAATGGGCGACAGCCACATGGGTCTCCAGGCCCGCCTCATGAGTCAGGCGCTCCGCAAGCTCGCCGGTGCCATCAACCGATCCAACTGCGCGGTGGTCTTCATCAACCAGCTCCGCGAGAAGATCGGCGTCATGTTCGGCAATCCGGAGACTACCACCGGCGGCAAGGCGCTCAAGTTCTACGCTTCGCTGCGGCTCGACATCCGCCGCCTCGGCCCGGTCAAGGAGCGGGAGACGGTCATCGGCAACCACGTGCGGGTCAAGGTGGTCAAGAACAAGGTGGCCCCGCCGTTCCGCCAGGCGGAGTTCGACGTGATGTTCGACGAGGGAATCAGCCACACGTCGCTGCTGGTAGACCTCGCCTCCGAGGCCGGGATCATCCAGAAATCGGGCGCCTGGTATTCCTACGGCGACCAGCGGATCGGCCAGGGCCGGGAGAACGCCAAGCTCTTCCTGCGCGACAACCAGCCACTCATGGCCGAAGTCGAAGCCAAGGTCAAAGAGCTGCTCGGCGTGCGCACCACCGTGGCGGCCGGAGCGGAGGGAGACGAGGAGTGAGCTCGGGCGGCGGGCAATCCGATCGTCTGCCCGCCATCACTTCGCTCGACCCCGATCCTCGCCGGCCAGGCGCCGTCCGGGTGGAGATCGCCGGCGCCAGGTTCGCCGCCATCCCGCGCGAGGTGGTGGCGCTGGAGGAGCTCGCCGTCGGACGAGTGGTGGATGCGGAGCTGCAGCAGCGACTCGGAGCCGCGGCCGATGCCGAGGCCGCCTTCCGGACAGTCCTTCGCGCGCTCGAGCGGCGC
>JACCQZ010000006.1 GCA_013813875.1 Gemmatimonadales bacterium | reverse complement strand
GCGGCTGCCGGACAGCGGGGTGCGGCGCTTCGACCCGGTCGCGGCGGGCCCGCTCACCTTCGAGCCGGTTCGGGCCGACGTCTTCGGCGCGCTCGGCTTGGGGCTGGCGGCCGGGCGCGCCGGCGGCACCGCGCCCGCCGTCTTCAATGCCGCCAACGAGGTGGCGGTAGCCGCCTTCCTCGATGGGGCGATACAGTTCGGGTGTATCGGCGAGGTCATCGAGCGGGTGCTCGGAGATCATGTTCCCGCCGCTGCTACCGGCGTGGAAGCCGTGCGGGAGGCCGATCGGTGGGCCCGCGCCCGCGCCCGTGAATCCGTGAGGTCAACGTGCTGATTACCGTGCTGGCCCTCATCATCGTGCTGGGGGTCCTGGTGTTCGTTCATGAGGCGGGGCATTTCGTGGCCGCCAAGTGGGCCGGCATCTACGTCCACCGCTTCTCGGTGGGCTTGGGCTCGCCCATCCCCTGGCTCACCTTCCGCCGGGGCGAGACCGAGTACTCCATCTCCTGGCTGCCACTCGGCGGCTACGTCAAGATGGCCACCCGCGAGGAGGACCCCGGCAGCACCGCGCTCGAGGGCGGCCGCGCCGAGGCCGTGGTCCCGCCCGACCGGGTGTTCGAGGCCAAGCCGGTGTGGAAGCGGATGGTGGTCATCCTGGCGGGCGTCACCATGAACGCGCTCTTCGCCTGGGCGGCTTTCAGCTTTCTCGCCGCCAAGAACGGCCGCCAGACTGATCCCGTCACCACCGTGGGCCGGGTGGTCGGCGAGTTGGTGCCGCCGGAGGCGGAGGCGCTGAGGCGGATCGAGCCGGGAACCCAGGTCATCAGCATCAACGGGGATTCGGTCACTTCGTGGGACGAGGTGCAACAGGGAATAGCCAACGCCCCCGAGCCCGAGGTGCGGATCCAGCTGAGCGATGGCTCTACCGCCGTGCTGCCGATTCATCAGGATGCATTGGAGGCGCGGCTCAGGGCATCGCAGGCCATTCAGCCCTTCAGGACACCGGTGGTGGGTCAGGTGCTGCCGGGAAAGCCGGCGGCCCGCGCCGGCATCGTGCAGGGCGACACGATCGTCGCGGTGGACGGCCGCCCGGTCGAGCAGTGGTACGATCTGCTGGAAGTGCTCGAGGGGAGCGCGGGGCGCACCATGGATGTAGAGGTGGCACGCGGCGGAGACAGGATCGCCTATCAGGTCACCCCTGACGCCGATTCCGTCAGCGGGCCGGACGGAAAGATGCGCGAGGTGGGCCGGATCGGGGTGGCGGTGGGCAGCGGGTTCCGCTCCGAACCGCTGAGCCTGGGGCAGGCCGTGGTCGAAGGGGGGCGGGCCACCGTCGGCGCCTCGACCCAGATCTTCCGCACCGTGCGCGGGCTGTTCAGCGGACGGATCTCCCGCCGCGAGGTGGGCGGACCGATCCTGATCGGCCAGCTCGCGGGCCAGAGCGCCAGGCTCGGGCTCGATCCCTTTCTCGCCTTCATGGCGCTGATCTCGATCAACCTGGCCGTCCTCAATCTCCTGCCGATCCCGGTGCTGGACGGGGGACAGTTTCTCTTTCTGCTGGCGGAGGCCGCCATCCGCCGCCCGCTGCCGATGAAGCTCCGGGAACGGCTCACGGCGGTGGGGTTGGTGCTGCTGGTGCTGCTGATGGGGCTGGCGTTCTCCAACGACATCCGGCGGGTGTTCGGGGGATAGGGTTAAGACGGCAGGTAGTATCGCAACACCGTATCATGCACCAACCCCTGATGGCGAGAGTCCTATGGAGTACCCCGCTGTGTTGACCACCGAAGGCCCGCGTACGCTCGCGGCCTTTCCCGACTGCCCCGGCTGTCAGACTTTTGCTGAGGCCGACGAGGATATCCTTGCGCCCCTTGCTCCCCTCAGCCCGCCCCGGTTATTTTCCACTGCTACAACAGATTACGCCGCGCCAACGCCCTAGAGGAACGACATGAGCTTCGATAAGCAGACGGTGCTGGGGAAGCACCAGGCCCACGCAACCGATACCGGCTCCACCAGGGTGCAGGTAGCGCTCCTTACCGAGCGGATCAATTCGCTCACCGACCACTTTCGCACCCATCCCAAGGATCACCACAGCCGCCAGGGGCTGCTCAAGATGGTCGGTACCCGCCGCCGGCTGCTCACGTACCTCAGGCGCAGTGACCTGGAGAGCTACCGAGGGCTGATCGAGCAGCTCGGGCTCCGTCACTAGCCGTCACGCGCGACAGAGGGCGTCCCGACCACGAGCGTCGGGACGCCCTCTCTGTATTGATGTGTCCTGAGATGCAAAGAAACCAGAGTAACCACAAAGAGAGAAGGTAGTAATCGTGCAACGGATCGAGACCCAGTTCGCCGGCCGCCCGCTCCTCCTAGAGTCCGGCCGCTTGGCAAAGCAGGCCGCCGGCTCCGCCCTCGTCCGCTTCGGCGATACGATGGTGCTGGCAGCGGTAACGGTATCGCCGAACGTGTCCACCCTCCCGTTTTTCCCCCTCACCGTAGAGTATCGCGAGAAGACCTACGCGGCGGGGAAGATTCCCGGCGGTTTCCTCAAGCGTGAGGGCCGGCCGTCCGACAAAGAAATTCTCGCGAGCCGCCTGATTGACCGCTCGATCCGCCCGCTCTTTCCCGAGGGCTTCAAGAACGAGGTCCAGGTCTTCGTCACCGTCCTCTCCGCCGACCAGGAAAACGACGCCGACATCCTCGGCGCCATCGCGGCGTCGGCGGCTCTGAGCCTCTCGTCGGTGCCCTGGAACGGGCCGCTCGCCGCGGTGCGGGTGGGCCGGGTGGAAGGCAACTGGATCCTCAACCCCACCTTCGAGCAGCTGGAGTTCTCCAGCATTGACCTGGTGGTCAGCGGCTCGGCCGATTCCATCGTGATGGTCGAGGGCGGCTCGCTCGAGATCTCCGAAGCCGAAGTGCTCGAGGCGCTCAAGGTGGCCCAGAAGGGCATCCGCGACCTCATCACGATCGAGCGGCAGCTGATTGACAAGGCGGGCGCCGCGCCGAAGCTCGCCTGGACCAAGGTGGCAACCGACCCGGTGCTGCGCGGCCGGGCCGCCGACGCCGCCGAAGGTCCCATGGCGCAGGCCATCAACGCCAAGGACAAGGCTTCCCGTTCCAGTGGAGTCAAGGGCGTAAGGGAGAGTGCCCTCAGCGCATTGCTGGCCGAGTTCCCCGAGAAGGGGCGCGACATCGGCAACGAGCTGGAGGAGATCGAGTATCGGGTCATGCGGAAGCAGGTGCTGGAGCGCGGAGAGCGGGTTGACGGCCGCGACCTCGACACCATCCGGCCGATCTCGATCGAAACCGGGGTGCTGCCCCGGACCCACGGATCGTCGCTCTTTACCCGGGGCCAGACCCAGGCGCTGGTGTCGGTCACGCTGGGCACCAGCGACGACGAGCAGCGCATTGACAGCATTGACGTGGCCGGTGAAACCACCAAGTCGTTCATGCTGCACTACAACTTTCCGCCGTTCTCCACCGGCGAGGTCAAGATGATCCGCGGCACCAGCCGCCGCGAGATCGGGCACGGTGCGCTGGCCGAGCGGGCGCTGCAGCCGCTGCTGCCGCACTACGAGGACTTCCCCTACACCCTTCGGGTGGTTTCCGAGGTGCTGGAGTCCAACGGCTCCTCGTCCATGGCTACCGTCTGCGGCGGCTCGCTCGCCCTGATGGATGCGGGCGTGCCCATGAAGGCGCCGTGCGCCGGTGTTGCCATGGGGCTGATCAAGGAGGGCGGCAAGGTCGCCATCCTTTCGGACATCCTCGGCTCCGAGGATCACCTGGGCGACATGGACTTCAAGGTGGCCGGCACCGAGAGAGGCATCACCTCGATTCAGATGGACATCAAGATCGAGGGGCTGGATCTCAAGATCATGGAGCAGGCGCTGGAAAAGGCGCGAAAGGGCCGCCTGCATATCCTCAAGGAGATGGCCACGGTGCTCCCCCAGGCGCGGACCGAGCTGTCCAAGTACGCGCCCCGGATCTTCACCATGCAGATCAAGCCGGACAAGATCGGCGACGTGATCGGACCCAAGGGCAAGACCATCCGCGGCATTCAGGACGCCACCGGGGCCAAAATCAGCATCGAGGACACCGGCGTGGTCACCATTTCGGCCGTGGGCGGCGACGCCGGTGAAAAGGCGCGTGCGATGGTCGCGGCCATCACCACCGAGCCCGAAGTCGGCCGGACCTACGAGGGGCCGGTCAAGAGCACCACTGCTTTCGGGGCCTTCGTCGAGATCCTGCCGGGAGTGGAAGGGCTGCTGCACATCAGTGAATTGCAGCACGGCCGCACCGAGCGCACCGAGGACGTGGTCAAGAAGGGCGACGTCGTTCAGGTCAAGCTTCTCGAGGTGGACGAGCGCGGCCGCATGAAGCTCTCCCGGAAGGCGCTCATCCCCAAGGAGTAGACCTCGTGGACACGGTACGTCTCGACGAGGGGCTGCTCCGCACCACGGCGCCGAACGGATTGGTCGTACTCACCGAATCGCTGCCGGGCGTGCGCTCGGCGGCGGTAGGTATCTACGTCCGAACCGCCAGCGCTCACGAGCGGCCCGATCAGATGGGCATCTCCCATCTGCTGGAGCACATGGTCTTCAAGGGCACCGAGCGGCGGAGTGCCCGGCAGCTCGCGCTGGAGCTGGAGGTGCGGGGAGGAAGTCTCGACGCCTTCACCGGCCGCGACTTCACCAGTTACCAGGCCCATGTGCTCGACGCCGACCTTCCCCTCGCGGTGGAAATTCTCACCGATCTCGTCCGGCGCCCGCTGCTGCGGGAAAGCGACCTCGAGCCCGAGCTGAACGTCATCCTGGAAGAGATCCACGGCGTCGAGGACACCCCCGACGACCTAGTCTTCGAGCTGCATTCCGCCACGCTCTGGCCTGACCATCCCTACGGCTACCCCATCCTGGGCACGCCGGACACCCTGGCCACCCTTTCGGCCGACGATCTCCGCTGCCTCCACGACACCAGCTACAATCGCGGCAACTGCGTCGTGGCCGCCGCGGGCAACGTGAACCACGATCAGCTCCTGACGGTGCTCGAGCGCGAGGGCTGGCTCGAGGGGTCGGCCCGCGAGCCGGCCCGCAGCCCGATGCCCGCCGTCCCGGCGGTGCGGGGCGGAAGGCGCAGCGAAGATCGGGACACCGCGCAGACCCATATCGTCTTTGGCACCGACACCTTCCCCCTGCGGGATTCACGGCGCTTTCCACTGGCCATTCTCACCAACGTGTTCGGCGGTGGCATGTCGAGCCGGCTCTTCCAGCGGGTTCGGGAGGAGTTGGGACTCGCCTACGCCATCTTTGCCTACAAGCACTTCTATCAGAGCTCCGGGCAGCTCGGCGTGTACGTCGGCACCCAGTCTGCCACAGCCGATCGCGCGGCGGACGCCATTCGGGCGGAGTATGACCGCCTGGCCGACGAAGGACTGCCGGCTGATGAGCTGGCCCACGGCAAACAGCAGCTCAAGGGTCAGATCATGCTCTCACTGGAAAGTCCGGCCGCCCGGATGGGCCGGCTCGCCGGCTTCACCCTCCACGGCGACCGCTACCGTCCGCTGGACGAGATGCTGGCCGAGATAGACGCGGTAACGGCGGACGACGTGGCGGCGGTGGGGGCGGAGTTCTTCCGAGCAGATCGGCAGACGGTGGTGCGGCTGGGACCGGCCCTGTCACCCTGAGCGGAGCGAAGGGGCCATACCCGGCTCATGCCCCTTCCCCCTCGCTTTGCTCGGGGTCAGGGTGACAAACACCACCAGCAATACCTCAAACTTTCCGAGGACCCATGCAGATCGGCGTGCCGAAGGAGATCAAGACCAACGAGAACCGCATCGCTCTGGTGCCGGCGGGCGCCGAGGCGCTGACCGCCGCGGGCCATGCGGTCTTCCTGGAGAAAGGCGCCGGCCTGGGCAGCGGCTTTTCCGACGAGGCGTATCAGGAGGTCGGGGCGACCATTTACGGCACCGCGGATGAGGTATGGCAGCGGGCCGAGATGATCATGAAGGTGAAGGAGCCGATCGCCGTCGAATGGCC
>JACCQZ010000360.1 GCA_013813875.1 Gemmatimonadales bacterium | reverse complement strand
TGACCACGAAGCTGTCGGTGGTGAGCGCCAGGCCCAGGCCGTCGATGGTGACCATCCCGGCGTCGGCGAGCTGGCTCAGCGTCTCCGACGCGAACGCCGGCGCCAGGAGACCCTCGATGAGGCTGCGGGTGGCCTTCCCTCCCGCCCCGTGCGCCATGGTGATCTGGGCGTCGCGGAAGCGGATCGGTCGCGACCGGGCGGTTTCGATACGGTCGAGGACCTGCTGCTCGCGGGCGTCCGCCCCCGCCTCACGAATGCCCGTCACACGACCTCACGCTCCCGGGCGAAGCGCCCGTAGTTGTAGTAGGCGGCGCAGGCGCCTTCGCTGGACACCATGCAGGTGCCGATGGGGCGCTCCGGCGTGCAGGCGGTGCCGAACACCTTGCACTCCCACGGCTTGATCACGCCCTTGAGCACTTCGCCGCACTGACACGCCTTGGGATCCGCGACCCTGATGCCGGGAACCGGGTAGCGCAGCTCGGCGTCGAGCTCCCGGTAGGCGGGTGAGAGGCGGAGCCCGCTCTGCGAGATGAACCCAAGGCCGCGCCACTCGAAGTGCGGCCGCAGCTCGAAGACCTCGGCCAGAACCTCGAGCGCGCGTGGATTCCCTTCGTACGGCACGACGCGGGTGTACTGGTTCTCCACCTCACAGCGGTCCTCGGCGAGCTGGCGCAGCACCATATGGACCGACTGCAGCACGTCGAGCGGCTCGAAGCCGGAGATCACGATCGGCTTGCCGTAGTCTTTGGGGATGAACTCGAAGGGGCGCGCCCCCACTACGGTCGAGACGTGACCGGGGCCGATGAAGCCGTCGAGCCGCAGGTCGGGCGACTCCAGGAGCGCCCGGAGCGGCGGCACGATGGTGACGTGGTTGCAGAGACAGAAGAAGTTACGGATGCCCTCGGCCTTGGCGCGCATGAGCGTCAGGGCGGTGGAAGGCGCCGTGGTCTCGAATCCGATGGCGAAGAAGACAACCTCGCGATCGGGGTCTTGCCGGGCGATGCGGAGGGCGTCGAGCGGCGAGTAGACCATGCGCACGTCAGCCCCCTCGGCCTTGGCCTCGAGCAAGGTCCCGCACGAGCCCGGCACGCGCATCATGTCGCCGAAGCAGGTGAAGATCACCTCCGGCCGGCGGGCTACCGCGATGGCGTCGTCCACCCGGCCCATCGGGATGACGCAAACCGGACATCCCGGGCCGTGCACCAGCTCGACGTTGGCGGGGAGGAGATCGTCCACGCCGTACTTATAGATGGTGTGAGTGTGTCCGCCACACACCTCCATCACCTTGTAATGCCTGCCGGGCTCGACCGTCGCGAGGATCTGGGCCGACAACGCACGTCCGAGGTCGGCATCGCGGTACTCGTCTACGAACCTCACGGCGAGCCCTCCGCCGGAAGGCGGGCGATGGCGACGCCGGCATGTACCAGCAGCAGATCGCCCTGCACCACGTCGTTTACCAGCGTCACCTCGACTTCGGACGCATTGCCGCCGGCATCGGTGCAGAACGCCAGCCCGGCGCCACCCGCACCCACCACGCGCATCGGGGTCGCCTGATCCGAGCAGGTGATGCAGTGTCCGTCGGGACCGCAGGCGGTGGAGAGGTACCCGGTCATTCGATTACGCTGGCCCTGAGCTCCGAGAGCTCCATCTCGTACTCGGAACCCATCTGCTCGAGCAGCCGGAGGGTGGCATGAGCCTCGGCTTCGTCCACCTTGGACAGCGCGAAGCCGACGTGGATCAGAACCCAGTCGCCGGGACCCGCGCCGCCGCCGGTGGTATCGAGCAGTCCGATGTTGACGGTCCGCTGAACGCCCGCGACGTCCACCTTGACCAGGCGGTTCTGCTCATCGACGATCTGGACGATGCGTCCCGGGATCGCGAGACACATCAGGCGTTCCTCTTGAAAGCGGGTGGAGCGACGCGGCGGGGGCGCGTTACGGAGTGAATCGATCGAGTGTGAGTGGGAGGCGAGGGGACAACGTTGGCGACGCGCAGGGAGGACTGTGTGCCGGGAACGATCTCCAGCTGTCTGCCGCGACAGCAGTCCGGGCGGCCGAGGGGCGGCCCACGGTACCGGCACCAGCCGAACGGACGTGCCATCGCTCACTCCGGCCCGCGCGGCTGGGTCCCGCAGGCTCTGTAGAGGTTACTTGGGTTGTCAAATTGCTTCGCTCACAGCTTTACAGCTCACGCATGCGTCGGTGTTTGCTATATATCCCGCACGAGGTCTGACGTGTCAAGAGGCCAGAGAGGTTTGGGACAATTTGAGGGTAACAGTTTCTAGGTCTGCTGTTTTGACCCAGTGCCGGCCGAAGACATAGCCCACGAATTTTCGCGCGGAATCGAGGTCATTCGGAGGAGACATTGCCAGAGCCGCGTCCGGTGGTCAGGCCCAGTTACGGAGCGGCAAGCTGGGGGCGACCCCGGGGGGGGTAGAAAACAAGCGGGCGCTCCGGTCGAAGCGCCCGCCGAGACAACCCACTAGCGCGCGAGACTACCAGCGATAGTGCGCGAACGCCCGGTTGGCCTCGGCCATCCGGTGAGTGTCTTCCTTCTTCTTGATGGTGTTGCCCTCGCCCTTGGATGCGAGGATGAGCTCCGCGGCAAGCCGCTCCGACATTGTCTTCTCGGTCCGCGCGCGGGCAAAAGAGATGAGCCAGCGCATGGCAAGGGCGGTGCGGCGATCGGGGCGGACCTCGACCGGTACCTGCAGCGAGGCGCCGCCGACGCGGCGGCTCTTGACCTCGAGCGTGGGCTTGGCGTTGTTGACCGCCAGCTTGAACACCGACACGCCGGGCTGCCCGGTGCGCTCCTCGATCATGTCCATGGCCGAATAGAAGATTCCTTCGGCCACGCTCTTCTTGCCCTCGAACATGAGATTGTTGACGAACTTGGACACGGTCTGGCTGTCGTACCGCGGATCGGGCGGCACGGGGCGTTTGATGGCCTTGTTGCGCCGGCTCACTTTCGGCCTCCCTTGGCACCCGCGGCGGCGGTGCCGCCACCGGCCTTGGGCCGCTTGGCGCCGTACTTGGAGCGACTCTGGCGCCGGTCGTTGACGCCCGCCGAGTCCAGGGTGCCGCGCACGATGTGATAGCGAACCCCGGGAAGGTCCTTGACCCGCCCGCCGCGAATCAGCACGATCGAATGCTCCTGCAGATTGTGCCCCTCGCCTGGGATGTAGGCCGTGACCTCGAAGCCGTTGGTGAGCCGGACGCGCGCCACCTTCCGCAGGGCCGAGTTCGGCTTCTTCGGGGTAGTGGTATAGACGCGGGTGCAGACACCGCGCTTCTGGGGATTGGATTTGAGCGCCGGGGCCTTGTCCTTGGCCACGACGTCTTTCCGGCCGTGCCGGATGAGCTGATTGATGGTCGGCATAACCCTGGAGCTGAATGACCTGAACGTCCCCATTTTGGGGATAGCTCAAAAATTTAGACAGTGCATTACTTTAGGTCAAGGTATGGCCGCATCCCTGCTTTTTGCCCTCGGCTTGGCTTTTTGAAGTGTCGCCGCTGTCGAAGCCGCGCTGACATCGTGATTTAGCAGAGGTTGCTGCCACGGCCCCTTCCTTGCCTTCCTGGGCGGGGTCGGGCTCCTCCTGTCCGGCGAATCACCTGTCGTGCGGAGCAGCCGTGACCTTCCCCCGCATTATCCCGTTCCTCGTTCTGCTGGCCGCGGGTGTTCTGCCGGCCGCGGCACAGGACGTAAAGGATCCGCCCTGGAAGTCGTTCTCCGAGGTCACTCGCGGGAGCGAGGCTCGCAGCGGGCTGTTTACCCTCTACAAGAAGCGCGACAAGGTCTATCTCTCCCTCAGTCGAGCCCAGCTCGACCAAGATTTCCTGCTGGTTACCCAGATCTCCCAGGGCATCGGCGAGTTGGGCCTCGACGGCGGCGCGTCGGTGCGCTCCGACCTCATCCGCTTCCACCGGCAAAATGACCGGGTCGAGCTCTGGGTCGTCA
>JACCQZ010000351.1 GCA_013813875.1 Gemmatimonadales bacterium | reverse complement strand
CGCTTCGGCTGTACCATGCCGTGGGTGATGTGAACTGGATGCAGTACGGCCGGGGCGATTCCCTGGTGCTGGGGATGCGCTGGCTGCAGGAGGCGGCCGAGGAGCTCACCCTCACTCTCGATCTTTCGCGGCCGCTGTGGGGCTATCAGGCCCGGTGGAGCGGCGGCGATCTGTTGCTCGACGTGCGCCGCCCTCCCGCGCTCGACGAGGGAGACCCGCTCGCCGGCCGCTTCATCGCGGTGGATCCGGGCCATCCGCCGGGCGGCGCCACCGGGCCCACCGGTCTGCGCGAGGCCGAAGCCAACCTTGCCGTGGCGCTGGAGCTCAGGCGGCTGCTGCAGGAGGGCGGAGCTCGGGTGCTGATGACCCGCACCAGCGACAGCATCGTGGATCTGGGGCCCAGGCTCAAGCTGTCGGAAGCGGCCAACGCCGATCTCCTGATCTCGGTTCACAACAATGCGCTGCCCGACGGAGTCAATCCGTTCACCAACCACGGAACCAGTGTGTACTACAACCAGCCCCGCAGCATTCCGCTGGCCCGGGAAATACAGACCGCCCTGGTGCACCGGCTGGGACTGCGCGACCTGGGAGTGGGTCGGGGCGATCTGGCCATGGTGCGGGGCACCTGGATGCCCTCGGTGTTGACCGAGGGAATGTTCATGATCCTGCCCGAGCAGGAGGCCGCGCTGCGCACCCGGGAGGGCCACCACCTCTACGCACTGGGGATCTACGAGGGCGTCCGCCGGTTCCTTCGCGACCGGGCGCGGCGGGAGTGACCCCGCTCCGACGGCCGGTGTGGGCCGGTGACAAACCGGGGCGTCTCCTACAGCGAATACCTCCCCACGGCCTCCGCCCGACGGCGGCGCGCCCCGTTGCCGACGGCGTTACTGATTTGCCGCAATGAGGATTGTGCCGATGTTCTGCCCGACTTCTCCTCGACCTCACCGCCCTCCGATCCGGGTCCTGGCGCTCGCCCTTCTGCTGATCCTCCCCGCATCCCTTCAGGCCCAAACCCCTTCCGATCGCGCCGAGATCGAGCGCTTTCGCGACTCGCTCGCCGGTAGCCGGGATTCTCTGGGGCTTCTGGCGCTGGAGAAGCGGCTGATCGAGCGGACCAAGGCCGAGCGGAACGACGCGCTGATGCATCTCAAGCTCGGCTTTCTGTCGCTCCGGCTGGGAGACCTGGGAGGCCAGGCGCACTATGACGACGCCGCTTCCGAGTTTCAGTGGGCCATAGATCTTCAGCCGACGTGGCCCTACGGCCACTACGGGATGGGATTCGCTGAGTATGGCGTGGGTGACTCGCAGGTGTCGTTCGTGACCGGCCTCAAGACAATGCTGGGCAAGGACGCCCTCACCCGCTCGGCCATGGCTTTCGCCCGCTCGGCCCAGGTGGATCCCGGCTTCGACCGGGGGCTGGTGGATCTGGCCAACACGGCGCTCCGCCAGCGGGTCAACATCAAGCTCGGCGTGGCGCTCGATGCGCTGCGCCGCGCCGCCTCCACGCCGGCCGCGTCCCAGCCCGAAGTATTGCTGGCGCGCGGACGGGTGGAGCGTGAAGTGGGTGACGGCGACTCCGCGCTGGTGGCCTTCCGCGCCTACCTCGACCAGGGCGTCAACTCCAGCATGGCTCAGCTCGAGGTGGCGCGAACCCTCTTCCTCCTGGGCCGCTATGACGGCCACGCGCCCTACTACGAGGGTGCCGCGTCAGACGAGCGCGCCACCGTCGCTGCCTATCGCTCCGACCTCGCGACCATCGCGCCCGACAGCGTGCTGACCGGGTTCGATCGGGTGAGGGGCTCCAAGCGGGCAGCCTATCTACGGCAGTTCTGGGCCGAGCGCGACCGCGTCGAGCTTCGCGCCGAGGGGGAGCGGCTGCGGGAGCACTATCGCCGGCTCTTCTACGCCCGAAAAAATTTCCAGCTCACCTCCAACAACCGCCACTACGATATCGTCGAGCGGTACCGGTCAGGCAGCCGGGACTTCGACGACCGGGGCGTCATTTACCTTCGCCACGGCGAGCCCAGCACCCGGGCCACGTATGCCGCTCCCGGGCTTGAGCCCAACGAGTCGTGGCGCTACGACCGTCCCGAAGGGGACATGATCTTCCACTTCATGGCTCGGGAGGACGTGCAGGACTTCAAGCTGGTGGAGAGCCTGTTCGATGTGCTCGGTTTCAGCAACGCCATCGCGCTGCAGGGCGGTCTCGATGCCAGCGGGGGCGATCCCGTCACCCAGCAGCTTCTGCTCTCCCGGGAGCAGCTGGCGCCGATTTACGGGCGGCTGCAGTCGGCCGGCCGCATAAGCTCCGGCCGCTGGCAGAGCGAGGAGCGCCAGGTGGGCCAGGAGAGCATCGCCCTCGGCACCACCAGCGACAGCTACGAGCTGCGTTTTCCCAACGAGCTGGAGGTACGCACCGAAGTGCTCGCCGTCGGGCGCGACTCCAGCGGACCCCAGGTGCAGATCGCCTACGCCATCTCGGGATCGAGCCTCGAGCCGGTCACCGTAACCCGGGGCCATCTTTACTCCGTTCGGATACGGTTCGTGGCCACCAATCGTTCGGGCAACGTGGTGGCGTCGCTCGACACCACCCGGCACTTCGTGGCTCCCGCTCCGGTGCCCGACGGCGAGCACCTGGTAGGGCGGGTCTCGCTGCCGGTGCCGCAGGGCCTGCACGAGTACCGGCTGGCCATCCAGCAGGGCGAAGAGGCCGGCATCACTCTCCCCCGCGACACCGTCAGGGTGGGCCAGCCCACCGCGGCATCGCTGACGCTCAGCGATCTGGTCCTGGGCAGCCGCAGCACCAACCTCTTCTGGCGCCGGACTGCCGAGGATACCGTCGCCTTCAATCCGCTCAAGACCTTCAAGCGGAACGAGGACATGGAGCTCTACTACGAGGTGGAGGGGATGAGCTCAGGCAGCCGCTACGAGGTCCGGATCGCCGTCCGCAAGCAGGGCGGCGGCGGCGGCATCTTCCGAAAGATCTTCGGCGGCGGCGGCGCGGCCATCAGCCTCAAGTTCGACGAGGAAGCCACCTTCCCCGTCGCCGGCACCCAACGCAGCCTGGACCTCGAGCGGCTCAAGCCGGGGAAATACTTCCTGGAGGTGGCGATACAGGACCGGGAGGGGAGGAAGGATATGAGACGGCAGGAGTTTCAGGTGGTGGGGGAGTAGGGGAGGGGAGGGTGGAATTGAAAAGAGGAAAGAGTCCAAGAGAGTGAGGGCCATCCAGCCAATCTGTCATCCCGAGCGAAGCGAGGGATCTTGCCCGTTGGTCCCGGAAACCCGCCGGCAAGATCCCTCGCTTTGCTCGGGATGACAGGCCGGGATAATCACCACTCCCCGCCATTCAGCGCCCCTCCTACCAAGGCCACGCCGGCGGCCGCGCGTGCGCCAGGATCAGCAGCGGCTGCACCAGAGTCTCCGCTTTTACCAGCGCCTCGACTTGCACCAGATGCTGCGTCACCCCGGATGTGGTGTCGAAGGTCGCGATGTGCATGACCAGCGATGCCAGCGGCCGGTCCGACGGATCGGCCTTGCTCCCGCTGCTCGACTCGATCGCGTTGCCCGCGCCGAGCTTGATGCGGGCGTGCCCGAAGAGCCAGAGCGGCCCGCCGTCGAGCGACTTGAGCAGCCGGTCGTTGAGCGCCAGACTCTCGCCGTTGAGGGTGATGAGCCCCAGCGTCGGACGCTCGTGGTGGCGCCGGGAGTGGACCACGAAGCCGTAGGTGAACGGCGGGTCCTGCTCGGCGGCGCGGCGCAGCGCGGCGCGTAGCTTCTGCTGGCTGAACGCGATAGTGTGGTAGGGGACCACGATCTCTCCAGGAGCTGATGACACAGGGTAGTAGGGCCGCCGACTGTGCAGGGTACGTGCCAGGGGGCTCCTCCCCGGGAGATACACCAGGCCGCCGCCCGGACCCCATTGCCGTACGCAAATCCTATCGCGATACGCCATTACGGGTCAGCTTGACTCCCCTCGCGGGGAGGGTAGCTTGCGCGGATGTTCTGCTCCCGCTGCGGCAGCGAGATCACTGGTAAATCCAAGTTCTGCCCTTCCTGCGGTCTCGACCTGATGGCCAGCACCCCGGTTCACGC
>JACCQZ010000332.1 GCA_013813875.1 Gemmatimonadales bacterium | reverse complement strand
GGGCTCGCCCCTTTACAGTCCGCGCTCATCGGGAGAATGCTGGTGCCTCAGCCCCGAGTGACGATCGTTGGCGCGGGCCGGATGGGACAGGGTCTCGCCCTCGCCCTTCTGGCCGGCGGGCACGGTGTCACCCTGGCGTCGAGGCGGGTGCACCCCGTCAGCGCGCCGCTCGCGCTGCACTCCGGCAGCCTGGCAACCGCCGCTGTGGGCGCCGACTCGGTGATTCTCGCCGTGCCGGATGAAGCGATCTCGCGTGTCGCCGGGGAGCTTGCTGCCGGAGGGACGGTCGCGGCGGGCCATGTCGTGCTGCACCTCTCGGGGTTGCTCGACCGAAGCGCGCTCCTGGCCCTGGCTCCGACTGGTGCGGCGCTCGGCTCTTTTCATCCACTGCAGACCATCGCCGACCCGGCAACGGCCGCCGAGCGCCTGGCGGGGGCGTTCGTCGGCATCGAAGGCGACGAGCGGGCGTTGGCCCGCGGCGAGCTGTTGGCGGCGGCGCTCAATATGACACCGGTCCGGGTGGGGTCGGCGGCCAAGGCGGCCTATCACGCCGGCGCGGCGATGGCCGCCAATTACACGGTGGCGCTTGCCGGGGTGGCGGAGCGACTCGCCCGAGAGGCCGGCATACCGGCCGCGGCGGCCGCGCGGATATTTCTTCCGCTGGTGCGGGGCGCGGTGGCCAAT
Source organism: Gemmatimonadales bacterium (assembly GCA_013813875.1). Taxonomy (GTDB): domain Bacteria; phylum Gemmatimonadota; class Gemmatimonadetes; order Gemmatimonadales; family GWC2-71-9; genus CAVVWJ01. Next base: position 6,917 of record JACCQZ010000332.1, on the reverse strand, counting down.
CTCGATCTGGGACCCGCCGCGGCGCTTACCGGACCGGTGCGTCGGGGAGACGCGCGGACGGTCCAGGCGCACCTCGAAGCCTTGGGGCCGAACGATCGGATGCTCTACCGCGGACTGGGACTCGAGGCGCTGCGGCTGGCCCGGGAGGCGGGCCTCGACGAAGCAGCCGCGGCGCGAGTGGAAGCGGTGCTCAGGGAGGAGGGCTGATCTACTGGTCCACCACCCGCGTGCCGGGCGGCACCTCGAACTGGAAGGTGTTGGCCGGCAGCGACTGATTGAGCCGCAGCTTGGAGAGGGTCAGGGTGCGGGTGGCTCCGCTGCGTTCGGTGATCTCCAGCCGCCGGGGCAGGCCGTCCTGGCGGTCGAGCCAGAGGGTGGCGCCCTCGAACGGCAGATCGGGAACCGCCGGCACCAGCTGCACCACGTCCACCGGGCGCCCGTTCAACTCGTCGCGGCGCACGTAGGAGGCCCGATATCGTTCCGCCGGCCGATCGAGCAGCCAGGCGAGGATATTGTAGCCGTAAACCGGGCCACCGCTGGGGAGCAGCACGCGGAGCACCTGGTCGGGCACGGTGCTCGGGGTGTAGACCCACACGTGCTCGCCGTCTATGACGATCGCTTCCCCCCGCGGATCGGTGAAGCGCATGGCGAGCTTGGCGGGTCCCGCCTGGACCAACGTTCCCCGGCTTTCGGCGCTGTCTATCATCGGGTTGTCAATCACCTGCACGAAGTCGGCTCGCATGCTGGTGAGCGAGCGATACACCCGGGACGACCGGCCGACGATGTCCTGCGCATCCTGCGCCTGCAGTGGAGCTGCCGCGAGGAGCGCGGCGAAGAAGGTCAGATGCCAGCTCATGCGCGCACCCCCGCGGGCTCGGCCAGCCGCCGGCCGATGGCTTCGGCGATGAGCCGAGTCTCTTTCATCATGCGCTCGAACTGCTCGGGGTAGAGGCTCTGCGCTCCATCGGATAGCGCCCGGTCGGGGTTGGGGTGCACCTCCACCAGAAGACCGTCGGCTCCGGCCGCCACGGCCGCTCGCGCCATCGGCGAAACCATGTCGCGGTGGCCGGTACCGTGGCTCGGGTCGGCCACGATGGGGAGGTGGGAGAGCCCGTGCACCACCGCGATGGCGCTGAGGTCGAAGAGGTTCCGGGTGGATTGATCGAAGCTTCGGATGCCGCGCTCGCAGAGGATCACCCGGGGGTTGCCTTCGGCCAGGATGTATTCGGCCGAGAGAAGCAGCTCCTGGATGGTGGCGGAAAGCCCGCGCTTGAGGAGGATCGGCTTGCCGGAGCGTCCGGCATGCTTGAGCAGCGAGTAGTTCTGCATGTTGCGGGCGCCGATCTGGATGATGTCGGCGACATCCGCCACCAGATCCATGCCTTCGGCGTCCATCGCCTCGGTCACGATGAGGAGGCCGGTCTCCTCCCGCGCGCGCGCCAGCATCCGCAGGCCCGGCTGCCCCAGGCCCTGAAATGAGTAGGGGGAGCTGCGCGGCTTGAAGGCGCCGGCCCGCAGCACGGTGGCGCCGGCTTCGCGGACGCAGCGGGCGGCTTCCAGAATCTGGCGCTCGCTCTCCACCGAGCAGGGGCCGGCCATCACCACCACTTCGTCGCCGCCGATGGAAAGCCCGCCCGAAAGCCGGATGACGGTGGGCTCCGCTTTCCACTCGCGGGAGACCTGCTTGTATGGTTTGGTGACGTGGAGGATTTCCTGAACTCCGGAGAGCGCCGCCAGGCGGGAGCCGTCCACCCGGCCGTCGTTCCCGACGAGACCGACGGTGGTGCGCTGCTTGCCGGGCATCGGGCGCGCCTGATACCCCATCTCCTCGATGGCGGCAACGACGCGGCAGATGTCCTCTTCCGGTGCGTCATGGCGCATGACGATCAGCATCGGGTCTCCCCTGTGGTGCCGCGCTCGGGATGAAGTAGTGCTCCGGCCCCCTTGCTGCTCGAGCAAGCCCCGGGCCATAACCTGCTGAATTATACCCGCTCCTGCTCCCCCAGCCGCACGCCGACGATCGTGGACACGCCGGCCTCCTGCATGGTCACTCCGTACACCGCGTCCGCGCTCTGCATCGTCCGCGGGTTGTGGGTGATGACCAGGAACTGGGTGTCGCTCTTGAACTCGTCGAGCAGGCGGGTAAATCGGCCGACGTTGGCGTCGTCCAGGGGGGCGTCCACCTCGTCCATGAGGCAGAAAGGGCTCGGCTTGGTGAGATAGATGCTGAAGAGGAGCGAGACGGCCACCAGCGTCCGCTCGCCGGAGGAGAGCAGGTGGATGCGCTGGGTTCGCTTGCCGCGTGGGGCGGCGTGGATGTCAATCTCGCTGTCGAGCGGGTCGTCGGGATTGGCCAGCCGGAGCTCGCACTCGCCGCCGCCGAAGAGGGTCTGGAACACCCGGGCAAAGTTCGCCCGCACCGCGGTGAACGTCTCCAGGAACATGGTGCGGGCCGTGCCATCTATTTCCCGGATGGCCTGGAGCAGCGCTTGGCGCGCGCCGACCAGATCGTCCCGCTGGGAGGTGAGGAAATCGAGCCGCTTGACCTCCTCGGCATGCTCCTCGACCGCGAGCGGATTGACCGGCCCGATCGCCTCCAGGCCTCCCAGTATTCGGGCCGATTCGGTCTCGAGTGTCTCCAGATCCAGATCGAGGAGGGCAGCGCCGTCCATGAGTTGATCCAGCGGCCGCCGCCACTCCGCTTCCACCCGCTCCACGATGCCGCGGCGGGCGGCGGAGGCCTCGGTGAGCCGCATCTGCACGGTGTGGCTCTCCTCGCTGGCGGCTTCGACAGCCGCACGGGCCTCGACGACCTCGCGCTCCGCCAAAGCGAGTGCCGCTTCGTTGCGGGCGAGCTGGCTCTCGGCCTCGAGGCTGGCGGCCTCCAGCTCGGCCACCGTGGCTTGGCGCTCCCCCCGAGTCTCGCGCCAGGCGGCCTGCTGGGTGAGGAGACCGCCGATGTCGCCCTCGAGCTGAGTGGTCTCCACGCCGAGCTGCAGCACGCCGGCCTGGGCTTCGGCGCCAACAGCGGCCGCGCGGCTCAAGCGCTCCTCCGCCGAGCGGAGCCCTCCCGCAACGTGAGCCTCCTGCACCTGCCAGTGCACCCGGTGCTCCCGGGCGGCTTCCTGTTCGCTCTCGATCTCCGCCAAACTGACCCGTGCCGAGCCCAGTTCTTCATCCAATCGGGCACGAGCGAGCTCGCCTTCGACCAGAGCCGAGTCTATCTCGGCGAGGCGTTTCTGCGAGCCGGTGAGGCGCTCGGTCACCCGGGAAAGCTGGGCATCGGCCTCGGCCGATTCGCGCGCCAGGTTGCCTACCAGGCGCGCCGCATCTTCGCGGCCGGCCACCGCGTGGCGCTCGGCGTCGCGGGTCCGCTCGGCGGCGCCGGTGGCGGCGGCGAGGGTTTGCTCCCGCTGGGCCAGGCGCTCCGCGGTGGTCCGCTGCGCGGCCTCGATCTCGGCCAGCGCGGCCTGACCTCGCTCCACTTCCCGAGCCAGCGACACCAGCTCCGCCCGCCGGCGCAGGGGTCCGGAGGGGGCGGCGGCGCCGCTGAGGAAAATGGCGCCGCTGGCTCGGCGCAGCACCCGTCCGGACTGGTCCAGCACCTCGGAGCCGGCGAGCGCCGCCCGGACCCACCCTGCGGCCGGGCCGTCGGTTTGCAGGCGGTCGTCCAGCGGCTGGTTGTCGGACCCGGTGAGCGGGCCCGGATCGAGCGGCAGAAGCACGAGTGCTCCGGGCTGATGCTCAGCGTGCCAGGTCTGGATGTCGGCGACCGTCTGCCGGTCGCGGACCAACACGGCGTGCATCCATTCTCCCAGCAATCGCTCGGCGAGCTCCGCGTCTTCGCGCTCGGTGCGTACGAAATCGCTCAACGGCCCGAGCACGCCGCCGTCAAAACGATGGCGTGATGCTAGCAGCGCGGCGGCCGCGGGAGCGAGGCCGACCCGGTCGCGCTCGAGCTCCTCGAGGGCATGGCGGCGCGCGGTCATCTGGGCCAGCGCCTCCTCGGCCTGCCGGCGATCGGCGCGATTCATGGCCTCGTGCTCGCGAGTCTCGGCCACGAGATGGCGCGCGTGCTCCGCCTCCGCGGCCGCCCGCTTGGCCTCGTGACTGGTAAATCCGGAGCGCTCGACGGCGTGGTCCCTCCGGCGCTCGGCGCCGGCGAGCTCACCTTGCAGGCCCGCGCGGTGGGCCGCCGCCTGACTGGCGCGCTCGCGAAGCGCGGCCAGCTCGCCCTCGAGGGCTGTGCGCTCGCCCTCGAGCGAGCGCAGAGTCTGCGCCTGTCCCTGGAGCTCCTGTTCCCGCCGGCGCACGAGCGTGCGCTGATCTCCCAGCCGCCGGCGTACTTCCTCCTCGGCCTCAGCCCGCCCCGCGAGCTCGCTTCGGATCCGCTCGTACTCCGCTCCGGCAACGTTGCGCTCGGCGGCAGCGGCTTCCTGCTCGACGCCCGCCTGCTGAGCGCGCAGCGCCAGCTGGGTCCGCTCTTCGGCTGCGCGAAGCCGCCGGGCGGAGGCATTGGCCAGCCGCTCGGCGGCGAGGGCGAGGTCACCGTCGAGCTTTCCCAGCTCGACCCGAACTCCGGCCAGGCGGCGGGTGAGCTCGGTTCGCTGGCTCTCCGCGGCGGATCGGGCGCGGGCGGTTTCCTCTCGCCGCTGCTCGGCGTGGGTCACCCGGAGGCGCGCGGCCGGCAACTGCTCGCTGAGCTGGCCGAAACGCGCCTCCATGCCCGCCGCTTCCTCGCTCAGCCGGTCGAGGTGCCGGCGCGCGAGGGTGAGCTGGACCGCGAACTTCTCCTCGCTGAGCTTGGCGTGGCGTTCGGCCTTGCCGCGTTGGCGGGCCAGGCTTCGGATCTGGGACTGCACCTCAGCGATGAGATCTTCCACCCGCTGAAGATCCACGGCGGTCTCTTCCAGGCGGCGCTCGGTACTGTGCTTTCGGTCGCGGTAGAGTCCGATGCCGGCCGCCTCTTCGAAGAGCGAGCGGCGCTCCTCGGCCCGGTCCGAGAGCAGGAGGTCTATCATCTTGGCCTCGATGACGACCCCCGCGTCGCTCCCCAGTCCGGTGCCGCGCAGGAGATCCTGGATGTCCCGCAGGCGGACCGGCGAGCCGTTCAGCAGATAGTCACTCTGGCCCGACCGGGAGAGACGTCTGGTTACCACCACCTCGCGATAGGCGATCGGCAGGTCTCCGTCGCTGTTGTCGAGAAAGAGAGAGACTTCAGTGACGTTCACCGGCCGGCGCGCGGTGGAGCCCTGGAAGATCACGTCCTCCATTTTCCCTCCGCGGAGCAGCCGAGCCGACTGCTCGCCCAGCACCCAGCGGACCGCGTCGGAGACGTTGGACTTCCCGCAGCCGTTGGGGCCCACGATGGCCGTCACACCCTCCTCGAAGGTGAGCGCGACGGTATCGGCGAACGACTTGAAGCCGGAGAGCTCCAGCTTGGCGAGTTTCATGGATGTCAGCGGGGTGGTGCGTCCTGCGAAGTCACAATGAAGGACGGCATGCCGATTCGCCGGCCCGTCTCTTCGGCCTGCTCGCGGGTGGCGTAGGGCCCGAGCACCACCCGGTACGCCTCGTCGCTGCGCTTGGGCGCCAGCACTGACGCGGGGAGGCCGGCGGCCTGCAGCCTCTGGGAGAGCTCATTGGCCCAAGTGGGGTTCTGGGAGCTGCTCACCTGCAGGAATACTGAGGCGCCGGCGTCGGCGCCGGCCGAGTCGGCGGCCTTGGCCAGGGCGCTGTCAACTTCCACGATGGACCCCGGATCGTCGGCGGGCTGCCAGGCAAGCGCCAGCCAGGTATCGGCGGCGCCGCCCTCGACCCGCCCGGTCTCGGGGAAACCGCCGTCGCCCAGGTCGAGCGCCACGACGTCTTTGCCCCGGCGGGTGAGCAGGGTGTTGGGTGCCACCACCGCGGGGAGATCCTCGTCCCACTCCACCGGCGCGGTCCCGGCGACCCGGCCGGTGGCGACGTTGATCACGTAGACGGAATCTCCGGCTTCGGGGCGGACCAGTATCCACTGGCCGTATATGTCACCCCTGAGCTCCCGGGCCGGGCCGGCGAGATCAATGTTCTGCAGCTCGGTGCCGCTGAAGCGGTCGAGAACGGCCAAGCTCCCGTTGCCGCGCGCGACGTAAAGACGATGCCCGGAAGGCGAGAAGAGCACGGCGCGCGCGCCGCCGGAGATGGGAAGAGACCGCCGGCCGCGCTCGCCCTGGGTCTCGTAGATGACCACGGCGGTGTCGGCCGCGACGGCCACCAGATCGCCCCACAGGGTCGAGGTGATGGGGCCGGATGGGAGGATTACGGTAGCGGGCGGGCGGTCGGATCCGAGCACTTCAAGTGCCGGACTTCTGGTTCCTCCGATGCGCGCCAGCAGGCTTCCACCCATGGTGCCGAGCAACTGATCGGGGGTGCCTTGCAGCTTGGAGCGGAAACGCACGGGAGTGCGGCGAACCAGCTGGGTGACGGTGCTGCCGGTGTCTACCGCGTAGACCGCCCCGTCGGGCCCCAGGGCGGCATGACGCACCTGCTCGAGGTAGGTCCGGACCCGCCGGGTCTCGAGATCGAGCGCCACCAGATTTCGCTTCTGGTCCAGCACGAACACCAACCCCTGCTCGGGATCGGCGCCGACCTGCCGCTGGATGGCGGGCAGCTTGTCCTCGGCGGTCCAGGAGGAGGAATCAAGCGAGGGCACCCGGTAGAGCTGCGCCAACCCACCGGCCACGGGGATTCGCAGCGCGGTCGAGGCGGCTGGGCCGCGCCCGACCCCGGGGAGATCACCGAGAGCGATCTCGGTGTCGCGGCCGCAGGCGGCCAGCAGTAGAACGGCGGCCGCGGCAAAAGCTTTCTGAGGGAGGGTCACCCCGAAAAAGATAGCGGTGCGCCTGGGCGCTTGTCACCCTGAGCGGAGCGAAGGG
>JACCQZ010000300.1 GCA_013813875.1 Gemmatimonadales bacterium | reverse complement strand
GCGTCCTGTCGAGCGAGGAGGTCCAGAGCAATCGTGCCGCCTCACTCGGCGAGACCATCAACGTGCTGCCCGGCGTGCGCAACTTCAGCACCGGGAGCGGCATCGGCAAGCCGGTCATCCGGGGGCTCACCTCCAACCGGGTGCTGGTGCTCTCCAACGGGCAGCGGGTGGAATCGCAGCAGTGGGGAGACGAGCACGGACCCCAGGTCGAGGCGGGCGAGGCCCAGCGCATCGAGGTGATTCGGGGCCCGGCGAGCGTGCTCTACGGCTCCGACGCGATCGGCGGGGTGGTCAACGTGGTCACCCGTCCCCTGCCTGATGCTATCGGGCGCGGCGCCTTTCTCGGAGGAAGGATCCTGGGCTCCTACAGCACCGGCAACGAGCAACCCGACGGCACGCTCACCGTCGAAGGGGCCAACGAGGGATTCGGCTTTCGCGGATCGTTTACCGGCCGCACCAGCGATGACGTGCGCACCCCGGCGGGCGAGCTGTTCAACAGCGGAGGGCGGACCATCAACGGTTCCGGCAGTGTGGGACATCGCGGCGGATGGGGCTCGGCACACCTCCTCTACTCCCACCGCGAGGAGCGGATCGAGATTCACGAAGACCCGGCGGAGGAGCCCGGCGCAACCCCGTTTCAGCGGATCGGAGCGGACCGCGTTCAGGTGGGCGCCAACCTTCCCGCCGGCGCATCCCACTTCGACGTGGAGCTCGGGTTCGAGCGCAACCGCCGCCGGGAGTTCGAGGAGGAGGCGTCCGATCAAGTGGCGCTCGGGTTGCTGTCTCGCACCTACACCACCGACATCCGGCTGCATCACACGCCGGTGCGGGGAGTGGCGGGAATCATCGGTGTGGCCGGCCTCCGGAACGCGTTCGAGAAGTTCGGCGAGGAGACCTTGATCCCCGAGCACGCCTACAACAGCGCCGGCTTCTACGTCTTCGAGCAGGCGGAGCTGGGACGGTGGAATCTTTCGGTGGGCGCGCGCTATGACTATCGGCGGCTCGCGGTGGAGGACGATGCCGAGCTCGGTGTCGTGGCCCAGCGGCGTACCTACAACTCGGTCACCGGCAATCTCGGTGCGCTCTACCGGGTGGCCGAACCGGTGGCGCTGGTGCTCAACCTGGGCCGCGGGTATCGCTCGCCGACCGCCTTCGATCTCTTCTCCAACGGTGTGCACGAGGGCACGGTCCGATTCGAGCGGGGAGACTCCACACTGGCCAACGAGACCTCGATCAACGCCGACCTCGCGGTCAGAGTGCAGGGCCGGCAGGTGACGGCCGAAGTCGGGGTGTTTGCCAACTCCATTGATAATTTCATCTTCCCCGATCCCTCCGGTCAGATTGATCCGGAGTCGGGGTTCGAGATTTTCGATATCACCCAAGGCGATGCCCGGCTGACCGGCTTCGAGACGGCAGTGGAATATCACGCCGCGCCGTTCCTTCATCTGCGCGGCACCGCCGACTACACCCGTGGGCAGAACACCACCGCCGACGCGCCGCTTCCCTTCATTCCCCCATTCCGGGCGACATACACCGTGCGGCTCGAGGGCGATCGGGAAAGTTGGCTGCGAAATCCCTACCTCTCGGTCGGAGGCGAGTCTAACGCCAGGCAAACCCGGCTCGATGTCGAGGATTTCTCGCCCGACGGATATACCCTGGTGCATCTGGCGGGGGGCTTCGCCCTGCCGGTAGGAGAGCGAATCGTTGCCTTGGACCTGCAGCTCAGAAACGCCTTCGACAAAGAGTACGCCAACTTCCTCAGCCGCTACAAGCGCTACGCGCTGGACCCCGGGCGCAATCTGATCGTACGGGTGAGCACCGAGTTCTAGTGGAAAGTTCGTCGCGTGTCACCCTGAACGAAGTGAAGGGGACCATGCCAGGTGACAACGTTCGCCCAGAACTAGCCCCCAGCCCGGCGGAGCAGCTCGAAGTGCGGGGCGATCAGGTCCGCCAGCCGCTGCGCCGGCGACGCGTGCACCTCCCGCAGCAGAGAAGGATGCCGGGCGGTAAAGATCGCCGCCCCCAATATCCGGCCCGCCACCCGCAACGGCACGACGAGGCTGGCGTCGCCCTGCAGCATCGCGTACGCGTAGCGGCTCTGACCCAGGAGCACCCGGGCCAGGCCGGGATCGGCCACTGGAATGGATGGCAGCTGGGCGAGAGCGCGGCGCTCACCAGGGGCAACCAGCACTACGCGGTCCTCCTGGCTCAGCCGCAGGGCAACACGCATCTCGTCGAAAGGCAGGAACAGCGAGGCGACGTAGGCCGCCCGGCGCATGGCTTCGGGCAGGTCCCGCATCGTCGCGAGGAGCTCACTCACTTCGAGCAGCTCGGTCGGCGAAGGGCCGGAAGTGGCCGCGGCGAACACCGCCATCTGCGGTGCTATGAGACCGGTTAGCCGTACCAGCAGCGCCGCGTCATCTGCGTCGTACAGATCGCGGCCGACGCTTCCGGCCAGGACATACAGTGGCGGACCCTCTGGCGGTGCCACTCTGGCAGCCACCACTGCGCGGAGCTCCAGTTCGCCCGATCTGCTCCGGCTGGATTGCTCGCCGGGCCAGCGCCGGTCGTTGGACGCGTCGGGGAGAAGCACCCAGTCGCTACCGCCGAAGAGCTCTTCGAAAGCGCCCCACCCCTTGCTCTCTTGCGAAAAAAGCTGGAGATGGTCGTGCGGAAGGATCGGCTGGAGCGTCCGGCTGAGCGCCTCCACCAACTGCTCGGGACTCGCGGCCTCGGCGATAGCCATCGCCACCCCATCGAGAAGCGCAGCCATGCGGCCGGGTCTCTGTTCCGTCTCTCCCGAAAGCGTTCCCCAGCGGCGACCCCATCGGGCAAACGAGTGCGCCAGACCATCGGCTACCAGGCCAAGCTGCGCCCGCTCAGTCTCTCCGTAGCGGTCCGCTCGAAGCGCGGCGATCAGAACCAGCCCCACGTCGCGTCGGCCCAGGCGAATCGGCAGGACCACCGCCGAGCCGTAGCCCGCGGCGCGCACGAACTCCTCGAGACCCAGGAGCCGGCCCTCCTCGACCAGCGGCGCAGCCGGCGGAACGTCGAGCCTGTCCTCGGCCAGCGACGTGGGTCCCACCAGCACCGCCTCTCCAGGCACGGGATACAACCAGAGAGCCAGCAGATCGTGGGGCACCTCCACCGCCAGTGTGCCCGACAGCGCGTCGTGCCAGCTGGCGATCGTGGCCGGGTCCGCCCAGCTCTCCTCCCGCGCCAGGATAGGCACGAGCGGCGCGGCCGCGGGGCGCGGCAGATGGCCATCCGGTACTGTGGCATCGAGGGCGGAATCCATGTTCCTGGGGAGGGCAGGTCGTGTGCCGGGCGGCACGATCGCGCAAGCCCTTCACGCTACAGGGTTTTACCAGAGCCGACCGGGAGGGCTGCCGCGGGGTTGCCTCACTTGACATACCCCCCTCCCCTATATAGCATTACCCCACTTCATGGCTTGCCCCACCCAAAGATGTTGGAGGAGAAGATGAGATCAGCCACTCTACATATAGAAGGAATGAGCTGCGGTCATTGCCTCAACGCCGTCAACCAGGCGCTCGCGGCGGTGCCGGGCGTCGAGATCGAAGCGGTGCAAATCGGCCGGGCCGAGGTACGGTACGATGAGCGCACCACCGATCCCGCCAAGCTCGAGGCTGCGGCAGCCGAAGCGGGCTACCAGGCGGCCGCCGCCGGATGACTCGGCCTTGACGTCTACTGCGAAGCCGTCATCTGGATCATCGCCCTCATCCCGCTCGGCAACTTGCTCGAATTTCGGGTCCGGGGCCAGACCTTGGGAATTCGTGAAGGAGCTTCCATGACCAACCCAAGCCCCTCGTGCCCTTGCGGCGCCGGACACAATGGCGGCGACCATGCCGTGGCGGTGGACCCGGAGGTGAAACGCTCGGTGCTCACCCGCCTGCGCCGGATCGAGGGACAGGTTCGGGGCCTCCAGAGAATGGTGGAGGAGGAGCGCTACTGCGCCGACGTGTTGGTGCAGATCTCCTCGGTCCAGGAGGCGCTGCGAGGCGTGGGGCGCTTGATGCTCCACAACCATCTCCGGCACTGCGCCACCGAGGCCATCCGCTCGGATGATCCGGCCCGCGCGGAGGCGATGTACGACGAGCTGCTGGACCTGGTGTACCGCAGCGTCCGCTGACGCCGGTTGACAGCCGCCGCCGCGCGCCGTAGGATCTCCACCTCGCCACTTCATGGAGATCCCAGTGTCGCGTTGGCTTCGCCGCATAGGCTACGGACTCGCCGGCGTCGTCTCCCTGCTCGTGCTCGCCGTCGCCGTTCTCTACGCCATTACCTCATCCGACCTCCGACGTCGCTACCGCCTGCCTGGCGTCCCGGTGCCCGCCGCAACCGATTCGTCCAGCCTGGCCCGAGGCAAGCATCTGGTCGAAGTCATCGGCAAGTGCCAGGAGTGCCATGGGGAGGATTACGGCGGGAAGGTCATGGTGGATGCCCCGATGTTCGGACGCCTGGCCGGACGCAATCTGACCCGGGGCCGGGGCGGTATCGGCGACTACAACGACGAGGACTGGGAGCGAGCCATCCGGCATGGAGTTGCCAAGGACGGCCGTCCGCTCATTTTCATGCCTTCAGAGGCCTACACCGTCATGGGCGACGCGGAGCTTGCCGCCGTCGTGGGCTATCTACGCGCCCGGCCGCCGGTGGATCGTGAAACGCCCGCGCCGAGGGTCGGGCCGATCGCCAGGGCGCTGTACCTCGGTGGCAACTTCCCCCTCCTGCCGGTCAAAGTGATTGACCACGACGCCACCCGGCGCCCACCGGTGCCCGGCGTCTCGGTCGAGTACGGGAAATACCTGGCGACGCTCGGAGGATGCCGAAGCTGTCACGGCAGCGATCTGGCCGGCACCGGCGATCCCGCGGCTCCTGATCTGACCCGAAGCCGGCTCGCCGCCTGGACCGAAGCAGACTTCTTCCGCTCGCTGCGGCAGGGACAAAGGCCGGACGGCTCCGTCGTAGACCCCGAGAAAATGCCCTGGCTGCGCTCCGGCCGGATGACGGACGACGAGATCCGCGCGGTCTGGCTTTACATCCGGTCGCTGCCCGGACGCCGGACCACGTGAGGGGTCAGCTCGCGCCCACCCGCACCATGTCCCGCGCCAGCGTCCGCACCGCGCCCAGCACCACGATGCCCCCTGCCACGACCACCACGGGAAGCAGCAGGATGGCGCGGTCCAGGCCGAACTGATCGGAGAGCGTCCCCACCAGCGGGAGCGCGATGGCGTCTCCAGCCAGGTGGATGAAGAGGAGGTAAGCGCCGGCTACGGTGGCGCTGATCCGGGGCGGCACCACGTCGAAGATCACCGCCGTGATCGGGCCGTTGTACCAGGAGAGACAGAAGAAGGCGACCACGAACACCGCCTTGAAGGTGTCGAGATCCCGAATGGTGAGCAGCCAGAACGCGAGCGGCCCGCCCAGGAGAAGTCCCAGCGCCACGGTGATGACGCGTCCCGTCTCGTAGCGGCGGCGCAGCCAGTCGGCCAGGAATCCCCCAAAGAGCGTCCCCGCCGTACCCGCGATGAGCCCCCACTTTCCCAGCAGCGCCGCCGCCTCGCCCGCCGTGAGCCCCAGCTCTCGGGAGACGAACGTCGGGCCCCAGCCTACGATTCCGTTCAGGCCGAACGAGATCAAGGCACCCGCCAGGAAGACGTAGACCAGCGTCGGTGTGTGCAGCACCGTCTTGCCTGCCCGCACGATATCGTCGAACGCGCCGCCGATCCCGCTGCCGAAGGGCGGTTCGTCGGTCGGGTCCGCCGGCGTGCGGCGCACCCAGCGGAAGATGGTGAATGCCAGCCCGATCCCGACCGCGGCGCTGAGGGTGGCGATGTCGAGCTTGGAGTCGGCGCCGTAATACCGGTCGAGCCAATAGGCGGCCGCCCCGCCGAGGATGACGCCGGCAATGAGCGGCCAGAGCTGGCGGGCCAGCGAAGCGGCGCCGATGTGAAAGTCGCGCAGGAACGAGAGGACGGTGAGCTTCTCGGGCAGCCGGGCGGGATCAGGAAGCCGGGCCACCAGGACGGCGCAGATGAAGCCGGGCAATCCCACTACCATGAAGGCCACCCGCCAACCGTGCAGCGCCTCGAGATAGCCGCCGAGCAGGAGCCCCAATACTCCGCCGAGCGCCACGCCGGAGGCGAGGATTCCCATGGCCACGGCCCGGCGAGGACCGGGGAAGTAGTCGGCGACCATCGAGGAGGCGGCCGGCCCGTAGGCCGCCTCGCCCACTCCGACCGCCGCGCGGCAGATGAACAGCTGCCAGTAGTTGCTGACCAGTCCGCTCAGGAAGGTGAACGCGCTCCAGACCGTCACGCCGCCGCTGATCACCGCGCGGCGGGAGCGCAGATCGCTGAGCACTCCGAAGGGAAGCGCCGCCACCGAGAAGACGAGGATGTAGGCGGAGCCCAGCC
>JACCQZ010000296.1 GCA_013813875.1 Gemmatimonadales bacterium | reverse complement strand
TGCATCTGTTCCCGCGCCTGCTTGGTGAGATCGGGGATGGTGCTCATCGGACCATGGTCCCTACCCGTTCGCCCTGGAGTACCCGCTTGATGGCGCCGGGCTGGTTGATGTTGAAGACGACGATGGGGAGCTGGTTGGCCTTGCAGAGGCCGAAAGCGTTGGCGTCCATAACCGCGTAGTTCTTGACGATTGCTTCCTGGTAGGTGAGCTCCGGAATGAACGTCGCCGTGGCGTCGGTCCGGGGGTCCCCGGTATAAACGCCGTCCACGTTGGTGGCCTTGAGAATGACCTGGGCCTCGATCTCCAGGGCCCGCAGAACGCCCGCGGTGTCGGTGGAGAAGAATGGGTTACCGGTGCCGGCGGCAAAGATGATCATCCGCCCCTTCTCCAGGTGCCGGATGGCCCGCCGCCGGATATAGGGCTCAGCCACCGACTCCATGCGGATCGCGGTCATGACCCGGGTGTCTACTCCGATCTTCTCCAGCACGTCCTGCAGCGCCAGGGCGTTGATCACCGTGCCCAGCATGCCCATGTAGTCGGCCGAGACCCGGTCGAGCCCCTCGCGGCTGGCCGCCGTGCCCCGGATGATGTTGCCGCCGCCGACCACCAGCGCCAGGTGCACCCCGAGCCGGTGCACCGCTTTGACCTCTTCGGCGAACGCCTCTACCACATGGAAGTCGAGGCCAAAGCCTTTGTCGCCGCCCAAGGCCTCGCCCGAGATCTTGAGCAGCGCCCGGGCGTAGGCCAGAGCCATCAGGCTTCCCCGATCTTGAACCGCGCGAAGCGGCGCACGGCGATGGTCTCGCCGAGCTTTCCGGAAGCCTCTTTGACCAACTGACCGACGGTCCGCTTGTCGTCCTTGACGAAGAGCTGCTCGGTCAGCGAGCGCTCGGCCACGAACTTCTTGAGCTTTCCGTCCACGATCTTGGCGCGAATGTTCTCCGGCTTGCCTTCCTGCGCCACCTGATCTTCGGCGATGCGCCGCTCGCGCTCGAGGAGATCGGCGGGCACGTCCTCGGGATTGACCCCGATGGGGTCGGCCGAGGCCACGTGGAGAGCGATCTCCCGGGCGAGCTGCTGGAAATCGTCGGTGCGGGCGACGAAGTCGGTCTCGCAGTTGAGCTCCACCAGCGCGCCCACCTGGCCGTTATGGTGGATATAGCTCACGATGATGCCCTGGGAGGCGCTCTTGCCGGCGCGCTTCTCCGCCTTGGCGATGCCCTTCTTGCGGAGGATCTCGCCCGCCTTTTCCATGTCGCCGCCGGCCTCTTCCAGCGCCCGCTTGCAATCCATCATGCCGGCCCCGGTGCGGGTCCGAAGCTCACTCACGTCCTTCGGTGAAACAGTCACGCTCGCCATGTTCTCCTCAGCCAATCTTCGTCGGTTCAGGTCGGGGTGAATTGTAAAACCGCCGCTCGCGGCCCGCACGGGGCCGGGAGCGGCGGATGCTCCAAGTGTCCGGCGGCGCTCCTAGGCGCCCGACTCGCCTACCGCTCCCGGGGCGGCTGCTTCGACCACGCTTTCGGAGTCGGTCTTGAGCCGGGCCGCGATGGCCTCCGGCTTGGGCCGCCGCTTACGGCGGGGGCGGCGGCGCTTGCGATCGGCGTCGGCATCGCCCTCGCTGCCACTGTCGGTGCTGTAGGTCTCGGCCTCGAGATCCTCGGAGGCCTCACGCATCGGCATCTGGGCCCGGGACTCCTTGATCACGTCGGAGAGCGCAGCGGTAATCAGCGAAACCGACCGAATCGCGTCGTCGTTCCCGGGCACCGGCACGGTGATCACGTCGGGGTCGGCATTGGTGTCCACGATGGCCACGACCGGGATACCGAGCTTGTTGGCCTCGGCCACGGCGATCTTTTCCTTCTTGGCGTCCACCACGAAGAGCGCGCCCGGAAGCCGGGCCATCAGCTTGATGCCTTCGAGGTTGCGGCTCAGCTTTACCCGCTCCCGCTCGAAGAGCAGCTTTTCCTTCTTGGTGTAGTTCTCGAAATCGCCGTCAGCCGCGCCCTGCTCCAGCTCGCGAAGCCGCCGGATCTGCTTCTTCAGGGTCTGGAAGTTGGTGAGCATGCCCCCGAGCCAGCGCTCGGTGACGTAGAACGCCCCGGCATCGGACGCCTCGGCCTGCACGATGGCCTTGAGCTGCTTCTTGGTGCAGACGAAGAGCACGCCTTCGCCTTTGAGCACGACGTTCTTGAGCAGGTCCTGCGCCTTCTGGATCTGCCGGAGGGTCTTCTGGAGGTCAATGATGTAGATGCCGGAGCGCTCGGCGAAAATGAAGCGCCGCATTTTCGGATTCCACCGGCGTGTCTGGTGGCCGAAGTGCACCCCGGCTTCGAGCAGGTCCTGCAGTTGAGGCTGTGCCATGCGGATGAAAGTGTCCGATCCGAGCTTAGGGTTGTGCGTCCACCGCCTTCATCTCCCGACGCTACCCCCGGCGGGGGCACCCACGTCGGAATCCAGCGGTGTGCGAGGTTGGTTGATCTACCGCTTGCTGAACTGGAACCGCTTGCGTGCTCCGGACCGGCCCGGCTTCTTCCGCTCCACCGCCCGGGGATCACGGGTCATGAGACCGGCCGCACGGAGCTTGGTCCGGTGCTGCCCATCGGCCTCGACCAGCGCCCGGGCGATGCCGTGACGGAGGGCGCCCGCCTGTCCCGCCTGCCCACCGCCGTTCACATGCGCCTTGACGTCGAACGCGCCCAGCGTGTCGGTGGCGGTAAAGGACTGCTGAATGTGCTGCACCAGCGAGGGCCGCGGGAAATAATCGCCGAGCGTACGCCCGTTGATGTCCCACTTGCCGGTGCCGGGAGTGAGATAGACTCGGGCGACGCTGGTCTTGCGCCGGCCGACCGCCTGCCAACGGAACTGGGGTGTAGCTGTCATGCGCTGACCTTCGAGGCGGAAAGGGTCACGGTGAACGGTTTGGGCTGCTGCGCCGCGTGGGGATGCTCCGCATCGGCATACACCTTGAGCTTGCCGCGGAGCTTCTGCTTAGCGAGCGAGGTCTTGGGCAGCATGCCGAAGACGGCCTTCTCGATGACCCGGTCGGGGTGCTTGGCGAGGAGGTCGCGCGCGGCGGTCATGCTGTCGTGGCCCATGTACCCGGTGTGCTTGAAATACTTTTTGTTGGACAGCTTGCGACCGGTGAGCTTGACCCGGGCGGCGTTTACCACCACCACGAAATCTCCGCCGTCCATGTGCGGCGTGTAGGTCGGCTTGTGCTTGCCGCGGATGAGCTGGGCCACCGCGCTCGCCAGCCGGCCGAGCGGGATGCCGGACGCATCTACCACGTGCCAGTCGTGGGTGATGTCGTCGGGGGTGGCGGTAAAGGTCTTCATCGGGTCGCGATCCTCGCGGGTAAACCAGGGCCAAATCAAGACAGACTCGTAAGATAGCCGGAGATTCGGGGGTGGGTCAAGTGGGGAATGGAGTCGAAGGTCTGACGTCGAAGGTCGAAGGTCACCGCAGCTGATTGAGCCTTTGACTTCAGACCTTCGACTTTCGACCTTCGACTTCTTGACCTTCGACTTTCAGGCAAACTCCACCAACGCCTGCCCCTTCTCCACCGCCTCCCCGGTCCGCACGTGCACCGCGCGGATCATGCCGGGTGCGGAAGCCTTGAGCTCGTTCTCCATTTTCATGGCCTCGAGCACCACCAACCCCGCGCCGGCCGCCACCTCCTGCCCCGGCACGGCCTGTATCCGAACTACCAGTCCCGGCATCGGCGCCCTCAGCACCTCCGGCCCCCGGTGCTTTTCCGCCGCCCCGGTCAGGCTGCGGATGTGCCGGGTCCGCTCATCGAGCACCTCGGCGTCCCAGCGCTCACCGCGGGAGGTGATCTTCCACACTCCCCGCCCCGCCCGCTCGAGGGCCAGCGGGAGGGGCCGTCCGTCCACCAGCAGTTGCTGCAGCGGCGGAGGGCCGGCGGCGGACAGAGTGGCGGTATGAGTCCGTCCTGCCACGGTGACCTGCTCGCCGTCAACCTCGACCTCGAACTCCCTGCCGGCCACCGTCACGATGTATTTCACGAGGCGCGCTCCAGCACGGCCACGGTCTCCACGTGCGCCGTCTGCGGAAAGAGATCGAAGCAGCGCACGGCGGTGAGCCGATATCCCGGCACCCGCGCGAGGTCGCGGGCCAGCGTGGCGGGATCGCAGGAGACGTAGACCACCCTGGCGGGGCCGCGCTGCTCCAGCGCCGCCGCCACCCGCTCGTCCATTCCGGTCCGGGGCGGGTTGGTGATGACGCCGTCGGGAGACTTGAGCTCACCCAGCACATCCTCCACCCGCCCGGTGTGGCGCCGGGCGGCGGGCCCTCGGGCCTCCGCCTCGGCGACCGCCCGGCGGTCGGACTCCACGCTCTCGACCACCGCACCGGCGCCGACCAGGAGCGCGGTGGTCTCGCCGATGCCGGCGTAGAGGTCCCACACGTGGGACCCGGCCGCCGGCGCCAGCGCTTCGACGGCGAACTCGCGCACCACGTCACCCATCTCCGGATGCACCTGCTCGAACACGGTGGCGGGGTACGCCTCTCCCGCGCCTGCCATGGCGCGAGCGGCACCCGGTTCCGGTTGCCACCAGATGGTAGCGAGGGCGCCCCGGCGCTCCAGCTCGCTATGAAGCCGGGCCGCATCGCTCCATGCCTCCTCAGCGCCGGAAACGCGGAAGACCAGGTGCCGGGCGCCGGCGCGATCGAGCCGCAGGATTACCTGCTGGAGCCGCGGCGGAAAGAGCGGCCGGAGCCCCCGCGCCACCTGCCACAACTCCATCAGCTCGGGCACGGTGATGTGACACCACTGCAGATCGAACACCTGGTCCGGCCGGTCGTGCGGGTGCAGGCCGATGCGCCTTCCCCCCGGATCCACCGCGAGAGTGATCTTGGTGCGATAATCGTACACCCGGGTCGAGGGCACGATGGAAGGATCGGGGATGTCGCGCCGGGCGAGCCGGCGGATCGCGTCGCCGGCGAAGCCGCGTCTCGCTTCGCGCTGGGCATCGGGAGCGAGGTGCTGCAACTGGCAGCCGCCGCATTGGTCGCGCACGTAGTGGGGGCAGCGCGGCTCCACTCGGTCGGCCCCCGGCTCCAGCAGCCGGCCGGGACGGGCGCGGGCAAAGCGCTTGTGCTCGCGCACCGCCTGCAGCTCGACCAGATCTCCCGGCGCCGTGCGCGGAACGAACACCGTCCTGCCATCCGGCAGCTTGCCGATCCCGTCGCCTCCGGCAGCGAGGCGAAGGATCCGCACCGGCATCATCGCAGTCCCTCGGCCCTCGCGTGTTGCAGCCAGGCCAGACTCGCGTGCTCGTCGTCCGACACGCCTGGCCGCCGCATCCGCCGGGCCTGGTCCTCGGCGAGCGCCGCCGCGATGGCGAGCTCCGCCGTGGCCTCGCCAGTGAGCGCGGGCGCCACCAGATCGGGCCGGCGCTCCAGAAACTGGATGTCTATCTCGCCCTGCCGAAAGGCGGCGTCGGCCATCAGCCGGCGATGAAAGCCCTGGTTGGTGGCGATCCCGAGCACCAGCAGCTCATCGAGCGCCCGCGTCATCCTGCCAATGGCCTGCGCCCGGTCGGGCGCCCAGACGATCAGCTTGGCGAGCAGCGAGTCGTAAAACAGGGTGACTTCGTCGCCGGCTTCGATTCCGCCGTCCCAGCGCACCCCTGGCCCGCCGGGCAGGCGCAGCGCCTCGATGCGGCCGGTCGAGGGGAGAAAACCGTTCCCCGGATCCTCGCTGGTGATCCGGCATTCCAGCGCCCAACCGCGCGGGTGGAGCCAGCCCTGATGGACTCGCATCGTGTCCCCCGCGGCGATCCGCAGCTGCTCGCGCACCAGGTCCACGCCGTAGACCATCTCGGTCACCGGGTGCTCCACCTGAATCCGGGTGTTCATCTCCAGGAAGTAAAACGAGCGATCCTCCGCCAGCAGAAACTCACAGGTTCCTGCGCCGAGGTAGCCCACCGCCTCCGCCGCCGCGAGAGCCGCCGCTCCCATCCACTCTCGCAGCTCCTCGGTGACGGCGCAGGAGGGCGCCTCCTCCACCAGCTTCTGATGGCGGCGCTGGATCGAGCATTCGCGCTCGCCCAGGTGCACCGTGCGTTCCCGGTCGGCCAGGATCTGAATTTCGATGTGTCGGGGCCGGACGATGTATTTCTCGATGTAGACGCTGGCGTCACCGAACGCCTTCAGCGCCTCCGATGCCGCCGCCGCCAGCGCGCCTTCCAGCTCTCCGGGAGCGCGCACCATCCGCATCCCCCTTCCGCCCCCTCCCGCGGCCGCCTTTACCATCAGGGGATAGCCGACCTCACGCGCCAGCCCCAGCGCCGGACCGATCTGATCCACCGGTGCGCTCGCGCCGGGGACGATCGGCACTCCCGCGTCGCGCATGCGGCGGCGGGCCTCGGTCTTATCGCCCATGGCGCGGATGGCCGAAGCGGGTGGACCTACGAAGATCAGACCGGCCTGCTCGGTTGCCTCGGCAAAGGCGGCCCGCTCCGCCAGGAAGCCATAGCCGGGGTGGATCGCCTCGGCCCCGGAGTCGAGCGCCGCCTGCACCAGGCGATCAATGCGCAGGTAGCTCTCCGAGGGGGCAGCGGGTCCGATGGCGACGGCACGGTCGGCGGCGCGCACGTGCGCGCTCGAGCGGTCGGCGGCCGAGTAGACGGCCACCGCCTCGATTCCCTCTTCATGACATGCGCGGATGATGCGGAGAGCGATTTCCCCGCGATTGGCGACGAGGACCCGTTTCACCGCCCCCGGCTCACGGGCGGCATGCGGGGGGAGGCGAATCTCCGAAGAGGAGGAGAAGACTGCTGCAGAGCAGCACGTTGTGGCGCGCGGCGCCGTCGTAAACACCCCGGGCGGCGAGCACCCAGGGCGAGCCGGACTGCCGGGTGGCCTTGAGCAGCTCGTTCACCGAGAGCGCCTCGGGGCCGGGCGAGCCGGTGCGGTTGACCCGAACCAGCCGGAGCGGCATCCAGGCAAGCGGCGGAACGGCGGCACTGTCGGTGCCCGGACTGAGGCAGAGCGGCCGCCGCGGTGCTACCGCCGCGAGTGCGCTCTGTACCGAAAGGCCGGGGTCCACTCCCATAGCCTCGGCCATGCGCCGGCGGTAGAGAGAGTCGGTGGCGTAGAGGGCGGGGCGGATCGGAAGGATGTCGAGCGCGGGATGTTCGATACTGCCGTACCAGACCGAAAGCGCCTCGAGATCGTTACCGGTAAGGAGCACTCCGCCCGCCGGGCACGAGGCCAGGAGATTGGCGCCGAGCTCGAGAATGAAGGGCGGCATCGGCGGGACGCCGGGCCGTGCCCGGGCATACCGGGCCGCGGCCCAGCCGGAGTCCTCCACGAAGATGAGCGCCCGCTCGACTTCGGCCAGCCCGCGGAAGACAACCCCCGAGTCAACCGCCAGCCGGATGGACTGCTCCAGCGCGGTGGCGGCGAAGTCCAGGTAGAGCAGCCCATCGGGGTCGCCCCGATGATCCTCCAGGTGCCAGTCGCGGGCGTCGTAGAGATAGAACCGCCCCAGTTGCAGCCAGGCGCTGCCATCGTCCGGAGCGGTGGCCAGATAGCGGCCGAGCAGGTCTACGGCGAGGTGCCGCTCGCCCTGGCGGTCGAGCGCGGCTGCGCGCGGGGCCACGTTGGGATCAATGGCGGCCTGAGAGAGCAGCGGAGTCGTGAGCGCCAGCGACGCCAACAGCACGGCGGCGCCGGCCTGGCATGGGCCGCGGGCCGGGAACGCGCGGGAGACCTTCGACTTACCGGAGAGAGCTTCCATTGGCGACGTAAAATGGTATGACCGACAGCACTTGGCTAGGGTGCCGGAGGCCTCGGCCAGGGGCGGCCCGGCGGTCAGAGCGGGATGTTTCCGTGCTTCTTGGGCGGATTGCGCTCACGCTTGCTCCGCAGTGTCCGTAGGGCGTCAATCAGTCGCGGCCGGGTGTCCCGCGGGTCTATCACGTCGTCAATGTACCCCCGCGCCGCCGCGGTGTACGGATGGGCGAACTTGTCGGTGTACTCCTCGATCAGCCGGGAGGTGGCGGCCGCCGGGTCCTCCGCCCGGGCGATCTCATCCTTGAATAGGATCTCCACCGCCCCCTTGGGCCCCATCACGGCGATCTCCGCCGAGGGCCACGCCAGATTCACGTCGCCCCGAATGTGTTTCGAGCTCATGACGTCGTAGGCCCCGCCATAGGCCTTCCGGGTAATGACGGTCAGCTTGGGAACCGTGGCCTCGCAGTAGGCGAAGAGGAGCTTGGCCCCATGCTTGATGATGCCGCCGTGCTCCTGGGCCACGCCGGGGAGGAACCCGGGGACATCCACAAAGGTGACGACCGGGAGGTTAAAGCAGTCACAGAATCGGATGAACCGGGCGGCCTTGATCGAGGCGCTGATGTCGAGCACCCCGGCCAGCACCGCCGGCTGGTTGGCCACGATGCCCACCGCGCGGCCACCCAGCCGGGCAAAGCCGGTGAGGATGTTCTCGGCATAGCCGCCGTGCACCTCCAGGAACCCGCCCTCGTCCACCACCCGGCCGATCACGGCGTGCATGTCGTACGGCTTGTTGGGACTGTCGGGTATGAGGTCGAGCAGCGCCTCGTCCCGGCGGTCTACAGGATCGGCGGTCGGGCGCTCGGGGGGATCGGCGAGATTGTTGAGCGGGAGGAAGCCAAGCAGCTCGCGGATGGCCCCGATACACTCGGGCTCGGAGTCGTGCACGAAGTGGGCGACCCCGGAGGTGCCGCCGTGGGTATCGGCGCCGCCCAGCTCGTCGAAGCTCACCTCTTCGTGGGTGACGGTCTTCACCACGTTGGGCCCGGTGACGAACATGTAGCTGACGCCGCGAACCATGAAGATGAAATCGGTGATGGCCGGACTGTAGACCGCTCCGCCGGCGCAGGGACCGAGCACCGCGGAGATCTGGGGCACGACGCCGGAGGCGAGGGTGTTGCGGAGGAAGATGTCGGCGTAACCGCCGAGCGAGGCCACGCCCTCCTGAATCCGGGCGCCCCCGGAATCGTTGAGCCCGACCATGGGGGCGCCGTTGCGGAGGGCGAGGTCCATCACCTTGCAGATCTTCTCGGCGTGGGCCTCGGACAGGGAGCCGCCGAAGACGGTGAAGTCCTGGGAGAAGACGTAGACCAGGCGGCCGTCCACCCGGCCGTAGCCGGTGACGACGCCGTCGCCGGGGACGACCTGCTGGTCGAGGCCGAAATCGGTGGAGCGGTGGGTGACGAACCGGTCGAGCTCCACGAAGCTTCCCTCGTCGAGCAGGAGGTCGAGGCGTTCTCGGGCGGTGAGCTTGCCCTTCATGTGCTGCTGGGCGATTCGCTCGGCGCCTCCGCCTTTCTCGGCGAGGGCTTGGCGGTGGTGGAGTTGGTCGAGGAGGTGGCGGGGGTCGGGCATGGCGCGGAAAGGTAGGGCTGATGGGGCCGGTTGTCACCCTGAACGGAGGGAAGGGGGCGGGGTCCAGCTCATGTCATCTGAGCTCCGGTGCGGGACGCTGGGGGCCGGGCTGCCTCCCTCCGGTCGCTGCAGGCCGCCTCTGAGCGTCCGTCGCCTCGAGGAGATCGGCCGGCCTGACGCTCCCTGCGGGAGACATCCCGACCCGAGCGACGAAGTTCCGGGGACGTGCCTGCACGCCCCGTTGTCACGCTGAGCGGAGCGAAGCGGCCATGCCCTGAGATATGCCCCCTTGGCGGAGCCTGTCCTGAGCGCAGCGAAGGGCTCAGGGTGACAACTCGGACCATGCCCGCGCCCAGCGCTCTCACCACTTCTCATCCGCCGTCGGCCCATAGATCTGCGGCAGCGGCACGTCCACCAGCCGCAGGTACACCGTGAGCTGTCCCCGGTGGTGGATCAGGTGATTCAGGTGCTGGCGCACTACTTCTCCCCGCGGCATCGTGAACAGCACCTGCGCTCCGTGCTTGAGCGACCAGGGCGCCTCCAGGTCCCTCACAGAGGCAAGCGCCTCGCGGCCTTGGCGGACGTTCTTATCGAACTCGCTCAGCAACGTCTCGGTCGGCTCGAAGCTGTAGCCCCCGGATTGGGCCAGATCAATGTGAGACTGGCGCAGCGACGAGGCGATCCACCCCGGCATAGACGCGACCAGCTGGGCGAGATGGCCGAGCGGAAACGATTTCTCATGCGGCTTCCAGGCGCCCTGCTCCGTCGGCACGCGCTCCAGGAGCTTGCGGGTGGACGCCATCTCCTGGTCGAACTCCTGGAGCGGGATGGCGGGTGCGGTCATGAGTGTCCTCGCGAAGATTGCCGGTGGGTTGGGTTCTGCCGATCGGATCTAACTGCTTTCCGACGAGCCGCAGACGGTACGGAGAACGCGCTTGTCCATCAGTAAGGCTCCCTGGCTCCGCTCACGGCCGCTGTGACTCGGGCCCTCCCCCGCTGCCGGGCAGGGCGATCTCCGCCGATCTCAATCATGAGCTCCGGCCGATAAAGGGCGACAACCTGCACCAGGGGTTCCCGCGCGCCTCGAAGTCGCAGTCCAGCCCGACGTCGCGACAGCGGAGTTGCCTGGTTATGGAGCCCTCCTGGTAGGTAGAGTGCAATCCATGTATGGAGGCGATATGCTCTACCGTCAACTGCTGATAGTCGTGGCGCCGCTGACTTTTCCCGTCCTGCCGGTGGCGGCGCAGCGTCCCGCCGCCGACAGCACGCGCGCCGAGCGGGAGCGCCTCGTCTCCATGCAGCTTCTCCCGCGCGGGATCCGCGACTCGGCCACCCTGGCGGCGATGCACATGGTTCCCCGGCATGAGTTCGTGCCCGCCGAGGCGCGGGGCCTGGCGTACGAAGACACCCCGGTGCCGATCGGCCGGGGCCAGACCATCTCGCAACCCTATGTCGTCGCCCTGATGACGGAGCTGATCCGTCCTCGGCCCGGAATGCGGGTGCTCGAGGTCGGCACCGGGTCGGGCTACCAGGCCGCGGTGCTGGCCGCGGCGGGAGCCCGGGTCTGGAGCATCGAGATCTTCGAGGCGCTCGCCCGAGAAGCGAAAGACCGCCTGCGCCGACTGGGCTTTACCAACGTGTTCGTGCGGCACGGTGATGGGTACGCCGGCTGGCCGGAGGAGGCGCCCTTCGATGCCATCGTGGTGACCGCGGGTGCCGATTCCATTCCGCCGGCGCTCGTCGAGCAGCTTGCGCCGGGCGGGCGGCTGGTGATGCCGGTGGGAGACCCGTATACCGATCAGCGGCTGGTCTTGCTGGAGAAGGACGCGGCGGGCAGGATCAGTAGCCGCGAGCTGGAGCCGGTGCGCTTCGTGCCGCTGCTGCGAGGGGTGCGCTGACCGCCGCGAGGAAGCAGCTCGGGCACCCGGCGGGCGGAAGTCAGGCAGCGATCGCCGTACCTCTGAGCCGATCGAGGACCTCAATCAATTCCTCCACCTGCGTCAAACTGAACAACCCATCGGGCCCTCGCGGCGAGACGTCGGTAAAGGGCGACTCGTAGAGGAGAGACGCCGGCATCACTCCGTGCTCGGTGAGATGGTCAACGATGAGGCCCACGAACTCGATCTGGTTTGCACCGAGGGGTTTTCGGTCGAGAAAGCCGGCAAGCGCCGTCTTGGCAGCCCCTCGGTCCAATCCCACGAGGGAGCGCACGAATAGTCCGAGTCCGTTCGACTCGGTCTTCGCCTGAGTGATCTCCTCGGCCCCGCCCACGCCGCTTTCGGCCAAGAGGCGCTCCAACTCTTCCAGGTCGGTGGCCGTTAGCGGCCGATTCCAAGCTGCCAAAGAGCTCGATGTAACGCTTTCGCTGCGATGCGCCCTCTTTGTCAGCATCTAAGAGAATGATGAAATTCCGCCCCCACGCGACGTAGAGACGGATTAGAGTATCCAGGCTACCTGCTCCAGAACCCGGAAGAAAATGAATCGCTGGAGCGCCGTCGAGAAGGCGACTTATGTACTGCAGAACATAGAAATCGTTCTTGCCTTCGACCATCACAACGTCGGGTACAAACTCCAGCTGTGTGGGAACGTAGTCCAAAGCATCGAGTACCGGTTGAAAATAGGTAGTCTGACTTGGATGCTGCGCGGCAAACTCTCGGTAGCGCTGAAGCGTAATTAGTGTCCGGCGAGAGGTGTACTCGTCCTCATCCTTTCCATACTCCAGTCCCGCGTTCCGTACGACAAAGGCTCCATCAAGCCATTCAGGCTTAATTAGATGATGGCTGTGAGTCGTATAGATGAGGTGGCATCCCTCAGGAAGGTTCCTGAAGCTGTCGAGCAGCTGAGTCTGTGCCGAGGGGTGCAGGTTGGAGGCCGGTTCATCAAGTAGGAAGACGACGTTGCGTGGCCGCGGCGACTAGAGGGAGTGCCGTCCCCATCGCCGCCGCCAGCGCACCTGAACTCGACTTACTGCGCCGCCGTCTCCTCCGGAATCTCCGGCCGCACCGGCGGAATGATCGGCTCATCGGGATACCCGATCACCGCCAGCACGATCCGATGGTGGATCGGATCCACCTCGAGTACGCGCAGATCGAGCGGCTGCCCTTCCTTCACTGCGTCCCCAGGATTCTCGATGTTGGCCACCCCGAGCTGCGACATCGGCACGAAACCCTCGATGTCGTTGCCCAGATCCACCACCACTCCCTTGTCCATCAGGCGCACCGCACGGCCCCGGAGCTCCATGCCGATCGGATATGTCTCCCCGATCCGGAGCCAGGGATCCTCTTCCGCCTGCTTGAGCCCCAGCGAGATCCGCTTGTTCTCGGCGTCAATGTTGAGGATCACGACATCCACGCTGTCGCCCTTCTTCACCACCTCGGACGGGTGCTGCACCCGCTTGGTCCACGACATGTCCGAGATGTGGATCAGCCCGTCAATCCCCGGCTCGATCTCGACGAAGGCGCCGAAGCTGGTGAGGTTCCGCACCTTGCCGCTGAGCCGGGTACCTACCGGATACTTGAGCGGCAACACCATCCAGGGATCCTGCTCCGTCTGCTTCATGCCGAGCGAAATCTTCTCCTCGGCCTCGTCCACCTTGAGCACTACCGCCTCGATGGTCTCACCGATGCTCACGATCTTGGACGGGTGCCGGACGTTCCGGGTCCAGCTCATCTCGGAGATGTGCACCAGACCCTCGATGCCCGGCTCGATCTCGACGAACGCGCCATAGTTGGTGATGGACACCACCTTGCCCTGCACCCTGGTGCCCACCGGGTACTTGGCGGCCACGTTCTGCCAGGGGTAGGACTGAAGCTGCTTCATCCCCAGGCTGATCCGCTCCCGCTGCCAGTCGATGTCGAGGATCTTGACCTCGACCTCGCGGCCGATGCCGACCATCTCGGTCGGGTGCGACACCCGGCCGTAGGACATGTCGGTGATGTGCAGCAGGCCGTCCACTCCGCCCAGGTCAATGAAGGCGCCGAAGTCGGTGATGTTCTTGACCACGCCCTTCCGCACCTGACCAACGGCGAGCTCCTTCATGAGGTGCTCGCGCTTGTGGGCCCGCTCGTTCTCCAGAATCACCCGGCGGCTCACGACGATGTTGCGCCGGCGCTTGTTGAGCTTGATGATCTTGAACTCGTAGGTCTGGCCCAGCAGCTCGTCTATGTTGGGCACCCGCCGCAGCGCGATCTGGCTGCCGGGCAGGAACGCATCCACCCCCATCAGGTTGACCACCACCCCACCCTTGATC
>JACCQZ010000263.1 GCA_013813875.1 Gemmatimonadales bacterium | reverse complement strand
GCTGTGCGCCCATCGCTCTTGCGGGAACGGGCCGCCTGGGCCCAAGCGCACCTCCTGATCGGTGTGGATGAAGCGGGCCGCGGGCCACTGGCGGGACCAGTGGTCGCCGCGGCCGTCGTGTTTCCGGCGGGCTGCGCCGCGCTCCGCGGTCTGCGAGACAGCAAAACCCTTCCCGCCTCGATTCGCCTCCGCCTGGCTGAAAAGATCCGCCGCCGCGCCCTCGGCTTCGGCTTGGGCGCCGCGTCCAGCCGGGAGATAGACCGCTACAACATCCGGGTCGCCACCGCGATCGCGATGCGGAGAGCTATCACGCGGGTGTTCTGCCGGGGGCCACTGTCCGACGGTTTGCCGGGCTGCCGGATACTGATTGACGGACTTCCCCTCCCCGAGATCGGCTACGAGCACGAGGCGCTGGTGGACGGAGACGCGCGCTGCCAGTCAATCTCGGCCGCCGCCATCCTCGCCAAGACCGTCCGCGACCTGCTCATGCACCGCCTCGCCTTGCGGCATCCCCTATACGGCTGGCAGACCAACGTGGGGTACGGCACGCCGGAGCACCAGGACGGCCTCAACGCCCACGGCGCCACGCGACACCACCGCCATTCCTTTGCACCCGTGGCCCAGCTTCCGCTCGCGCTATAGCTCGGGTGCCGCCGTCAGTCCGGTGCTCTGACAGCAGGTGGAAGGACACGAAGGGCACGAAGGACGCGAAGGAAAACAAAAAATCAGTTTGTTGTTTCTTCGTGTCCTTCGTGTCCTTCGTGCCTTCGTGGTGAATACAGCACCGGAGCCCAATGCACTCCCCGTTGTCCATCTATTCCGCTGCTCTGCTGCTGACCACCGCCCCCTTATCGCTCGGCGCGCAGTCGAACGCCGAGCGGGTGCTCTCCGGCCGTCATACCCCGTCGCATGACTACGACCTGATTCACCAGCGCGTCGAGGTCCGGAACTTCGACTGGGACTCGACCGCGTTCGATGGCCGGGTCACCACGACCGTGGTCTCGCTCCGGCCGGGACTCGACTCGGTAATCCTCGACATGGGACGGCAGCTCGAGGTCCGCTCGATCGTCTCGACAAACGGCAGGCGACTTCAGTACTCGCGGCCGGGCGACTCGCTCGTCGTGCGGCTGGCCGCTCCGGTGCCTTTCCGCGACACCGTGCGGTTCACGGTGGACTACCGCGGCCGGATTACCCACGGGCGCGGGCTCTACTTCTTTCAGGAGGAGCCCGGCCGGCCTCAGCAGGTCTACAGCGGTGGCGGCACCGATGGGAACCCGCGCTGGATCCCCACCTACGGCCCGCCCCACGACAAGGCCACGTGGGAGGTGATCGCCACGGTGCCCGAGCGCTTTACCGTGGTCTCCAACGGCCGGTTGGTCAGCGACCGCCGCGGTGCCGGCGGTGTCCGCACCACCCATTGGCGGCAGGACCGGCCGGCATCCACCTACCTTCTTTCGCTGGTCGCTGCTCCCCTGGTCAAAGTGAGCGACCTGTGGCGCGAGGTCTCGGTGGATTACTACGTCTATCCCCGGGACAGCCTCCTCGCGCGCCCGCTTTTCGGCGCGACACCGGAGATGATGGAGACCTTCAGCCGGCTTACCGGCGTGCGCTATCCCTGGGCCAAGTACGCCCAGACCACTGCGGCCGAGTTCATCGGCGGGATGGAGAACGTGAGCGCGACCACGCTGGTGGATTGGCTGCCCGATGCGCGCGCCTACCGCGACCGGCCGTGGTACCAGCACACGCTTATCCCCCATGAGCTGGCTCACCAGTGGTTCGGAAATCTGGTCACCGCCCAGAACTGGGCCAACTACTGGCTCAATGAGGGGTTCGCCCAGTTCATGGTGGGACAGTACTGGGGCGCCAAGCTCGGCCGTCAGGCGGAGGACGACTTTTATCTCGACGAGTACCGCCAGTTTGTGGCGACCGACGCCCGGAAGCGAATGCCGCTCGCCACCTACAACTCCAACAACGTGTACTTCAAGGGCGCTCTGGTTCTGGAGATGCTCAAGAAGCAACTGGGCCCCGAGCGTTTCTGGGGGGCGGTCAACCGCTATCTCACCCGGCACCGCTACGCCAACGCCACCACTGACGACCTCCGGCAGGCGGTGCTCCAGGCTACCGGAGAGAACCTGGAATGGTTCTGGTCGCAGTGGATCTATCGGGCGGGCTATCCCGAGTTCGCCGTCACCGCGGCGTACGATTCCGCAGCCGCCGAGGTCACGCTCACCGTACGGCAAACCCAGCCGGATACCGCCACCGCCGACAGCGCCGGCTTTCGCTTCGCCACCCCGCTCGTCTTTCGCTCGCCGATCGCGATCCGAGTTGGCACCCCGGCCGGCGACGTGGTGGCGCGGGTGGTGATTGACCGGCGGGAACAGACCGTCCGGATCGGCGGCGTGCGCGCCGCACCCACCATGGTGGTGTTCGACGATTCGAACGCCGTGCTCAAGACTCTCGCCTTCGAGCAGCCCACCGCCTGGATCGCCACCCAGCTTGCGCGACACCACGATCTCTGGAATCGCAGCTGGGCCATCGGGCAGCTCGCCCGCCGCCCCGGCGACGTGCTCGCGGCGGCCGCCCTGGGCCGGGCGGCGCGGGGCGCGGACTATTATCTCACCCGCGCCGAGGCGGCCGGTGCACTGGGCGGCTTTCCCAGAGAACGGGCGCTCCCGGCGCTCCAAGCCGCCATGGGCGACACCTCGGCCCAGGTGCGCGAGGCGGCGGTGACAGCGCTGGGCGCGGTGGGTGGGGGCCGTGCGGCGGAGCTGGCGCGCCGGGCCTGGACCACGGACCCGAGCTATGAGGTGCGGGCAGCGGCGCTTACCGCGCTCGCCCGGGTGCAGCCGGAGAGATCCAGGAAGGCGGTGCTGGCGGCTCTGAGCACCCCGTCCTACCGCGACGCCATCCAGAACGCCGCCATCGCGGCGGTGGTACAGCGTCCCGATTCGGGGTTGGTCGCCGCGCTCGAGCGGGTTGCCGGCCAGCAGCCGCTCCCGGCCATCGCGCTGGGCGTGCTGGCGGCGCGGGGAGATCGCTACGCGCGAGCGGCGTTGGAGCGCCGGATGCGGGACCAGCGGCCGTGGGTGCGGCGCTGGGCACGCGAGGCCTCGGAGCGCGATGGGTCAGGGAGTTGAGGTCAACCGAACTCTGTTACTGCCGTCACAGCGACCCTCTTTCGATACGACTAGCGTCGTTTACCCTCCCGGCCCATGCCGCCCATGACGGGCGCCTGCCGATGCCGGGGTCAACCAGCGAGGTGGTATGCGAATTCTATCAGCGGTAGTTGGTGTCATGGTGCTGGCCGGCTGTGCCGGCAATCGCTCCTCAGATGACGAAGCGGTGCGGGTTCGAGACTCGGCATTTACGGCGTCGGATACGCTGAGCCCGGACGACACCCTGTACCGCGAGCGGCGGGTGGTGCCCGATACGGTAGGGGGGCTGGACACGACATCGCGCCGCTGAGCTGAGGGGGAGCAGAGGAGCGCGCAGGTATGGAGACTCGTTCACTCGACGTGTCGCTCACGGGGTTCGGCTGTACCCCTACTCGAGCTCAGGTCATCGTGGAGACCTTGAATCTGCGCGCGCGGCTCACCCGCGCCGGGATCGTACTCGGCGCGGGCCTGGCGGTGGCGCTGATCGCCCTGCCGATCCCTCTGGTTCACTTCGTCCTGGTGCCTGCGGGACTGCTGATCGGGATCGTCCTCGCAGGGATGCGAGTTTCTCAACGAGAAATCTTCTCGTCAGCGGAAGGTGTCTGCCCCTACTGCGGCACTCATCGGCGCCTCGGCGTGGCAGGCAGGGTTTTTCGGCTGCCGCGCAAGGTGTTTTGCAGCAATTGCCAGAGGGCGCTCGAGCTGGGGGAGGATTGACGAGGGGATGGCGCTCACGTCTGTAACAGTGGGGGCGCGCGACTCGGGGTGGAGGCCGCGGCCGGTGCCTCCATCTCTGTCTCCGCCGCGCGCTCCTGCTCTCGCCGCCGATTCGCTCGGCGAACTTGCTTCATCGCCATATCGACCTTTTCGCCCTCCAGAATGTCTCGCTCGAGGACCTCGAGCCGAAGCAATTCATCCAACATCTCTTCCGTGATCTGAAGACCGGGAGCCAGCCGGCGCAGTTCGCGGCGGAGGGCTGTCAGAAGGGGAGGGCTGTCAGAAGGGGAGGGCTGAGCAGGATCTGAGTCACCACAAACCGATTTGTCGCTTCCTTCTGACGCCAATAGCGATCAATTGCGTCGCCCCCGATCGCTTCGCGGCTGATGAGAAAAAGCCTGTCGAGCAGACTGGAGTTCCGGCACGCTGGGTCCAGCAGGTCCACGTCAAACACGAGGTCATGGGAGACCGGTTGCTCAAAACGGATGCGGTAGGCGCGCCACTCTGCCGGCTTGGCGGAGATGATTCTCTTTGAGTTCGGTCCCAATCGCCTTAACCTCGATGAGGAACGAAGCTGGCCATTGATCTTGATCGCCAAGTCGCAGAATGTGCTCCGAATGACAAACTCCGCGGTGATCTCACTGTATTTGTCATAGCCCAGGACGTCGGCCAAGAAGTCGGTGGCGATGATCAAGGAACCGCTTTCGATGGCTTGATCATGTACAACTCCGTTCCTGCGCACGATTGGTCCGATACAGTGACCTACTCCAGGCCCGGCTCGCCAGGCTTGGGGTGGCCACGTCCGTCCTCTAGAATCCTCCGAAGATCCGCAACCTCCGTGCGCAGGAGCTGGAGCTGACCTTCCTGCTGCTGGTCACCGGGTGTGAGGAATGACGAGGCTATGAGTCCAGACAGCGTCCCGAACAAGCCTACACCAGCTATCATGAGGATGCCTGCTACCACACGTCCCTCCGACGTGGTCGGAAACCGGTCCCCGTACCCGACGGTAGTGATCGTCGCCATGGCCCACCAGAGAGCATCGCCTGCAGTCCTGATGTTGGCACTCTCCTGGGTACCTTCGAATTGAAGCATTGCAATGCTGGCGAACAGGACCAGCAATACGGCTGCGAGTGCGATTGCGAGAACGGCGCTCTCGGCACGCCGCTCTAGAATGAATGTCACCAGGAGCTTGGTCGAGCGAACACCGCGGAGCACTCGCAGGATGCGCATCACCCGCGCCAGCCGTCCGATACGTAGTACGTCAATCATCGGAATACTTGAGAGCAGATCAATCCATCCCCAGCGCGAGAAATATTGCCACTTGCTCGGAGCCCGGATGAACTGATGGACGAAGTCCAAGAGGAAGAGTATGCAAACGCCTGTATCGGCAGCTTGTAGCAGGCGCCGTGTTTCTGATTCCAGAGGAACCAAGACTTCTACGGACAGGGCGGATAAAGCGTATAGACTGAGAGCGAGCATGACGATGTGGTAGGGTCGCACCCGTTGCTCGCGCGCAAGCTGGTCCATGATTCGGCTCCGGTATTTGTACGTGTCGCTTTCTTCCTCGGCAGAGCAGTAGCGTAGAGTCTTTTGACCGCCGCGTCAGGTGTTCTGCACAGGTTGCTAGAGAGCGTTCGATCTGGGAAAAGGCTGAGGAAGGTGTGAGCTCATGCCTGCCGCGCGGCTGGGCTCGTGGCTATGCTTCGGCGTGACACGGGGGCGTAGCTCAGTTGGTAGAGCAAGGGACTTTTAATCCCTAGGTCGTGGGTTCGAGTCCCACCGCCCTCATAGACTTAGCGTTTCGTGCTCCAGTTTGCTGCTCCAGTTTGACCCTCTCATCCCATCCTCCGCAGTCGCTTAGGCTGGAGCACCAACGCCTCCATCGTTTCCTCATCCGTGACGTGGCAGCCGAACGGGCTGGCGATTAGCGGCCGGCTTACCCTCGCTGCAAACTCTCACCCACCAGGTGAGTAACACCTGCTACCATCTTTTAAGACGTTTACACAGGTTCCGCTGGTTAGTTCTCAAGCTGGCGTTAGATTCATCCCATGACAGATCTCCTCAAGCGGGCCTTCGATGCAGCTTCGAAGCTTCCTCCGTCTGATCAGGACGCCCTGGCCGCGGCGATCCTCGCGAAGGTGGCCGTGGACGGACTATGGGACGCCTCCTTCGCCCGTCAGCCGGCCGCATTGGAGCGGCTTGCGGATGAAGCGCTCACCGAACACCGGCTCGGGCGGAACCAAAGCCCTCGACCCCGATCAGCTCTGACCTCCCACACCACCGAGCGGTTCCGCAAGGCGTTTGCGGGACTTCCAGCCCAAGTGCAGCAGCAGGCCCGTTAGCGTGCCGATTGTTCCGCCAAGACGACATCACCCCAGTCTCCGGCTCAAGGAAGTTCACCCCACCCGGCCGATCTATTCAGCTCGCATCGGAATGGGCTATCTAACGCGGTTGGATTGGTCGAACGCGCGAACCCCCTCTTCTGGCTGACATACGATAAGCGCAGGGAGCAGGAGAACGTGTCGGATCAACAGATAGGCAAAAAGCCGGTGGATGGATCGGAACTGACCCTACTCCTGCAGTCCTACGCCTTCGCGAAGACACGAACTGGGTACCGAGTTGCAGGTCGGCCTCGAGCATCCATCCTACATCACCCGTATCAGCTCGTGCGTCCGGTTATGGGATAGCCGATTCCCACTTCCGCACGGCACCGATACCCGACGATTCAGCCCAGCAGTGGCAACCTCAGGTGACATACACACTTGTCGAATATGGTGTGGTGGCCTGGTTCTAGCCTTGCCCCATAGTGCGGCCGTGGGCTTCGATGCCCTCAAGTCCCTAGCAAGCTCTTTCCGCGGGCCACCTGCCCAGCATAGCCCGCCGCTGTGCGGTCATCCAACCGACCGAGCAGGAGAAAGCCATGAGCATTCTGGGGCAAGACCTCCGCTACGC
>JACCQZ010000261.1 GCA_013813875.1 Gemmatimonadales bacterium | reverse complement strand
GATAAAAGGCGGTGTGCCCCACGACCCTAAGCCCGTGGCGATCCAGCACCCGCCGGATGGCCACGGGGTCCACCCGTGACGATGAGGCGCCCGGCGGCTCCAGCGTCAGATCCACGAACTCGAACCCAAGGGACGCGATCCACTCGATCTGTTGCACAGCGTCCTGAGCCGGGTGGTTCATGGCGCCGATGAGCACGGATGGGTTCAGCCGGCCGCGTTGGTGCCGCGGAACCAGGGGCGGCTGTCCAGCAGGTCGGCACGAGCCCGGCTCAGGTCGCGCCCGTCGCCGGTGCCGGGGTGGGCGTGCAGCCGATCCCAGACCTCGCCCGGAATCTCAGCCGAGCGGTGCGGCTCGAGCCAGGTGAACACCGAGAGCACACCGGCCAGCAGCGGAGTGTCGAGCCCGAGGCGGGCGAGTAGACGAGGCCAATCCAACGTGGGCAGGCAGGCATCCAGCAGGTTGAGCACGTCTCCCCAGTCGCAGCGGGAGCGCTGCAGCACGTAGAGCTTGCTCCAGATCAACTCTTCCACCGGAATGACGCGTAAGGACTCGCCTCGGATCTCGGCCGTCGTTCCCCGGGTGAGCCACCCCTCGTCAACTACTGCCCGAAGGTTGGCCATGGCCCAGATGGCGTCTACCATGCTCTCATCGCGCACCCCACGGTAGATCCACGCGCGATCGTAGGGTTGCCGTTCGTAGAAGTCGGTGAGCCCCGCCCGGCTCATCGCCTCGATCATGGCGTGGCGGTCCTCCGGCAGGAGGTAGAGATCGAAATCCTTGGTGTTGCGCAGCTCGCCGGTGTAAACGGCCAGAGCGAAAGCGCCGCCGACGGCCACGCCGATACCCGAGGCGCGGGCCTCGTCAATCACTCGCTGATAAATACGCCACTCGTTCTCGGGCACTTCGTCCAGCCGGTTCATCATTCACGGTCGGCCCGGCGCCGAGGCGATGCCGTGTCGCCGGTCACCCGCTAGCGCGACGAAGCCCGTACGCTGCTCTCGGCCGGGGCGAGACGATCGGCGGTGAAGGAATCAACCCGGTACACCGTGGCGCCACTGTCGGCGCGAACCCAGAAACCGCCCGCGGTCGAATCGAAGGCCAGCACCAGCAGCGCGGTGCCGTCGGCCTGGAGCAGAGTGGTGCGCCGGTCGGCGGGCGAGAATCCGGCGGAATCGGCTTGCGCCGGCGTGGCAAACCCGGAGGCGTCCACCTGGCGGAGGGCCGCCAGCATATCGGCCACGGCAGCGGAGTCGGCCGGCGCCCGGGCACCGAGCGCCCAACCTCGCTCTCTTCGGCGCAGCGCGTAGGAGCGGGAGCCGCGCCGCACCTCGATTCGGGCCACGCTGTCAGGCGCCACCCGCGCGATTTTCCGGTCGCGCCAGTCGTCGGGCGTTCGGCTGAGCAGTTCGGTCAGCCGCCCGCGCACCAGGTACACCGCGGAATCGCCGGCGCGGCGCAGATAGCCGCCGGTGAGGTCGGGGGTGCGTTGTCCGACGATGAGATCAGCGAGTAGGCTTTCCTCTCCCGCTACCCGCACGCGGGTGCCGCTCGCGCTGTCTATCCCGAGCCCCGCATGGGAGGCGGATCGTTCCGCCACCAGCTCGGCGGCAAGCGCGGTATCGGTCAGGGCGGTAAGGAGCTCTTCGGGGGCGCCGGCCGCGGCCGGAAGGCCGTTGACCGTCCAGGTGCTGCTGTCGCGCCGGGCGAGCAGGGTCGTGTCGCTTGTCCGGACGATGCGAACCGAATCCACATCGCCGCGAGCGAGGCGGGGGAGGGCGAACCCTCCGCCGGCGGAGCCGGACTCGCGGTCGCGGATGAGCGCCGCGGCGCCCCACAGGAGCAGCAGCACTCCGAGGCCGATGGCCAGCCTCACCAACTGCTTGGCGCTCACGCGGCGGACT
The DNA here is from genome assembly GCA_013813875.1 of Gemmatimonadales bacterium. Taxonomy (GTDB): domain Bacteria; phylum Gemmatimonadota; class Gemmatimonadetes; order Gemmatimonadales; family GWC2-71-9; genus CAVVWJ01. Next base: position 5,235 of record JACCQZ010000261.1, on the reverse strand, counting down.
CCGATGCCGCCACCAGCGGTCGGTACGGCTCCCGGGTGCGGCGCCTTCTGCGGAGCAGGCGGACCAGGCCGAAGAGGGCGACCGCCAGCGGCACCCCGAACACGTTGGCGTACTTGACCGCGTCCCGCTCCACGTCGCTTTCGAACAGCAGCGAGGGGGGCCGCCGATCCTTGGACCGAATCGCGATCAGCGCCTCATCCTGGGCCAGCCAGTCCACCGCGTTGAGGGCAAAGGACAGATTCTCCTGCGCGGTCTGCACGAACCGGTCGGTGGCGAACTCGACGCTCCCCACCACCGCCACCCGCTGCTTTCCCGACGAGGCCACCGCGGCGAGCAGCCTGGGCTCGAGGCCGGTCTGGGGAAAGTCTTGCGTGGGAGCGATGGTGGTGGGACCGGTAAAGCTCCCGGTAGCCCGGCTGGAGACGAGAAGCGGGGTGATGCTTCCTTTGGCGGCGCCGGTGGTGTCAATCGTGCTGGCCCAGGTGAGAACGACGGTTCCCAGCTCCTGGTTGATCGGCGAGAGGCGAGTGCTCTGGGCTCGGATGAAGAAGGGATAGACCTGCAGCACCCGCCCGAAATCGGTTGGGAGGGGGATCACTTCGTTGGCCAGAAGATCGTAAGCCATGTCGCTTCGGATGGCGAGACCGAACTGCTTCAGCAACGCGTTCCACGCCACCGGCCGGGGCTGGGCCGTCGGCGCCCGCTGGTCAATCTCCATCCCCGCGGCCAGCACCAGCGCGCTTCCGCCGCGGCCGAAGAACGCCTGCAGCCGGCTGAGCTGTGCCGCCGGGAGGCTGTCGGGCGCGCCGGCGAGCACCAGCGTGGTGACATCGGGACCGGGCTGGGTCGAGTCGGCCAGATCGAGGTTCCTCACCTCGTACGACCGGGCCAGCTGGCGCTCCATCTCCTGGAAGGTGGCGCCGGCGCCGCGGGTCGAGCTGACCATTCCCACGACCGGCTTCTGGTCCCTCGTCAGATTGCGAATGGCGGAAACCAGATTGTACTCGAGGTCGTCGGTGCGCTGCACGAAGGGGATGGCTTCGGTCTCACCGCCGTGCTGGATAGCGAGGCCCAGGTAGCCCTGTTTGACCTGCAGCTCCGAGCGGCCGATGACGTTGAACTGCACCGGTTGGATACCCAGCGACTGGGCTTCCTGCAGCGCCGATTCGTCGTCCGTCGGATTCCGCTCGAGGATCCGCACCTTGCCTCCGCCGGCGGAGCGGAGATCGCGGAGCAGATCGTCCACGTCGCGCTTGAGCAGGGCGACCTCGGTGGGAAGCTCGGGCGAAGTGAAGACCTTGATGGTGACCAGGTCGTCCACTCCGCTCACGATCCGGCGGGTGGCCGGCGAGAGGGTGTAGGCGTTGCCGGGTGAGAGATCGAGCCGGCCCCCGATATAAGTGCCAAGGAGATTGACGACGATCAAAGAGGCGGTCGCGATGCCCACGCCCAGGCGAAGCCGCCGGCGGGCGCCGCCGCCCGGAGCCAGCTTCCGCTCCTGCAGTGCGCCATAGGCCAGCGCCAGGAACACTCCGGCCAGCGAGAGAAAATAGATGACGTCGCGCAGATCTATGACCCCGCGGCCGAAGCTCTCGAAGTGCGACAGCACTCCCAACCGCGCCGCCACCGCGGCCAGCGTGGGCGGCAGACCGACCAGCAGTGGATCGAGTCCCACCAGGATCAGCAGGAACATGATCCCGGTCGCCATGATGAACGCGGTGATCTGGCTGCGGGTGAGACTCGAGGCCCAGATCCCGACGCCGGCCAGTCCCGCCGCCAGCAGCCCGGCGCCGGCATACTGCGCCGCGATGATTCCCCAGTGCAGATCGGCCGCCGTGGCAAGGCCGAGGGGAATGGCCAGGGTGAGTGCCAGGGCGATCCAGAGAAAGAGCACCGAGCCCAGGTATTTGCCGAGCAGCAGCTCCAGCTCGCTCAACGGCTGAGAGAGCACCACCTCGAGCTGACCGCCGCGGATGTCCTCCGCCAGCGTCCGCATGGTGACCGCGGGCACGAAGATGAGGAACACCCACGGGAGCAGATCGAGCATCGGCCGCAGGCTCGCGGTATCGGACAGGTAGGCCTGCCGAAAGAAGACGAAGCCATTGATGGCCAGGAACACCACCAGCAGGACATAGCCCGCCGGCAGGTCGAACAGCGCCTTGAGCTCGCGCCGCGCGACGGTCCACAGGCGCGTCATGCCGACTCCTGGGGGGAGGTGAGCTGGCGGAAGAGATCCTCCAGGCTGCCGGCCTCCTGGTGCAGCTCGTACAGCGTCCACTCCGAGGCTCTCGCCAGGTCGAAAATGCGGGGGCGGAGATCTTCCTCGCCGGCCGCGATCACCGTCACCCGGGTCCTGCCATCCTGCGCCTCGGGGCGCTCGATGCCGCGCACGCCCGGCAGCGCGGCGAGGCGTTCGGCCACGTCCCGTCCCGCGGCCTCGACGCTGATCCGGCCGCCGTCTTTGGCCCGGGTGATCAGCTGGTCCACCGGCCCATCGGCCACGATGCGGCCGCGGTCTATGATGAGCAGTCTGGAGCAGGTGAACTGGACTTCGGGAAGGATGTGGGTCGAGAGGATGACGGTGCGCTCCCTGCCCAAGGCACCGATGAGGCGCCGGATCTCGATCCGCTGGTTGGGATCCAGACCCTCGGTAGGCTCGTCGAGCACCAGCAGATCGGGACGGTGCAGGATGGCCGAGGCGAGGCCCACCCGCTGGCGGTAGCCCTTGGACAGCTCGCCGATAGGCCGGTGGTACACCGGCTCCAGCGCGGTAGCCGCGATGGCCTCGTCCATGGCGCTGCGCCGCCGAGTCCCGCCGATCCCCCGTAGCCGGGCGACGAACTCGAGATACTCGGACACCAGCATTTCGGTGTACAGCGGATTGTTCTCCGGCAGGTACCCGATCCGCCGCTTGGCCTCGCGCCCCGCCTCCCCCAAGGGCACCCCATCCAGCCGGATGGAGCCGGCATCGGGCTCGAAGAACTGGGTGATCATCCGCATGGTGGTGGACTTGCCGGCGCCGTTGGGGCCCAGGAATCCCACCACCTGGCCGCGGTCCACCTGGAAGGTGACCTCGTTTACGGCGGGGACACCGGCGAACTTCTTGGTGACGCGATCGAGAGCGAGCAGCGACATAGCCTGGGCTGTGGGTCGAGGGGGTGGTCCGGGCGGGATTCTATCGTGAACCCCGGCCCTTTTCAAGCTCCACTGCGACGTTACATTCGCACCATCCAGCTCACCGGGGCGAGGGCGATGCGATCGGCTGCGAGGCTCGGGATGGTGATTGGCTGGCTCGCCGCCGGGGCCACGGCGGCGCTGGCGCAGGGGGCGCGCTCCGGCGTCGGGGCGCAGGTGGGCTACTCGCGCGCCGATCTCAGCGGGAGCGACGCGGATCAGGTGCGCAGCCGGCAGGGCGCCCTCACCGGCGTCTATCTCAGCGCTCCGCTCAGCGGCATCTTGAGCGCGCGGCCGGAGTTGCTCTTTGCCCTCAAGGGGGGGCGTACCGCGGCCATCCTCGAAGGCGGCGGGAGCGTGCTGCTCGACATCGAGCTGGCCTACCTGGAGCTGCCGCTACTGCTGCGGGTTTCCCTGCCCACCGGCTCGGTCCGGCCGGTGCTCTTTACCGGGCCCGCGCCGGCGCTGCAGATTGGCTGTGACCTGGCGCTGGTGGTTCCCGGGGCTCCGGTCAGGGCCACCTGTGACGAGGCCGAATTCGACGTCATCCGAAAGTTGGACATCGGATTCGTGGCGGGGGGCGGGGTGGAGTGGCGCTGGTCGCAGGCCTCGCTGGGGCTGGAAGCGCGCTACACCTCCGGGGTACGCTCCATCATTGACGGCAGCGACGTGCGGAACCAGGCTGTCGGGATACTGGTGTCGCTGACGTTCTAGGTGCTTGACGATGAGGTATTCGCTTCAGCAGCGCCCAAACACCCCCCTAAAACAGATACCGCAGCCCCGCCTGAAACTGCCGCGGCTCGCCCAACCCGCTCCGGATGGTCCCGTCGAAGTTGAGGAAGGTGCCGCCGGAGGCCGGGTCCTTGAAGTTGTCGGCGTTGGTCACGTTGAAGACCTCGAAGATGGCCTCGACCGTGCCCTGGCCCCCCAACTCAAACGGCCTCGAGAGCCGGATATCCCAGGAGAAGAAGCCGTTGTCCCGCCGGATGGTGTTCCGCTGGAGGATGCTGCCGTCGGCGCAGATGCGGTCGGGTCCGGTGACCGCCCGCTCGATCGCACCCGGCACCGTGGGCGTGCAGTCCTGCGAGGCCGGCTGCGGCGAATACGCGCTGAGCCGGTTGTTGAGATAGAAGTCGCCCGGCAGAACCGCCAGCAGCCAGGCGTTGACCCGGTGCCGCTGATCCCGGTCGCTGTAGTTGTATTCCTGCTCCAGCGCATCGGCCCGGGCGTAGCGGAAGGTGAAGGGATCCCGCTCGTTGTCGTCGTCGGACTTGTCGAACGAAAGAGTGTAGTTCACCTGGAACTGCAGGTTCGTGCCCACCATCCGCTTGAGCTCGGCGGTAAACCCGTTGTAGCGGGACTTGGCGCTGCTTTGGACCACCGTCAGCACCCCGATCCCGTTGCCGCTCTCGAGACCGGTAATCCACGGATTGCCGAACACCGCGTCGTTGGCGTTGAAGAAGCGGGTCAGGTTGTCGGTGCGGGCGTGAGTATAGCTCACCGCGGCCGACATGCCGCTCCCGATCTCCCGCTCGTAACCGAGCGTAGCGCTGAAGGTGCGCGGGTTCTGGAAGTCTTTGTCGAAGACGAAGACCCCCGGCTGGAAGGGAACTCCCTCGGGTGCCGGCAGTAGCTCGCCGTAGGCCGGCGGAGGCCCCAGAATGCCGGTGAGGGCGCTGTTGCGGAAGAGCGTCTGTCCCCGCGACCCGTCGGTGCTTCGGGTGCTGGCCAGGTTGAGCCCCGGAATTCGAGCGTAGAAGAGCCCGGCGTTGGCCCGGATCACCTGGGTGCCGTCCCCCGCGATGTCGTAGGCCACGCCCAGCCGGGGCTGGAACATCCCATAGTCGGAGGGGATGGTTCCGTCGGAGGGAAACTCGAAGGTGCCTTGCGCGTTGGTCACCGTCTGGCCGATGAAGGGGGCGTAGAACACCTCGTCCACCGGAGTGATGAGCCCGGGTTGGATCTGGGCTTCCCAGCGAAGGCCATAGTTGAGCGTCAGGTTCGACTGCGGCTTCCAGCTGTCCTGAACGAACAGCGCCAGCTCGTGCTGCACGATCTCCT
>JACCQZ010000257.1 GCA_013813875.1 Gemmatimonadales bacterium | reverse complement strand
ACGTCGAGCACCCCACCTCCGTCCCAGCAGGCGACCACCGGCACTCCAGCCATCAGCGCCTCCGCCGCCACCAGGCCGAACCCTTCGCCTTTGGCGGGAAAGATCATAAGGTCGGCCCGCGCGAGCTGCGCCGGCACCTCGGCCGGCGCCACCGCCCCGGCGAACCGCACGAACGGACCGATGCCGAGCCGGTCCACCTGGCGCTCGAGCGCGACCCGCTCGGGGCCGTCGCCCACGATAGTGAGCGGCAACTCGTGTCCGCAGGAGGCGAGGAATGCCACCGTCTCGATCGCGAGGCTCACCCGCTTCTGCGCGGTGAGTCGCGCCACCACGACGGCCCCGCCTCCGCCGGTGGTCCAGCGGTAATCCCGGGTGTCCACCGGCATAGGATGTACGTGTGCCGGGTCCACGAAGCGCCCTGCCCCACTCTGCACCCAGGTGGCCAGCTCGCGCGAGACCGCGGTGACCACACTCGCACGGCGGAAGACCGGCCGCGCCAGCGCGCGGGCGATGCGGGAGCGGCGGAGCATCGCCGCATCGGAGCCGTGTACCGTGATCACGGTCGGAACGCTGGGGGGAACAGCGAGCCCGGCCGGCACCCACCAATGGGCATGGACCAGATCGGCGCCGGCGTCCATCTCCTCCCGCGCCGCGCGGCGGAGAGCTCGCCAGAGTCCGCCGAGCGCCCGCATTCCTCCGGGGGCCTTGAGCGCCGACAGCATGGCGCCGCGATAGGCGATCCGCTCGCCGGCGGCCGAGGCATAACGCACCCGGCGGACGACGACACCGTCGAGCTCGGCCTCGCCGCCAGCGCCGGCGTCGCTGGGCGCGATTACCCGGATCTCGACGCCGCGGCGCACCAGCGCGGAAGCCAGCGTGGCCAGAAACGCGCCCGGGACATCACCGGGAAACCGGGGATAGTTGTGGGTCAGGAACACCACCCGCACCGCTCAGTCCCGCAAGTCGAGCTTGTCCAACCGGGAGAGCGCGCGCGAGACCTCCCGCGTCTCTTCCTGCATGCCCGCGATCATCTCGCCCAGCAGGCCGAACCCGAAGAGAACGATGCCGCTGATGACCATGGTCTCCACCAGGTTCAATAGCGGGCGCAGGCCGATACCGTAGCCGAAGCGGAGCACCAACGCGCTGATGCCCGCGGCCAGGCCGATCAGGAACAGGATCATGCCGGCGACGCCGAAGAAGAGCATCGGCTTTCGGCCGAAGCGCAACTGGAACCAGACCGAAATCAGGTCGAAGATCCCGACCGGAATGCGCTTCCAGTTGAACTTGGAGATTCCGGCGCGCCGGGGATAGAGCGGCACCGGATGGGAGGTGAGCCGGAAGCCGTCGGCCGCGGCGATCACCACCATGTAGCGGTGCCAGTCGGGCCGGAGCGGAACGCCGAGCATCACCTCCCGGCGATACGCCTTGACCGAATTGAGGTCGGTGACGCTGATGCCGAAGAGCCAGCGGCAGAGCACGTTGTAGACCCGGGAGACGAAGGCCTTATCGTACTTGCCCTGCTTGGTTCCGGTGACGATGTCGGCGCGGCCCTCCAGGATGGGCGCGACCAGCGGAGGGATGTCGGTGGGAAGATACTGGAGGTCCGCCGGATAGAAGACGAACACGTCGCCCCGGGCGACGTCGCCGGCGGAGCGAAGGGCATCGGCGATGCCGCGCTGGCGCCGGTGGGTGACGATGCGGAGGAAGGCGTACTGGCGCCCGAGGTCGCGAAGAACCCGGCCGGTCTCGTCGCGCGAGCCGTCGTTGACGACCACCACCTCAAAGCTGAATCCGGCCGGGCCCAGGGCCTCGGCGCAGAGCCGGACGAACTCGGGGAGGTTCTGGGCTTCGTCCTTGGCCGGAACGAGGACGCTCACGTCCAGCGTCTCGGCGGCGGCCAGGGTCATACGCGCTTCCGCATCCGGGCGGGGAGGATCCCCAGCTGGTCGCGGTACTTGGCGACGGTGCGCCGCGCGATCTGAATACCCTGCTCCTGGAAGAGATGCACGATCTGCTGGTCGGTGAGCGGCTTGGCGCTGTTCTCCTCGCCGACCATCTTCTGCAGCTTGGCCCGGATGGATCGGGCACTGGCGTCCTCACCCGAGGCGGTGGCGAGGGCGCTGGAGAAGAAGAACTTGAGCGGGAGCACGCCGCGGGGAGTCTGCACGTACTTCTCGTTGGTCACCCGGCTCACCGTGGACTCGTGCATGTTGATGACTTCGGCCACTTCGCGAAGGGTGAGCGGCTTCAGATACTCGACTCCCTTCTCGAAAAAATCCCGCTGCCGGTCCACGATGAAGTTCATCACCTTGAGCATGGTCTGGCGGCGCTGCTCGATGGCCTGGATCATCCAGTTGGCGCTGTTCATCTTGGAGGCGATGAACTCGCGGTTTTCCGGCGTCATCTTCTTCTTGTCGCGGGCGATCTCCTGGTAGGAGCGGCTCAGGCGCAGGCGGGGCATCCCGGTGTCGTTGAGAAAGACCTGGTAGCGAATGCCGATCTTGTCCACGATGAGGTCGGGGATGATGTACCCATCGCTCTGCTGGGAGTACTTGAGCCCCGGCTTGGGGTCGAGCCGGGCCAGCCCGTCGGCGGCGGTCTGCACCGCCAGGGGGTCAACTCCGAAGCGCTTGGCGAGATCGTTCCAGCGGTGGGCGATGAGATCAGGGAAGGCTTCGGCCACGAGGCGGTAGGTGAGCGATTCGGAGTCGGACTGCTCTCCCAGCTGAATGAGCAGGCATTCCCGAAGGTCGCGGGCCCCGATCCCGGGAGGATCGAGCCGCTGGATGATGCCCAGCATCTCCTCGGCCTCGGCCAGGGTGAAGTAGGTCGGCGCGGACCCGGCGTCCACCGCCTCGGCGCTTTCGCCTTGGGCCCCGTCTGCCGTCTCCTCCTGGGCGGCGCGCTCGCCCTCGAGGTGCCCGGCCACCAGCTGGTTCACCGAAGCCAGAACCTCTTCGACGGTGGCGGCGAGGTAACCGTCTTCATTGATGTTGCCGAGGAACTCGTCGCCGAGCAGGAGCTGCCGGGCCGTGAGGTCCATCATCTGCAGCTGCTCGCGGAGGCGGTCAATCAGATCGCGGGTCTCGACCGTGACCGGTTCGGTGTACTCCAGCTGCTCGTACTGCTCGCGGGTGCCGCCCACCTCGAATCCGTTGAGGAGGATCTCCTCCCAGTCCATCTCCTCTTCTTTTTCTTTCTGCTCCTTCTCCTGCTCCGCGTCAGGCTGCTCCGGCGTTTCGTCCTCCGGCTCGAGCAGCTCGAGGAATGGGTTGGCCAGCAGCTCCTGCTTGAGGTGCTGCTGGAGGTCCATCATCGGCATGTACAGCATGTCCATGGCCTGGTAGAGCCGCGGATTGACCCGCAGCTCCTGGCGCATACTGGTTTGCTGAGAGAGGCCGGTCTTCATGCCACTGCCTCGAGTCGCGCGCGCAGGCGCGCCGTGAGGGTGGGTCCCAGATAGAGCTGGGCAACTCGGTCATCGTAGACCAGATCGCGCACGCTGCCGGACGCCTGCACTCTGCCCTCGAACATGATGTAGGCGCGGTCTACGATGTCGAGCGTCTGCTCGACGTTGTGGTCGGTGATGAGCACGCCGATGCCGCGGTGGCGAAGCCCCGCCACGATGGTCTGGATGTCGTGCACCGCGATGGGATCCACCCCGGCGAACGGCTCGTCCAGCAGCATGAACTTGGGGTCGCTGACCAGCGCCCGGGTGATCTCCAGCCGCCGCCGCTCGCCGCCGCTGAGGGAGTAGGCCTTGCTCTTGCGGAGATGCTTGATGGACAACTCGTCGAGCATGCGGTCGAGCTGGCCGTGGCGCTCCTCCCGGCTCATCGGCCTGGTCTCCAGGATGGCAAGAATGTTTTCCTCCACGCTGAGTTTGCGGAAGACCGAAGGCTCCTGAGCCAGGTAGCCGATGCCGGCGCGAGCCCGGCGATACATCGGCATGCGGGTGAGGTCCTGGCCGTCGAGGAGGACGCTGCCGTCATCGGGGCGGATGAGACCCGTTATAAGGTAGAAGGTCGTCGTCTTTCCCGCCCCGTTGGGGCCCAGCAGGCCCACGATTTCGCCCTGGCGCACCCGGACCGTGACATGGTCCACCACCCGTCGCCCCTTATAGCTCTTGGCCAGATCGGCGCCCTCGAGGACGCTGGCGGAGGTCTGCTGCGGCGCCTGCGCTCGGGAGCGCTGCAGCGCCCTGCGCGCGGCCTCGAGCAACGCGGCGTAGATCTCCTGGCGCGACTCGACGGTCTCGCCCCACCAGGGCACCCGGGGATGGACCGGTTCCCAATCGGTGGCGCTGGTGTCCAGGATCCAGCCCTCGGTGGCGAGCCGCGGGAGCACCGAGCGGAGCAAGTGATCGCGGACTTCGTCTCCCGAGATATCCACCTGGCTCGGGCCGGGTACGCTGCTGTAACAGGCGAGGTGCGCTTCCCGATACGCCATGACGAGGTCGGAGAAGCCGACCAGGTCGGAAGGCCCCGCTGAGCGGGTGACGGCCGCGAGCGCGATGGCGACGGAGGGATCGCGGTCGCCGAGCGGACCGATCCAGTCGGGGGCGCTCACCGGAGGGCTCCGGTTCGCTGCAGCGAATCAGGGCGCGCGGGCGCGCTGTCGGCGGCGGCGGCTTCCAGCTGAATTCCATCCACCTTGCCGCGGATGTCCACCCGGTCCACTCCCCGCTCGGTGCCCGGTTTCATGGTCACGACGATCACCTCACCTCGGGCATAATTGATCGAGGGCCTCGCGGGAAAGCGGCCGTTGGGCTCCAGATGGTAGGACTGGGCGGTGCCGTGAGCCTCGATCCGGCTCAGCACCGCGCGCGACTTTCCCGCCGAATCCGCGGCGCCAAAGCGGGCCACCACGGTGTCGCCTCGCATCCAGTCGCGGTCTTTGGCCAAGGAGTCAATGGTGCCGCCGAGCCAGGCCTTGCCGAAGCCGCGCACTTCCTGAAGCCGCTGCCCCGGGGTGTCGAGCGCGAGGGAGTCGGCTCGCATGGCGTAGGCGGGCGAGCTGGCGAAGGGGCGGATGCTATCGCCCCAGGCAAAGGTGCGCTGCAGCTTTCTATTCTCCAGGTCGAGCGCGATGGTGTCGGCTACCAGGTCCCAGTCGCTGCTCACCGCGCGCCCCTTCCCCTTGGCTACCAGATAGGTCAACTCCCGCCCGTCGAGCTCGAAGTCAATCCGGTTGCCGTTGATGGCGAAGCTGTCGGGCCCCAGGCCTCGAAGGATGGGGTTTCCCCGAACCAGTGTTCCATCGCTGCCGGCGCCGGTGTCGAGGCGGAGCGAATCGGAGCGGGCGGCAAAGTCACTCCGGTCAATGGTGACCTTGCCCCCGCCCCACAGCCGGTCTCTTCCTTTGAAGCGCACCCGGTCGGCGACGATGATGTACGGCTCAGCCGGCCGGCCCGACCCGTCGGAGGTGACGTACCGGATGCGCGGGCGCCCGGTGGCGAACATCTCGAGGGTATCGCGTACTCCTCGCATTACCCGGAAATAGTCCAGCGCCGGGCCCGTAAGGGTGGAGCCGGTCTCGAGGTTCGTCGTGGTGACCTTGCCCCGTGCCTCCCATCGCTCGCCATTGCGGTAGTAGGTGCCGCGGTCGGCGTCCATGGTGACGGTGGAATCCCGATATTTGACGTTCCCGATGAACCGGACCACGTTGCCGCCGTACGCGGCCACGCTGTCGCTCTGCATTGAGATCTGGGTGCCCCGGCAGCGCAGGCGCACGTCGCCGCCGGCGAAGTAGTTGGTGCCGCTGGCGGTCTCGACCACGCTGCCCTGGCGGTCAACGTTGTCAATCTGGAAGGTGCAGCGCTGCGAAGGACCCTGCCCCAGCAGGGGCGAGGAGATCAGCGGCAGCGCGATGGCGATCCTGCCCAGCAGTCGCTTCACTGTTCCTGCCCCGGCAGCAGCATGCCGTCGCCGGCCACGCCGCGCGGCTTGTCCGTCACCACGTTCTTGAAGTCGGGATCGGAGCGAAAGCTGTTGCCCGCCAGATGCTCGGTTCCCCGGTCGAAGGTGAACGCCCGATCGGTGGAGATGGTGTTGGCGGCATTGTCGTATCGCAAGGTTTGAGTTCTGAGCCGGCGCCCGTCGGGCGAGACCACCAGCACATTGCCCTTGGCCTCCATGGAACCGTCCTGCCAACGGTAGGTGCCTTCGTCGGCGGTGAGGGTGGAGCTCTCGTTGCCCTGCAGATCATAGAACACCACGGTCAGGTCGCGCAGGTCGGTGGTCTGGTTGGGCTCGAAGAAATATGCGGTATCCGCTTCCACCCGGCTGCGCCGCACACCTTGATTGGTGACGTAGTGCGAGAACCCCTCGAGCACCTGGTCGGCGCTGTCGGGCGCCTGGATGGTGGCGGTGGGCCGGGCGCCTGTTTCCTCACAGGCCACCGCGATTGCCAACGTCCCGATGATGGCCACCACCCGACCGAGCCGCCTTCCCGTCCCGCGGCCGGTCATACGGCACCGGCCCGCATCAGGTCGTGCAGGTGGACCACCCCGACCACCCGGCCGCCGTCTTCGACCACCGGCAGAACGATCACGCCGTGCCGCTCCATTGTGCCCACCGCAGCCCCCGCCAGCTCATCGGGCGAGGCGGTACGGGGCGAGCGGGTCATGACGTCCGACACCGCGAGCTCGAGGAAGCGCGGGTCGCGCTCGGCGAGTCGGGTGAGATCTCCGGTGGTGAGGACGCCGGCCAGCAGGCTGTCCTCGGTCACCATGGCCAGACCGCGGTCGTGCGCCAGAGTCACCACGGCATCGCGCATGGTGGCCTGGGGCGGGAGAATCCGGCCCGGCGGCAGCATGACATCGCGCACCCGGAGCAGAAGTCTCCGGCCGAGGCTGCCCCCCGGGTGCAGCACCGCGAAGTCCTCGCGCTTGAATCCTTTGACCTCGAGCAGCACCACGGCGAGGGCATCGCCGATGGCCAGCGCGACCGTGGTGCTTGCCGTCGGAGCCAGATCGTGAGGACACGCCTCCTCCGCCACCGAGGCATCCAGCGTCACCGTGGCCACCCGGGCAAGGCTGGAGTGGAGTCCACCGGTGATGGCGACGATCGGCACGCGCAGGCGCTGGAGCGATCCCACGAGACCGAACAGATCCTCCGACTCCCCGCTCTTGCTCAGCACTATCGCCACGTCACTCGGACCCACGATGCCGAGGTCGCCGTGCAGCGAGTCGGTCGGGTGCAGGTATGCCGCGGCGGTCCCGGTCGAAGTGAGGGTGGCGGCGAGCTTCCGGGCGATGAGTCCGGATTTGCCGACGCCGGAGACGATGACGCGGCCGGAGGCGCCGGCCAAGAGCCGGACCGCCCGATCGAACGCACCATCGAGCCGGTCGGCGGCCGCGGCAACGGCGGCGGCCTCCAGCCGCAGAATCCGCTGCCCCACCTCGACCAGCGCGAGGGACTCAGCTTGCACGGTGGGCCGCTTCAGTGAAGTAGCGCTCGAGCATCTCGGGCCAGAGTCCCTTCGCCTGGAGCAGCGCTTCGGCCACCTCTCGCACCGCGCCGTGCCCGCCGGCGGCGCGGGTCACGTAGCTCGCCGCGGCGCGGACCTCGGCCACGGCGTTGGCCACGGCGATCGGCAGGCCCACCCGGCGCAGCACCTGAAGATCGGCCAGGTCGTCTCCGACGAAGGCGGCGTCCTCCCAGCTCAGTCCGCGCCGGGCAAGGAGATCTGCCATGGCTTCGAGCTTTCGGGGCCCGGGCACCTGCAGCACCTCCTCTATCCGCAGCTCGCGCGCCCGCAAGGCGGTGGCCTCGGAGTGGCGTCCGCTCACCCACACCACCGGTATCTCAGCCGTCCGGAGCAGCACCATGCCGAGGCCGTCCTGAATGTCGAAGCGCTTGAGCTCCACCCGCTCGCCGGCCACGGGGCCGATCCAGATGCCGTTGTCGGTGAGTACGCCGTCCACGTCCAGGGCCAGCAGGCGCACCCGCCCGGCCGTAGCGGAGTCAAGCGTGAGCGACATGGCGCGCCCGGCTCCACAGATCGAGGGTGCGATCGAGCAGATCGCCGAGCCGGTCCAGAGGCCATTGGGTGGCGGCATCGCTCGGGGCCCGCGCCGGATCGGGATGGGTCTCGACGAAGAACCCGTCGGCTCCGGCCACGGCGGCCGCGGCCAGCAGGGGCGGAATGAACTCGCGCCGACCTCCGCTGGCGCCACCGACACCCTGGCCCGGCTGCTGCACCGAGTGAGTGGCATCGAACACCACGGCCGCACCGGTTGCGGCACGCAGCCGGGCGAAGTTGCGCATGTCCACGACCAGATCGCCGTAGCCGAAGAAGGTTCCCCGCTCGGTGACCGCGAGCTCGCCGCTCCCGGCGCTGCGCACCTTTTCCAGCGCGCCGGCCATGCCCTCGGCCTGCATCCACTGGCCCTTCTTGACGTTTACCGGCTTGCCGGTGCGTCCCGCCGCCACCAGCAGGTCGGTCTGGCGGCAGAGGAAGGCCGGGATCTGGAGGACGTCCACCACCGCCGCGGCGGGCCCGGCCTGGTGCGCCTCGTGGATGTCGGTGAGCACCGGCAACCCACTTTCCGCTCGCACCCGCTCCAGCACGCGCAATCCCTCGTCCAGTCCAGGCCCGCGCGGGGCAGCGCCGTTGGAGCGGTTGGCCTTGTCGAAGCTGGCCTTGAAGCACACCGGCATGCCCCGCTCGAGGGCGAGGCGGGCCAGCGCCTCGGCGACCCTGGGGAGTACATCGCCGGGCTCCACCACACAGGGCCCGGCGATCAGGAACGGCACCTGGCCGAAGGACCAGGAGATCAACGAGCGATCTCGGCGAGCTCCACCGGCGCCGGCGCCCCGCTTCCCTGCTTGCGGCGCAGCGCGGCGCCGATGAACCCGGCAAAGAGCGGATGCGGCCGAGTGGGGCGCGACTTGAGCTCGGGGTGGAACTGACAGCCGAGAAACCAGGCGTGATCCGGCAGCTCGATGACCTCGACCAGCCCGCCGTCGGGCGATTGACCCGAAAGCCTGAGCCCGTATTCCGCCAGCACGTCGCGGTAGGCGTTGCTCACCTCCCAGC
>JACCQZ010000081.1 GCA_013813875.1 Gemmatimonadales bacterium | reverse complement strand
CCTTCGCTCGGAGCCCCGGCGGCGGCCGGCGGCGCGGCCGGCGCGGCGGCAGCCGCCAGTTGGAGGGTATCCGGCGGTGGCTCCTGAGGGAGTACCTCGGGCGGCGACACCGGCTCGGGTACCGGCGCCTCCGGCTCCACAAGAGCGACCGGCGGCGGCACGGCCGGCATGGTGGGCGGCGCCGAGGACTTCGGGATCGGGGGCAGCGTAATATACGTCACCCGGTTGCCCCCGCCACCGCCGCCACCGCCCTGCAGCGCGAAGAGCGATGCCGCTCCCGGCGCAGGCGTGCGGCGCCAGAGTCGCTCGCCCTGCAGCACCACGAACGCGAGCAGCGCCGCATGCAGCAGGATCGATCCGAGAAGTCCGCCGTACCGGCTCCGTCGAACCGGGAGGCGGAGATTGGGCTGTTGATGAGCGGTGCGCGTAATGCCCCCAGCGAAAGACGGCGGTCGTCGGCCGGAAAAGATAACCGGCCGTTTCGGGGAGAGACGCCGGCCGCCCCGAAGAAAACACGCGCGGAAGCCGGATCGGCCCCCGCGCGCTGTTGTGCCACTCCGCGCCAACGAGCCAGCGCCCCTGCTATTGCCTGGTGTTGGCCTCCTGAGGGGTGAAGCCGATGATCTGAACTCCCGCCCCGCGGGCCACGTCCATCGCCTCGACGACGTCCTGATACACTCGATTGGCGCCGGCCTTGATGAAGAGCAGCTTGGCCGGACGGGGATCGAAGATAGCGTGAATCTGGGTGTCCAACTGGTCCTTGGGGACCGGCTGTCCGTTGATGGCGTAGCTGCCGTCGTTGCCCAGCTCCAGCACGATCTGGTTGTTGGCCTGCTGCGTCGCCGTGGTCGTCTCCGGCGGCGGCACCTGCACGTCCAGCGCCATGCGCGACAGCGGCTGGGTGATCATGAAGATGATCAGGAGCACGAGCAGGATATCAATCATCGGAACCACGTTCGGCTCGGACGAAACTTCTCCGCGTGCCTGTCCGGTTGATCCCGCCATGCTACTCCTCCTCTTCGGTGAACAACGCCGCCTGAGCGGTGGGCTCGGTGATGGCGGCCATGACCCGGACTCCGGAGCGCCGCGCGGTTTCCACGGCCTCCTGGATCTTGCCGTACTTGAGCTGGTTGTCCGCCTTGAAGTACAGGATCTTGTCCTCGGTGCGGGAGTTGAAGATGGACCGCAACTGGTCTTCCAGGGTGCCGTTGGGAAGGGCGCGGCCGTTGAGGAAGTATTGCCCCCCCTGGTCGATGCCCAGCACCACTTCGTTATCGCCCTCGGGGCGGGGGTCGAGGTTCTTGCCCTTGGGCAAGGTCGCCTTGAATCCGGCCGCGATCAGCGGCGTCACGATCATGAAGATGATCAACAGCACCAGCATGATGTCAATCATCGGCACCACGTTCGGCTCGGACTTGAGCGAGGTCTGTCCGGCCGTACCGATTTTCATTGCCATGGCCCTTGCCTCCTAGCCGGGGTGACCGGTGCGGTATGCTGCCGGCGTTCAGCCGGCCACATGGCCGCTGCCGGTGACCGCCTTCTGGGCCTGGAACTCTTTGGTGAAGATCGAGCGGCCGAACTCGCTCCCCACGCTCTTGATGAGATAGTCGATCAATTCCTTCGAGGTGTACGTCATCTCGACGGTGAGGTTCTCGATCTTGGTGGTGAAATAATTGTACGCCCACACGGCCGGGATGGCGACGATGAGGCCGAACGCCGTGGTGATGAGCGCCTCGGCGATACCGGCCGAGATGCCCGCCAGACCACCGGAGGCGCCCTGCGCGGCCATACCGGTGAAGGCGTTCACGATACCCATCGTGGTGCCGAGGAGGCCGACGAACGGCGCCGTGGCGCCGACGGTGGCGAGGATGCCGGTGCCGCGCTTGAACTCGGCGAGGACGATCAGCATCTGCCGCTCCACCGCCCGCTCAGCCGAGTTGATGTCGGCGGCCGTGATGGTGGCCCGGTCGCGCAGCAGCGGCTTCACTTCGGTGAGCGCCTCACCCAACACCCGGGAGACGTGGCTCTTCTTGTTCTTCTCGGCCAGCGCGATGGCCTGGTCCAGATTCTCTTCCTGGATGGCCCGCGAGAACTGCGGGGCGAACTTGCGGGTCTCCCGCTCGGTCCGCTGGAACTGGAAGAACTTGCTGAACATGACCGTCAGCGACCAGATGGACATGAACGCCATGACGATGACGACGCCCTTGGCAAACCAGCCCATCGTGCCCCAGAGGTGAATAAGGTCTACACTCATCGGGAAATGCCTCCTTGCGGATTATTGACCGACCTTGAACGAAATGGCCTGCTGCACCAGTTGCCGCACCGCCTGGCCCTTGAACTTGGCCGGCTTGAACACACCCTTGGCGATCGCCTCCTTGGCGGGCTCGACGAATGCCGGGTGGGTGCTCTTGAGCACCTTGAAGGAGCGCGGCTCGGCATGGCCGGTGGTATCCACCACGTACTGCAGCTCGACCCGTCCGGCAATGCCGGCGCTCTGAAGCACCGGGGGATAGCGCGGGGTCGGGATGGAGATCGGCTGGACCGGATCGTCCAGCTGGGCCTCCAGGAAGACCTCACCGGTCACGTCCACGGGACCGGTACCGCCCACGATGCCGGAGGCGATGCCGCCTTCCACGCCCCTCCCGGTAAAGTCCTTGGGATCGAAGGGCTTCTCGCTCAGGTCAATGGGCGGAATGTCCTTCGGGATGTCGGTCGGCGCCACGATGGTCTGGAACCCCTTGGGCGGGGGATTCTGGGCGACGACGACGTCGGGGGGAGGCTGGTCGGGTGGCGGCGGGGGCGGCGGCGGCGGCGGCTTCAGGAACACCATGGTGGTATCCGCCACGATGTCCTTGATCGTCTCCGCGGCTCCGGTGGTCACTTTCACGGCGCCGAAGATCACCAGCCCGTGGATCACCAGCGACATCAGCGTCTGCCCGACCGACTTCTTCGCTTTCGGTTTTGACTCGATCAGATTCTCGAACACGTAAATACCTCCAGGGGAGGGTTCTCGTGGGGAGAAACTATCACCGGCACGATAGCGTGGCCTTTGCCCGAAGATGACAATTCCATGACAACGAGATTAGCGATTTCTGAAACGTTGCGGGCGTGCCGGCGTGGAACGGGGCGAAGGGCCGTGAACCCGGCGCCGTTTGCTGAGAGCAGATCTAAGTGTCTCGGGCAGGATCGTCCCGTGTCCTGGATCACACCGCCGCCACCTTGGGCAGTCGGACGGTGAACAGGGTGCCGCGCCCGGGCCGGCTCTGAACCGTGATGGACCCGCCATGGGCTTCCGCGATCCACTTGGTGATGGCCAGGCCGAGCCCGGTGCCCGGGCGTTCCCCGGTGCGCGAGCGGGCGGGGTCGGCCCGCCAGAAGCGATCAAAGATGTGGGGCAGGTCGCCGGGAGCGATGCCGATGCCGGTGTCCCGAACCGTGAAGGTGACGGCGTCATCGTCCTCCGTGAGGGTAATCCCGACGGCGCCGCCCTGGGGTGTGTACTTGATGGCGTTGGTCACCAGGTTGAGAAGCATCTCGCTGATGCGGTGAGGATCCACCGCCAGCCGTACCGGCGCTGACGGCATCTCACTGGTCACGCCGACGCCGGCGCTCTCGCCCAGCATTCCGGCGGTTTCCGCTACGTCGCCCAGCAGCTCCCGCAGATCGCCCTCCTCGACCGCCAGCGGCGCCCGGCCTTCATCCGCCCGCGCCAGTGTCAGCAGGCTCTCCACCATCTCCGACATCTGGTTGATCTGCGCCAGAGTCTCATCCAGCGACTGAAGTATCTCGCCCGGGGTTCCCGGGTGCACCAGGGCGCGCTCCACCCCGGCCCGCAGCACCATCAGGGGAGTCTTGAGCTCGTGGCTCGCATCGGCGGTGAAGCGATGGAGGCTGCCGAAGCTCTGCTCCAGCCGGGCCAGCATGCCATTGACCGTGAGCGCCAGCCGGGCCATCTCGTCGCCCGAGATGGGCACGGCGAGGCGCCGGTGGAGGCTGCGGCCGTCGCTGATCGCCTCCACCTCGTCCATGATCCCCTGCACCGGCCGCAGACTGGTTCCTGCCAGCCAGTAGCCCACCAGCACCGCCCCGATGAGGATCACCGGCGCCATGAGGAGCATGGACCGGAGCAGCTCGGAGGGCCCGAAGGCTGCCCCGCTGAGGGGAGTCGCCACCAGGAGACTGCCGATCTCGGAGCCGGCCGTCTCAACCCGGACCGCGAGAAAGCGGACCTGCCCTATCGGGCTGCCCAGGTTGAGGGTGCCCGCCTGTTTGGGAAGCCGCAGGGTGTCCAGGGGAAAGGTGAGCCGCTGCAAGGCGTCGGCGCTGAGCTCCCGGGTGAGGTCGGAAAGCCCCAGCACCCGGCTGCCGGTGTCGGCGACGACCAGGTAGTCGCGCACCGACGCGAGGTAGGCGCTGATGCCCGGATCGAGGGCCGGGCGGGTGCCCTCGCTGGTCACGATGCGCCCGAGCACGTTGTAGGACTCGGTGAGCCAGCGGGTGGCGAGGTCGGCTTCGAGCGCGATCCGCCGGTCCAGCTCGCGCAGCGCCGACTGTTTCCGCTCCAGATACAGCAGCGTGCCGAAGCCGAGCACGGTCACCCCGAGCGCCACCGTATACCAGAAGGTGAGCCGCCGGCGGATCGTCGTCATCTCACGCTCTTACGACATATCCGACGCCGCGCACGGTGTGCACCAGCTTGTGGGCGTGCCCCGAGTCCACCTTCTTGCGCAGCCGGTTGATCACCACGTCCACGATGTTGGTGCCCGGGTCGAAGTGATAATCCCAGGCATACTCGGTTATGAGAGTGCGGGACATGACCCGCCCGCTGTGCCGCATCAGATATTCGAGGACGGTGTATTCCTTGGGGGTGAGCTCGATCGGCTCTCCCGCCCGGCGAACTTCGCGGGTGGCGGTATCCACCTCGAGATCGCCCACCCGCAGCACCGGCTCGCGGATCTCTTTGGGCCGCCGGCCCAACGCCTCCACCCGGGCGAGCAGCTCCTCGAAGGCGAAAGGCTTGGTGACATAGTCGTCCGCCCCCGAGCGCAGCGCCTGCACCTTGAAATCCACCGCGTCCTGCGCGGTGAGCACCAGCACCGGCGTGGTATTTCCCCGATCCCTCAGGGTGCGGAGCACCTCGAGCCCGTTCATGCCCGGCAACCGCAGGTCGAGGACGATCAGATCATAGCGCCCGCCCGAGGCAAGCCGCAGGCCCTCCATCCCGTCATCCACGAGATCGGCCTGGTAGCGCTGCTCCTCCAACCCCCGCCGGACGTACTGGCCGACGGTGCGGTCGTCTTCGATGACGAGAATCTTCATAAACAGCAAGTGACCAGGGACCAGGGACAAGTGGCAAGGGACAAGAGACAAGGGACAAGTGGGTGGCAAGCGGAAGGTGCCGAGTCCGCCACCGACCATCCCCACTTGTCACTTGCCACTTGTCACTTGTCACTCTCTTCATGTATCGGCAAATACACCCGAAACACCGCCCCCCTCCCCGGCGCGCTGTCCACTTCGATCCGGCCCCGGTGGTCCTCCACGATGCCGTAGCAGATCGAGAGGCCGAGTCCGGTGCCGTGGCCGGGCGGCTTGGTGGTGTAGAAGGGCTCGAAGATCTTCGTTTGATCCGTGCTCGGTATGCCGGGTCCCGTATCCATCACCTCCACCAGCACTTCGCCGGGGCGGTGAAGGTTGCGTCCGCTGCGGAGCGTCAGCCGTCCGCCTCCCTGCATCGCATCGAGGGCGTTGAGCATCAGCGCCATCAACACCTGGGTGAGCTGCTCCTGGTTGCCGAGCGTCGGCGGGAGGTCGGGCTCCAGCTCCCGCACCAGCGAGAGCCGCTTGAAGCGCCGGTGGTGCTTGAGGAGAAAAAGCGTGTTCTCGATCAGAGCGTTCAGCGCGACCGGCGCCTTGGACGTTCCCTTGGCCCGGCTGAAATCGAGCAACCCATCCACGATCCGGGTGCAGCGGCCCACTTCCTTGTCAATGATCTCCAGATATTCCTCGACCGTGCTCCCACCGGGGTGCCGGGCTTCCGGCCGGAAACCTTGAATCGCCGCCACGCAGGCGCTGATGGTGGCGAGGGGATTGTTGATCTCGTGCATGACGCCGGCGGCGAGCTGTCCGATGGCGGCAAGCTTCTCGCTCTGCATGACCTGCACCTGGGTGGAGCGCGCCTCGGTGACGTCCTCGCCGATGGTGATCACATGGGAAATCTCATCGCCGCCCAGCCGCATGGGGATCTTGCTGAGCCGGAAATGGCGGGTCTCTCCTCCCAGGGTCACCGCGTGCTCGCTCAGCTGGATCTCCCCGGTCCGGAACACCCGGTCGAACTCGGCGCGGAGCTGTTCCGGCTGCTGCCGGGTGAGCACCTCGAACACCGGCCGCCCGACCACCTGGTCGCGCCGAACGCCCTGGGTACCGGTTTCACGCTTGCGGTTCCAGATCTGGATCAGGTAGCTCCGATCCACCACGTAGAGCCCGACCGGAAGGCTGTCAATGACGAGGCTGGTGAATCGCCGGTGCTCCTCGATCTCGCGCCACTTGATGGCGACCTCGCCGGCGAGATCTTCCGACAGTTCGAGCGAAGCCAGGTAGGGCGCCAGCAGGTCGCCGGCGACTTCGAGGATCTCGAGCTGGATCGGGTCCCCCTTCAGCTCCGCCTCCAGCAGACCGATCCGGGTGCCGCCGTGCTCCAGCGGGAAGCGCCGGCTGTCGCCTTGGGGAAGCGATTCGAGGCCCTCGACCAGCTGTGGTGGGTGCCGGGCGGGCGGCGCCGAGATCGCGCTGAAGGCGGTGGCGCCGGGCCCCCGCGTCCAGATGGAGATTGATTGCGCCGGAAGGTCGCGCCGAAGGGTCTCCGCCACCTGCGCCAGGGCAGCCTGGGTCTCAATGCCGGAATTGAGCAGCTTGGCCACCGAGCCCAAGAGACGGAGGGCGTCGGTCAACTGGTACTCAGCTCAGCGGCGATCACCCCGGCTCCCCCTCGGCGCCGAGGCGCCGGCCACACTCAGGATTCTCCAGTTGCCTCCCATTCGGCGGAGCACCAGGTGTTCCACCCAGTCCCGCTCCATCACGCGAGAGGAGCCCGGCCGCGGCGCCCGCCGCTGGATGGTGACCCAGACCGCCGCCACGTCGCCGTCCTGGCGGAAATCGGTGCGCAGCACGCGTAGCTCGAAGTTCTCCGGAT
>JACCQZ010000080.1 GCA_013813875.1 Gemmatimonadales bacterium | reverse complement strand
CTGCTCTGCGCGCTGGTGGCGCTCTCCACTCTCAAAGTGCGATGACGATGCCCGGCGCCGGGATCTTCGACGACTGGCTGCAGAGCGGGCGCGAGGTCGCGGTCGTGGGCCTCGGCAAGAGCGGGGTGGCGGCGACGCTGCTGCTTCGCGACCGGGGCCTCGAGGTCTACGCCTCCGATACCGCGACGGGGCCGGCCGCGGAGGAGTGGGCCCGCCGGGTGCGCGAGGCGGGAGGGGAGGTGCAGATCGGCGGCCACGATCTGGAGCGCATCGGCCGCGCGGCCGCGGTGGTGGTGGCGCCGGGGGTACCTCCCGATGTCCCGCCGCTGGAGACGGCGCGGCGGGCGGGGCTCGAGATCTACGCCGAGGTGGACCTCGGGTTTCTCGCGCTCCGGGGCACCCGGTGCATCGGGATCACCGGCACCAACGGCAAGACGACCACCACCTCGCTCGTCGCCCATCTGTTGGCCGGCGGCGGGGTGCGCGCCGAGACCGCGGGCAACATCGGCCGGCCGCTCTGCGACGTGGCCCGCGCCGCCGACCCGCCGGACTGGCTGGCGCTGGAACTCTCCTCGTTTCAGTTGCACGACGCGCCGCACCTCCGGCCCGCCATCGGCGTGCTCACCAACCTGGCGCCCAACCACCTCGACCGCTACCGCACGCTGGAGGAGTACTACGGCGACAAGGCGCTGTTGTTCCGCAACGCCGACGCCGGCTCGGTCTGGATCTCCAATGCCGACGATCCGGCGGTGCGGGACATGGTGCAGGGTGTAGCCGGAACCCATCTACGCTTTTCGATCGAGGGACGCGCCGATGCCTGGTACGACCGGGCCGGCGCGCGGCTGATGCTGGGAGAGGAAGGGCTGCTCGACCGGAGCGAACTGCCGCTGCTGGGCGACCACAATGTGGCCAACGCGCTGGCCGCGGCGCTGGTGGCCGCGCGGGTAGGCTGTGCGCCGCGGCAGATCGCGCAGGCGCTGCGGACTTTCCGAGCCATTCCTCACCGGGTGGAGCCGATTCGAGAGGTCGAAGGGGTGCTGTGGATCAACGACTCCAAGTCCACCAACGTCACCTCGACCGAGGTGGCCGTCGCGGCGCTCGACCGGCCCTTCGTGCTGCTGCTCGGCGGACGCCACAAGGGAGAGCCGTACACCCGGCTGGCCGAGCCGCTCAGGGAGCGGTGCCGCGCGGTGGTGGTATACGGGGAGGCGGGCCCGCTGATCGCGCAGGATCTGGGCGGGCGCCTCTACGTGATGAGCGCGGGCAGCTTCGACGAGGTGCTCGCCGCCGCCAAGCGCCTGGCGCGCCGGGGAGACGCCGTCCTCCTCTCCCCGGCGTGCTCCAGCTACGACATGTTCCGCAACTACGAGGAGCGGGGCGACCGGTTCCGGGCCGCCGTGGAGGCGATGTGACCGCGCGCCCGGTTCGCCATCCGGGCGAGCTGAGGTGGGAGACGCGGCTCCTGGGCCTGGTGACCGTGATCCTGGTGGGCTTCGGTATTGCCGCCACGTACGGCGCGGCCAGCCTGCTGACGGTAAGGGGCCAGACCGTCGGGCTCGAGTTCGCGGGCCGGCAGCTTACCGGCGCGCTGATCGGCGGCATCCTGCTGCTGCTGGCCTCCCGGCAGGACTACTACCGCTGGCGCCGGCTGGGCTGGCCGCTGCTCCTGATCACCCTCGCGCTCCTCCTCATTCCGCTGCTTCCATTCACCCGCGCGATGGCTCCGGCGGTCAACGGCGCGCGCCGCTGGATTGACCTCGGCCCGGTCAACTTCCAGCCCTCCGAGCTCGCCCGCCTCGTCGTGGTCATCTGGTGCGCGATGCTGGCATCGAAGAAGGGGGAGCAGGTTCGGGAGTTCAAGAAAGGGGTGTTCCCCTTCGTCGTGGTGCTCGGCACCGTGTCGCTGCTCATTCTGCTGCAGCCCAATCTCTCGATGGCCGCGCTGGTGGCGCTGCTCGGTGGGCTGGTCCTGTTCGCATCGGGCGCCAGGATCGGGCACTTCATCCTGCTCGCCGGCGCCGGGCTCGTCCTGATCTTCCACCAGATCCGCGACGCCCAGTACCGGCTCTCCCGGCTGCTCACTTTTCTCAACCCGGGCGAGGCCACCACCGAAGCCGGATTTCAGATCCACCAGTCGTTGGTGGGGATGGGCTCCGGCGGGATCTTCGGCACCGGATTCGGTCAGGGGCAGCAGAAGCTGGGCTATCTGCCCTACGCCTATTCCGACTTTCTCTTCAGCACCATCGGTGAGGAGTGGGGATTCGCCGGCGTGTTCATGGTGGTGTTCCTCTTCGCGCTCTTCTGCTGGCTCGGCTTTCGCATCGCCCGCACGGCGGCGGATCCGTTCGGCCGCCTTCTCGCGGTGGGGCTCACGGCGTCCATCGGACTGACCGCGCTGATGCACATGGCGGTCTCGCTGGGACTGATACCGACCACGGGGCTCACCCTGCCGTTCATGTCCTACGGACGCTCGAGTCAGGTGATCTCGCTGCTGGGGACGGGGATACTGATCAATATCGGGCGGCAGCGGGGGAGGCCGCAGGGGGTGGTCGCTCGCAGCAAGCATGGCCGAGGTCGGGAACGGCAGTGAGGATCGGGCGCAGTGACACTGTCATCCCGAGCGGAGCGAGGGATCTTCTTACCCGGGGTTCGATGCCCGCGGAGAAGATCCCTCC
>JACCQZ010000079.1 GCA_013813875.1 Gemmatimonadales bacterium | reverse complement strand
ATTGAGATTACTCAGCTGCCTTTCCGTACACTCATTTGGAGCTCAACGCCTGCTTTACGCCGAGGACCAATATCGTCTTCTTGGTACTGTCATATCGCAGAGGCGTCAAGTCGAGCGAGCGCAGGACTCTACGGGTACCCTCTTTCGGAGTTGACGGGAGTACGAGAAAACGACGGCAGTCCGGCTGATGCTGAAGTCCATGAAAGAGAAGTTAGCCAATGCCAGTATAGATGTAGTAGGGCTGGACGGAGGTCTTCACTTCAAATAGCGCTCGGACGCGGCCCTTTGAATCCACCGCTACTAAATCCTCAGCACGATTCCGCTCGACTGAAAAGCCATGACTTTGTACTTCAGCCGCAAGTGCAGTGACTACTCGACCGTGAACGTAATCTGCTTCGAAGAGCGCGGTACGTTTTCCCTTAATCTTTCCGGAAAACTCTGGTCGAAACGAGCGAGATGATGGTCGGAGCCGTTTTGCCTTAAAGTCTCTGACGTGTTCTGCGAATGACCGCAGGTCGGCGAGCAAAGTTGGGGAGTCGACGCGGCTCACAAGAATATAGGACTTGTGGCGTGAGCCTACGCTGTTCGTCGAGCGTCACGACGAGGGCGTCGGCAGTCTCCTCGACCACAGGTCCCAGGAGCTTTGTCCATCTCTCCGCGGTCTCGGCCAGAGCTCCGCTCATCGGTGGCGTAGTCCACAACCTCTTTCGGCGGCCTCAAAGAACTCTCGCCGGGCGAACACCCGCCGGGCCAGCAGGTCGAACAGGTAACCTTCTGGGGCTGGGGGCACGGCTTCCATGAAATCGCAGGCGAATGGGTCTCGGGCTCTTTGGTCGGCATGCAGGACGCCTGCGGCCGGGTCGGCCCGATCGCAAGCCAGGCGATCGAGCTCCGCCTCGAGCATGGCATAGAGGTAGCCTCCCTTCTATGCGACCGGAACCGACGCTTCCGCGGTAAATCCGAGAGCATCCCGCCGCGGCGGTTATCTCGAACGATCTGATTCGCGCGTCGTGGTCGAAGATCTGTGATGTCACCATGAGCTCGTCGGCTCCGGTCTCGGCCGCGAACGTTTCCAGGCCTCGCCGCACCAATTCCGGCGATCCCACGATCGAGCAGGCGAGCGCCTGATCGAGGAGCGACCGTTCGGTTGGTCCCAGACGGTCGCCATAGCCTGCCACCGGGGCGGGAAGCCGGCCGGGCCGGCCGAGCCGCAGGTTGACGAAGGCCTGCTGGAGCGAGGTGAAGAGCCGCCGCGCCTCCTCGTCGCTGTCGGCCGCGACGACGTTGACGCCGAGCATGACGTAGGGGCGGTCGAGCTGCTCCGAGGGACGAAACCCGGCACGATAGAGCTCGAGTGCCTGCATCATGGCCGCGGGCGCAAAGTGGGAGGCAAAGGCAAAGGGGAGTCCCATCGCGGCGGCGAGCTGCGCCCCGAACAGGCTGGATCCCAGGATCCAGACCGGCACGTCGAGGCCGGCCCCCGGAACGGCTTGCACCAGTTGCCCCGGCTCGACCGGGCGGAAGTAAGCCATCAGCTCGGCCACGTCCTGCGGGAAGCCGCGGGCCGCGTCGGGATGCCGCCGGAGCGCGCGGACGGTGATCTGGTCGGAACCGGGGGCTCGCCCCACTCCGAGATCAATTCGGCCGGGAAAGAGCGAGGCGAGGGTGCCGAACTGCTCCGCGATGACCAGCGGCGAGTGGTTGGGCAGCATGATGCCGCCGGCCCCGACCCTGATGGTCGAGGTGCCGCCGGCGACATGTGCGATCACCACCGAGGTAGCGGCGCTGGCGATGCCCGGCATGCTGTGATGCTCGGCCAGCCAGAAGCGGCGGTACCCCCATCGCTCGGCGTGTTGCGCCAGATCGAGCGATCGGCGCAGCGCTTCCCGGGCGTTGCTGCTTTCGGGAATCGGGGCCAGGTCGAGAACGGATAGCGGAATAGTCATAGGAGGAGGTAACATCCGAGGCTCGGAATGGGTTCCGAGCCCACGACGTCCTGGGCGAGGACGTACCCAACGAGTTGGTGGACTGGTTCAATGCCGTGGATCTGACCTACCGCGGGGATCTCCGCGAGCTGAACGACCTGAACTTCGCGCGCTTCGACGCTAAGCTGGAGCAGCGACTGGCCGAACTGCGCGCAGAGCTGCGCCAGGAAATGGCGGAGCTGGGCGCCGGGCTCCGCATCGAGCTTCGGACCGGACTCCACGGCCTCCGGGCCGATCTGCTCCGCTGGATGTTCGGCTTCTGGGCTACAACGCTGCTCACGTTGGCCGACCTGATGATCGCCCTCAGCGGTCTGTAAAGCTTCCACTCCTCGCGCCTTGACGCATTTCAGCGCCAAGAGGCGCGTCTTGCGCATCCCGCGCCCCCAGCCTGACGCAACGCGAGTCAATTGCGCCCAAAATGCGACAGAGCCCGACGGTCTCTCGCGTTCGGAGATTCTATGGACGTCCAGGTACTCCTTCTCGGAATAGGCATCGGTCTCGGTATCGGCGGCCTGATCGCCTGGCTCGCCACCCGAGGGAAAGTCGCCAGGCTGGAAGAGCGATCCGCTCGGGTGGAACAGCTGGAGCGCGAGCTGGCGGAATTGCCGGTCCTCAAAGAGGAACGGGTGAAGCTGCTCACCCGACTGGAAGATGAGCGCCTCTCGACCCAGGAGAAGCTCGATCTGCTGAAAGAGGCCGAGCATAAACTCCGGGAAGCATTCGCCTCTCTCTCAGCCGACGCCCTGCGACAGAACAATCAGTCGTTTCTGGAGCTGGCGCACACCAAGTTGGGGGAGTTTCAACAGTCGGCCGCCTCCGAGCTCGACAACCGTCGGAGCGCTGTAGGCGAGCTGGTACGGCCGATCCAAGAAGCTCTCGCACGCGTGGACCACAAGCTCCACGAGGTGGAGAAGGACCGTCTGGCAAGTTATTCGGGCCTTATGGAGCAGGTCCGGGGCATGGCTCAGACCCAGCAGGCGCTCCAGGCGCAAACCGGGAGCTTGGTCCAAGCCCTCAGGACCCCTCACGTGCGGGGCCGCTGGGGAGAGATTCAGCTACACCGGGTCGTGGAGATGGCCGGGATGCTCAACTACTGCGATTTCGTCGAGCAGGTGAGAGTTCACAACGATGACGGCGCATTCCACCCTGATCTGATCGTTCGCCTGCCCGGCGGCAAGACGGTAGTGGTTGATGCAAAGACACCTCTCGCTGCCTACCTCGATGCGGTGGACGGCAACTGTGAGGAGACCGATCGCGAGACACTCCTCAGGAAGCACGCCGCCCAGGTGCGCGACCACATCACGAGGCTCAGTGACAAGGCCTACTGGAACCAGTTTCAGCCTGCTCCTGACTTCGTGGTCATGTTCCTACCGGGCGAGATGTTCTTCAGTGTAGCTTGCGAGTACGATCCATCGCTGATCGAGTTTGGTGTAGCTCAGCAGGTGATCCCGGCCAGCCCGACGACGCTGATCGCGCTGCTCCGTGCCATCGCATACGGCTGGCGGCAGGAGAGCATTGCCCAGAACGCTCAGGAGATCAGCAACCTCGGCCGACAGTTGTATGAGCGCCTGGGAACGATGGCGGGTCACTTCGATGATCTCCGGCGTGGTCTCGACCGAGCCGTGGAAGGCTATAACAACGTGGTTGGCTCCATGGAGGGCAGGGTGCTCGTGTCGGCTCGGCGCTTTCGTGATCTGGGCGTCACCTCAGAGGACCTGCCCTCAGTACTGGTGGTTGACGAGACTGTTCGAGGGCCTCAGGCGCCGGAGATGATCGCGGTCCTTCCGGCTGCGGAGCCCCGAGGGGCGGCCGCGGACTAGCCAAGCCAGGCGCCCAGCCCAGCGGCGGCGCAGGCGCTGCGGACCCGGAGATCGTCCACCGCGAAGATCCGGTCACGCTCCAGCACCGCCCGAAAGGCAGCCGGGCTGTTGATCTCACCGGCGTCAATTCCCAGGCGCAGTTCCGTGAGCCGGCTGGCGAGCCGATTGCGGAAATTCCGATCGGCCGGCACATCGCTGTGAGGCACGTGGAGGTCTTGGCGGGCTGAGAGTTGTAGGGCGGGACGCGGACCAGGCGCCAAGCTAACAACCCAGCGTCAAAGGACCATCAAATCGTTGCGGAGCCCTGCTATAGGAGGCCTGGATCGAAGGAGCAGCCGGAGAAGCCGGGTGCGGTCATTCCCCTGCGGCAGCGGTGGCCTGATCCAACTCCGCTACCGCCGCCAGCACCGCCAGCGGCTGCTCCTCATGGATGTACTGCCCCGACCCGGTCACGCTATCGCTCTTGAAATCCGGCAGCTGGTCCCGCAGCAGCTCGCGCTGGTCCCGAGTCACCTCGGCCGGGTGGGGCACGGTGCCGACCAGAAGCCGGACCGGCATCTCGCAGCGGTGGAGCCGCCCCGCCAGAGAGTCTCCCTCTTTCGACTTCGACATTCGCTGAAAGGCGTCAATCGAGCCGTTCAGATCGGCGTTCTGTCCCGCGGTGTACGCCCGGATCACGGCGGCCGTCACCCAGGTGGTGTCACCCGAGTTGCGGACGATCTCCTTGCGCACCTCATGGCGGAGCCTGGATTCGTCCATCGCCAGCTTGGTCATGAACCCGCCCAACTTGAACGCCTTCTTCATGCCCGGAGTGGCCGCGGTCTCGGCCGGCCCGCCGTCAATGGACAGCAGACCGCGCACCAGGTCCGGGCGCTGGATCGCAAGACGAAAGGCGATGGCGGCACCGCTGGACTGGGCCACGAGAAGCGCCTGCTTCACCCCGAGGCGGTCCAGCGCCCGGGCGACTCGCTCGGTCTGCGCGTCGAAGGAGTAGTCGGCGTTCTTGGGACGGGAGGACCAGCCGTAGCCCAGCGGCTCGATCACGATGGTCCGGTAGCCACGGGCCACCAGGGGACGGGTAATCTTGCGGTAGCCGAATGCCGCGCCGAAGATGCCCGGAATGAGAACGATCGGTTGGCCGTTGCCGATGCCGATGCTGGTGGTGCGAAGGGTCTCACCGTGCGCGACTTCGACGTCGCGGACAACGGTGCTGTCGGCCGGGCCTAGCAGGAGAGCCAGGGTGAGCAGCAGCATGGGGGTCTCGGGAAAAAGAAAAGGGGGCCGGCGCAGCGCCAGCCCCCGGTACTCACGTCTTGATGTCGGGGTGCTCGCGGCGCCCCTCAAGAGTAAGCTTACCGCCACCCGCGGGCGAACACAAACGGGGCGCGCTTTCCCCCGGGCCCGTGGCCCCCTGTCCCTCTTGTGCCCCCTCGGTTCGGCTTCCAACTTGGGCTGGCAACCAGGTCACTGCCGCGGGGGAACGGGTTTCCGTTCCCCTCACACCGATGGGAGGACCTATGGACACGCGCCGCCGGTCTCGGACACCCACCCTCATTCTGCTCGGGGCCTCGCTCCTTCTGTTTGCACCATTCCCACTGGCCGCTCTTCAGAGCCAACCGACGATATGGCAGGCCACCCTCGGCGAGCAGAGCCCGGTCACGCCGGAGATCACGACGGAGGAGATGCAGCAACTGCTCCAGGCGGGTGGGACACCGGTACTGGATGTCCGCTCGGCCCAGGAATACGCCATCGCGCACATTCCGGGCAGCATCAACTTGTACGAGAAGGAGGTGGAGCAGATCGCGCGGGCGTATCCAGACAAGTCGGCTGCGATCGTCCTCTACTGCAACGGGCCCTTCTGCGGGAAATCCAAGCGGCTTTCCCAGGAACTCGTCAGCCGAGGCTACACCAACGTGCGGCGGTACCAAGCCTCCCGGTCTGGCGGGCTTTGGGAAATACCGTGCAGACCGACATCGTGGGCGCCCGCTACATCCTGGCTGGCGACAAGACCGCTGTCTGGGTGGATGCTCGTGCTGCCGCGGACTTCGCGCGGGGATCGCTGCCCAAGGCCGTGAATATCCTCCGCGGGGGGGCGGAGGCGGCGAACGACGACGGGCGGCTGCCCAAGAAGGACAAGGGCGCGCGGGTCGTGGTTTTCGCCGAGACAGCGGAGGAAGCCCGGGCAGTGGCCGTGGAGATCGCTCACAAGGCGTACTGGAACAGCAGTTACTTCAGTGGCTCGTTCAGGGATCTGGCCGCCATGGCCGCCCGGTAGCGAGAGGCTGCCGTGAGACGAACCACTGGAGCAGCCTGAATGGTCGCTGCCGTCGAAGCACACGCCCGGTTGCGAGAGGGGAACCTCCGGTTCGTTTCCCATCCCGGCGGCTCCGATGCCTTGCTGAGCCACGCCAGACGCGCCGAGCTGGCGGCAGGGCAGCAGCCCTTTGCCATCATCCTCGGATGTTCTGATTCGCGGGTTCCGGCGGAGATCGTGTTTGACCAGGGCCTGGGTGACCTGTTCGTCATTCGTGTCGCCGGCAATATCGTGGCGCCCTCCCAGGTCGGCAGCGTCGAGTTCGCCGCCGCGCGTTACGGCACGCGGCTGGTAGTGGTCCTCGGCCACTCCCAGTGCGGCGCCATCGTGGCCACCCTCGAAGAGCTCCGGCGGCCGACTGAGATTCAGTCCCGCAACCTGCGGGCGATCGTGGACCGCGTGCGCCCTTCGGTCGAGGGACTGCTCGCGACCGACCTGAGGCACGATTCGGATGCTCTGGTGAAGCAGGCGGTCAGGGCCAACATCCGCGCCTCCGCCAACCACCTGCGGCACGGCTCCCAGGTGCTCGAGCAGCTGATCCATGAGGATGGGCTGCTCGTGGTGGGCGCCGAGTATTCGTTGGAGACCGGCGTGGTCGAGTTCTTCGATGGGGCTCCGTAGGGCCGCTCAAGCCTGGTCTACGGTTGCTGGAATCCGGCTCTGCCGACGTGGACGTCGTCGCTGCCCACCACAGCCTTGTGCAGATCCCACGCCGCTTTGGCGACTACCCCGAATACCTTCTCGTTCGGCACCTGCCCCGATTCTCCCGTGCGGCCCGCATAGATGATGGCCGCCATGATCGCCACTGTGTCAACCCGCTCTTCCGCCATTTCCCTCTCCCGATCGTAGGGTGAATCCAGAAATCCTGGGCAGGATCAACGGCTCTCGCGCCCTCCTGCTGGTCCCTGCCACCAAGATGACCACAAGTGGAGTTTGAGAGCAAGAACCGGAGTGCGGGGAGCGGGGGCCCTTGATACACTTGCAGTCGGTATCGCGGCTGACCCAAACTCCTCCAGCAGGAATTCCACATGAGCACAGCAGTCACAGCCGAGCCCGCCCGCGAGGCAAGCATCAGCGCCAGGGTCGAAGCCCTGAACTGGATTGAGGTGGGCAGCCACCTCGACGGACACGGCTGGGCCATGGTCGAGCAGCTCCTCACCGCCGAGGAATGCCGGGCAGTCGCGGGCCTGTACCAGGACGACAGCCGGTTCCGCGGCCGCGTCGTGATGGCGCGGCACAGCTTCGGCCGGGGCGAGTACAAATACTTCAGCTACCCGCTGCCCGACATCATCGCTGACCTTCGCACCACGCTGTACGGGCGCCTCGCTCCGTTGGCCAATTGCTGGAACGAATCGCTGGGCGTGAACGTACGCTATCCCGAGGCGCACGCCGACTTCATCCAGCGCTGCCACAAGGCCGGTCAGACGCGGGCGACGCCGCTGCTGCTGCAGTACGGCGCAGGCGATTACAACTGTCTCCACCAGGATCTGTACGGCGAGCACGTCTTCCCCCTCCAGGTGGCGTTTCTCCTGGCCGAGCCGGAGAAGGACTTCACCGGAGGTGAGTTCGTGCTGACCGAGCAGCGGCCGCGAATGCAGTCGCGAGCCGAAGTGGTGCCGCTGCGTCAGGGCGACGGCGCGATCTTCGCCGTGCATCACCGTCCGGTGCAGGGGGCGCGCGGGGTCTATCGGGTCAATCTGCGGCATGGCGTAAGCCGTCTGCGGTCCGGCCGTCGCCACACCGTGGGCGTGATCTTTCACGACGCAACATGATGGGCGGATCGGTGGATAGAGGGCAAGTTCTGAAGCGGCTGGAGCGGGCGTGGGTGGCGCTGGCGGAGTCGTACGCCGGTATGTCGGACGCGGAGCTGATGGAGTCGGGTGTCACGGGGGGCTGGTCGGTCCGAGACCTCATCGCCCACGTGACCTGGTGGGAGGAAGAAGCGCTGACTCATCTGCCGCTCATCCTGGCCGGCGGGAGGCCGCCGCGATATTCCGTGAAGTACGGCGGCATCAATGCCTTCAACGCCATGATGACGGAGCAGAGGAAAGACTTATCGCTCGCCGAGGTGTTGCGGCAGCGGGACGACGTCCACCGCCGCCTTGTCGCCTTCATCGAGAGCGCGCCTGAGGACCAGGTCAGCGGCCAGACCCGTTTTCGCCGCCGGCTCCGGCTCGATACCTACGGCCACTACCCGAAGCACGCGCGGGCGATACTCAACTGGCGGGAGGGGCGATCGGCCGCCCAAGCGACCCTGGGCGGCTCCGGGTGAGTCTGCAACCGGGCCATGTAGGCTCCCCACCGGTGCGGCTTCCGTATCACCCGCCTTACGATTGGCCTGCGGCGCTGGAATTCCTGACCCATCGAGCCATCGAGGGCGTGGAGCAGGTCGAGGGCGAGGTCTACCGGCGGACGATTCGCCTCCAGGGTGCATGCGGGGCGATCGCCATCGAGCACGACGGGTCCGGCTCCGCTCTCCTCGCGACCATCGGCTTGCCTTCGGCCGATCAGTCGCACGCGGCCGCCGGCCGGTTGAGGCGGATGTTCGATCTCGACGCCGATCCGCGGCTGATCGCGGAGCATCTCGGTCGCGATCCGTGGCTGGCGCCGATGCTGGCGGCGAGGCCGGGGCTGCGCGTATTCGGTGGGTGGGACGGCTACGAAGTCGCCGCCCGGGCGATCATCGGCCAGCAGGTGAGCGTGGGCCGCGCGCGAGTGCTCCTCGGCGTCCTGGTGGACCGATGCGGTGAGGAACTGCCGGGCGGCGCCGATGGCGCGCTCTGGAGAGTGTTTCCGAGCGCGCGGCAGGTTCTCGGGGGAGATTTATCGGTGATGGGCATGCCCGGCGCCAGGGTGGCGGCGCTCCAGACCGTCGCCGAAGCGGCGCTGGCGGATTCGCGGCTGTTCGAGCGGGCCGGATCCCTCGAAGAGACGGTCGCGCGGCTCCGCGCCATTCGCGGCGTCGGCGAGTGGACGGCGCAGTACATCGCGATGCGCGCCTGTCGCCAGCCCGACGCGTTTCCGGGGAGCGACGTGGGCCTTCTGCGTGGCGCGGCCGCCGCTACTGGTGGGAGGCCGACTCCGGCAGAGCTGGTGTCGCGAGCCGAGGCCTGGCGTCCCTGGCGGGCGTACGCGGCCCAGCAGCTGTGGGCCCGTCCAACACCCCCCGCACCACCGCTGCCAGGCCCGCCGCCGTAAACGGCTTCTGCACGTAGGCCACCGCACTGTCCAGCACACCCTGTCGCCCCAAGTCCCCATCGGTGTACCCCGACATGAACACCACCTTCACCGCCGGCCGCTCCACGGCCAGCCAATCCGCCAGCGCCCTTCCGCCGAGCTGCGGCATGACGATGTCGGTCAGCACCAGGTTGATCGGCATCGGGTATCGCCGGCAGATCGCGATCGCCTCCTGTCCGTGGGGCGCCTCCAGCACCTGATATCCCTGGCGCTCGAGCGCGCGGCGGGCCAGGGCCCGGACCTGGTCCTCGTCCTCCACCAGCAGGATCGTTTCCGACCCTCCCACCGCTCTGACCGCGCCGCCGGTTTTCTCGCCGCGCGCTTCGGCCGGCGCTGCTATCCGGGGCAGATAGACCTTGAAGGTCGTCCCTCGTCCCGGCTCGCTGTAGACCCAGATGTAGCCGCCGGACTGCTTGACGATGCCGTAGACGGTGGCGAGGCCAAGCCCGGTTCCCTCGGTGCGGGACTTGGTGGTGAAGAACGGCTCGAAGATCCGCCCCTTCGTCTCCGCGTCCATACCGGTGCCGGTGTCGCTGAGGGCCAGCATCACGTAGCGCCCGGGCCGCGCGACGCTGCGGCGGGCGGCGTAGGTCTCGTCCAGGGTGACGTTGGCGGTCTCGATGGTGAGGGTACCACCGTGCGGCATGGCGTCGCGGGCGTTGACGGCGAGGTTCATGATCACCTGCTCGAGCTGCCCGCGATCGGCCTGCACGGTGCCGAGGGCGCCGCCCAACACCGCCGAGAGGGTGATGTGCTTACCGATGAGGCGGCCGAGCAGCGACTCGATATCGTGGACCACGTCGTTGAGGTCGAGGGTGACCGGTTGCAGCATCTGCCTGCGGCTGAATGCCAGGAGCTGGCGAGTGAGCGTCGCGGCCCGGTCGGCGGCCTTGTGAATCTGGCGGATGTCCTCCCGGATCTCCCCCTGATCCGGAACCTCCTCCAACAAGAGCTCGCTGGTGGCCTGGATAACGGTGAGCAGGTTGTTGAAGTCGTGCGCTACGCCACCGGCCAGCAGCCCCACGGCTTCCATCTTCTGCGCCTGGCGGAACTGCTCCTCCAGCTGCTTGCGCTCGGTGACGTCGGAATGAATGACACCGAACTCTGCGGCCGGCCGCCCGCGTCCCGAAGCACGGTACTGAGCAGGTAGACGGCGATGGTGCCGCCGTCCTCCGCCGATACTCGGTCTCTACTCCCTGCACGCCCTCCCCCCGCTCGACGAACCCGCGCATCTGCAGGGCGAACTCTTCGCGCCGCTCCGCCGGAACCAGGGCAAAAGGCTGCCCCAGCACCTCGTGCGCGCTCCAGCCGAAGATCCGCTCAGCGGCGGGGTTCCAGCTGGTCACAGTGGCAGCGGTGTCGAGAGTCACGATCGCCAGCGGGGAGGCGGATATCAGCGTCTCCAGCGTGGCGTGGGCCTCCCGCAACGCCGCTTCCGCGCGGCGTTGCTCGGTAACGTCGTGGGCGAGCACCAGCCGCGCCTGGCGGCTATCGAGAGGCACGTCGTCGGAGATCACCTCGACCCAGATGAGGGTCCCATCCTTCTTCCGGTGCAGCCGGGCGGCCGGCCGGCTGCGGCC
>JACCQZ010000198.1 GCA_013813875.1 Gemmatimonadales bacterium | reverse complement strand
GGCCACTCCGCTCTCCTCCAGGTGGGCGATGGTCTCGGAGTAGATATCAGGGGGAACGGCGAGGTAGAAGAGCCGGCCGTCACTCTGCCGCCGGGCCGACTCTATCGCGCCCAGCCGTTGGCCGAGCGCCGAGTAGGTGGCGCTCGCGGTGAGGTCGCCCCGGACGTAACTCAGCCGCGGGGCGAACCGGGCCCAGGCCTCGTCGTCAATCTCGCCTGCCGGGCTGGGGTCGTCCGCGTCGCGCGCCGACTGGTAGACGAGCTGGCGAAAATCGTCGTCGGTCATGGCATCGCGGGCCACGCCGACCAGAGCAAAGTCCTGGTGCAGCAGCCCATCGCATTGCAGGTGGAAGAGCGCGGGAAAGAGTTTTCGCTTGGCCAGATCGCCGGCAGCGCCAAAGATCACCACGGTACAGGCGTCTCCCTGCTTGAGCGGTTGCGCCAGCGTGGGGGCGTCGCCTCGAACCGTCGCGGGAATCTCGAGCGAGAGGGCCATACCTGAACAGTAACCGCGCGGCGGCGGCGGCCGCTATCGTCAACTCGCTCCGCCGGCCAGGCCACGAGTTTGCACCCCGTCGCTTCCCGCCATATGTTGCGAGGCTTCTCCCGCCACCGAGGAGACCCAAATGTCCGTCAACCGTTCGGTGAACTTTACCGGCCTTCGCTTCCAAAACCCCTTCCTGCTTTCCTCCGCACCGCCCACCGAGTCGGAGAGCAACATCCTCCGCGCCTTCGAGGCGGGGTGGGGCGGGGTAGTGACCAAGACCATCGGGCTCCACCCGGTCGTCAACGTCGTCGGCGCCAAGGCCAAGTTCATGCGCACCTCGCCCGAAGACGCCTCCGTCTCCATGAAGAAGCGCCCCGGCGCCGCGCTGCATTCCTCCTGGAACTGGGAGCTGATCTCCGACAAGACCATAGACTGGTGGCTGCCCCGGATCCGGCGGATCAAGGAGGCATTTCCCGACCGCATTCTCATCGCCTCTATCATGGCGGGCTCCGGGAGCGACAAGGAGCTGCAGAACTGGCAGCGACTGGCCCGCGACTGCCAGGACGCCGGCGCCAACGGGCTGGAGCTCAACTTCTCCTGCCCCCACATGGACCGGCGCGACATGGGGTCGAACATCGGGAAGGACGAGGGCCTCTGTTCCGTGGTGACCGAGGCGGTGAAGGAGGTGGCGGGCGTGCCGGTCTGGTGCAAGCTCACTCCGGCCACCGCGGAGATCGAGGTCGAGGCGGGGGCGTGCTTCCGCGGCGGCGCCGACGCCGTCGTCTCCTCCAACACCTTCCCCTCAATCCCGCTGATTGATCCGGAGACGCTGGAGTTCGAGATCAATGTGGACGGCTACGTCTCCAGCGGCGGGCTCGGAGGGCCGGCCATCCTGCCGCTCTCGCTGGCGAAGATGGGGCAGATGACCCGAGCGTTCCCCGACCGAAGCTTCTCGGGAATCGGTGGAATCTCCGACTTCAGCCAGGCGCTGTCCTATGTCCTGCTGGGTTGCGGCACGGTGCAGGTGTGCACCGCCGCGATGCTCGACCAGGCGGTGGGGCCGAACGTGATCAAGCGGCTGCTGGCCGGGCTCGACGCGTTCCTCGAGCGGCACGCCGCCCGCGGTTGGGCCGGGGTCGAAGATTTCCGCGGGCTTCGGCGGGATCGGATCGTTTCCCAGTCGGACATCCGGCGGCCGGAGGCGGCGGACTATCACTCGGGGTACGAGGCGGCGGAGGGGTACGCGGGCGCGGAGCTGTAAGTAGACGCGATGTCCAACAGGAGCGCGGCATGCGGCTCGACCGGATCATAAAGGGCGGCAACGTCGTCACCCCCGCCGGAAGCTTTACCGGCGACATCGGCATCGCGGGCGAGAAGATTGCCGCACTGGGCGCTGACCTCGACCCGGACCCCGGTACCGAGGTCATTGACGCGGCCGGGCACCACGTGCTTCCCGGGGTGCTCGACGTGCACGTACACCTCGAGCTCCCCT
The DNA here is from genome assembly GCA_013813875.1 of Gemmatimonadales bacterium. GTDB lineage: Bacteria > Gemmatimonadota > Gemmatimonadetes > Gemmatimonadales > GWC2-71-9 > CAVVWJ01. The sequence continues at coordinate 5,806 of JACCQZ010000198.1, read as the reverse complement.
TCTGCGGCACCGTTTCCGCCGACGACTACCGCAGCGGCACCCGGGCCGGCGCCCGCGGCGGCGTCACCACCGTGATTGACTTCGCCATTCCCTTCGCCGGCGAGTCACTGGGCCAGGCGGCCGACAACTGGATGCGAAAGGCGGAGGGGAAGGCGCTGGTGGACTACACTTTCCACGTCTGCATCACCCGCTGGGTCGAGCATAAGTCGCAGATCAAGGAGATGGTGGACCGGGGGTTCACCACCTTCAAGGAGTTCATGATCTACGAGTCGGAGGGCTGGCAGTCGGACGACCGTGCCCTCTTCGGGACGCTGGAACAGATGCGGGAGCATGGCACCATGCTGCTGGTGCACGCCGAGTCGGCGCGGGTGCTCGACGAGCTGATCGCGCGGCATCACACGCCGGAGCTGATGGCCCGCCACGGCGCCCGACTTCACCCGATGACCCGTCCCAATTTCGTCGAGGCCGAGGCAATCCAGCGCGCGGTGCAGTGGTGCGAGGCGACCGGCGGCCAACTCTACATCGTGCACATGTCCACGGCGGAGGGATCCGACATCGTGCGCGCGGCCCAGGCCCGAGGAGTACCGGTGCTGGCCGAGACCTGCGCCCAGTACCTCGTGCTGGACGATTCGGTGTTCGACGGCGAGGACGGACATCTTTTCGCCTGCTGCCCCCAGATCAAGAAACCACGTGACGTCGAGCGGCTCTGGCAGGGACTGCGCGCCGGCGAGGTCTCGGTTATCTCCACCGACACCTGCACCTTCACCCGCGAGCAGAAGGCGATGTGGAACGGAGACTGGACCCGGATTCCGATGGGCCTTCCCGGCCTCGAGACGCTTCTTCCCCTGGTCTACACCCGCGGGGTCCTCGGCGGGCGGCTCACCCTGGAAGAGCTCTCCATGAAGCTCAGCACCAACCCGGCCAGGATCATGGGTCTGTATCCCCGCAAGGGCGCGATCGTGGTGGGCGCCGACGCCGACCTTGCCATCATCCATCCCACGGCCACCCGAACCGTCAACCCGGCCACTATGGAGACCAACGCCGACTGGTCGCCCTACGATGGGTGGGAGCTGGCCGGGTTTGCCCGGACCACCCTCTCGCGGGGCGAAGTAATCGTGGACCGGTATGCCGTGGTCGGTCGTGAGGGGCGCGGCCAGTGGCTGCCGCGCACGAGCGCCGGCCTCGGGGCGTCGCGCGTACCGCGGTGACGACTCGCTCGGGCATTACGGGCGAGCATCAGGCGCTTCTCGATTCGGAGGAGCTCGGCCGAAGCCCACTCTGGAATCCGGACCTGGCGCCGACGCCGCCGGAGCGGCGTACCTGGTCCACCTACAACATCGCCGCGCTCTGGATCGGGATGAGCGTGGTGATCACCACGTACACCCTCGCGTCCGGTCTGATGCAGCAGGGGATGAACTGGTGGCAGGCGATGCTCACCATCCTCCTCGGCAACACCATCGTGCTGGTGCCGATGGTGCTGAACGCGCACGCCGGTACCAAGTACGGGATCTCCTTCCCGGTGCTCTGCCGGGCGAGCTTCGGGGTGCGGGGCGCCAACCTGCCGGCCATCCTCAGGGCGATCGTCGCGTGCGGCTGGTTCGGGATCCAGACCTGGATCGGCGGGCTCGCGCTCGACGCGCTCTTCCGGGCGGCCTGGCCCGGCTGGGCCGAGCTCCCCGGCGGCACCGCCATCACCTTTATGATCTTCTGGCTGATTCAGGTCGCCGTGATCCTCAAGGGAACCGAGGGGATCAAGCTGCTGGAGAGCTGGTCGGCGCCGCTGCTGCTCCTGGGCGGCGCGATTCTCCTCTTCTGGGCCATCCGCGCCGGTGGAGGGCTGGGCCGTCTGCTGGCCGAGTCGGAGCGGCTCCGCGGCGGCACCGCCTCGTTCTGGGCGCTGTTCCCCGCGGCGCTCACGGCGAGCGTGGGATACTGGGCCACGCTGAGCCTCAACATCCCCGATTTCACCCGCTACGCCCGGAGCCAGCGATCCCAGATGCTGGGCCAGGCGCTCGGCCTGCCGACGACGATGACGGCCTTCGCCTTCATCGGCGTAGCCGTCACCAGCGCCACTATCGTGCTCTTCGGCGAGGCGATCTGGGATCCGGTCGAGCTGATCTCGCGGATCGGCGGCACCGGCACGATCGTGTTCGCGGCCCTGGTGGTCCTGGCGGCCCAGCTCACGACCAACATGGCGGCCAACGTCGTCTCGCCCTCCAATGACTTCTCCAACCTGAGCCCCAAACGCATCAGCTACGTGACCGGGGGCCTGATCACCGCGGTCATCGGCATCCTGATGATGCCGTGGAAGCTCTACTCCGACGCCGCGGCGTACATCTTCACCTGGCTCCTGGGCTACTCCAGCCTGGTGGGCGCGCTCGGCGGTATCCTGATCGCCGACTACTGGATCCTCCGCCGCCAGCGGCTGGTCCTCGCCGATCTCTACCGGGAACAGGGCGCATACACCTACGATCGGGGCGTGAACTGGCGCGCGGTCGGTGCGTTCGCGATCGCCATCCTGCCGGTGGTTCCCGGCTTCGTCCGCGCGGTGACGACGCCCGGCGGCGCCGTGGCCGACCCCACTTTCTTCGACCGGCTCTACGCCTACGCCTGGTTCGTCACCTTCGGGCTCAGCTTCGTCGTCTATCTCGCGCTCATGCGCCGGGCTTCGGATGTCCCTAAAGCAACAGCTTGACCACAGAGGCACAGAGGACCTGTGCCTCTGTGGTGAAAAAACAAGGAACCACGCCATGCCAAGAACCGTAAAGTGCGGACTGATCCAGGCCTCCCACGCCTGCAGCACCGGCGAGAAGCTGGAGACGATCCGCGAGGCGAATCTGGCCAAGCACATGGAGCTGATCGAGCGCGCCGGTCGCGAGGGGGTACAGATCCTCTGCATGCAGGAGATCTTCACCGGCCCGTACTTTTGCGCCGAGCAGAGCCCGCGCTGGTACGACGCGGCCGAGGCGATCCCGGACGGTCCCACCACCCGGCTCATGCAGGAGGTCGCCCGCCGGCACGAGATGGCGATCGTGGTGCCGCTCTACGAGGAAGATGGCGCGGGGATCTACTACAACACCGCAGCGGTGATCGACGCCGATGGCAGCTACCTGGGCAAGTACCGGAAGAACCATATCCCTCACTGCGCCCCGGGCTTCTGGGAGAAGTTCTACTTCCGGCCCGGCAACCTGGGCTACCCGGTGTTCAAGACCCGCTACGCCGACGTGGGGGTCTATATCTGCTACGACCGGCATTTCCCCGAGGGTGCCCGCGAGCTGGGGCTGAATGGCGCCGAAATCGTCTTCAACCCTTCGGCGACGGTGGCCGGGCTGTCGGAGTATCTCTGGCGCCTGGAGCAGCCGGCGCACGCGGTGGCCAACGCTTTCTTCGTCGGTGCGATCAATCGAGTGGGGTATGAGGATCCCTGGCGCATCGGCGAGTTCTACGGGCAGAGCTACTTCTGCGACCCGCGCGGGCAGATGGTCGCCGAGGCCGGGCGCGATCGGGACGAGCTGGTGACGGCGGAGCTGGATCTGGATCAGATCCGGGAGGTGCGGAACGTGTGGCAGTTCTACCGGGACCGGCGGCCGGAGACGTACGTGGGGATCCCCAGGCCGTAACCTCCGCGGCAGGCGAATTCGAAAGCAAGATCCGGAGTGCAAGGCGCCGCCACCCGCGACAGATTGTCCTGGTGTTTGACTACGGGACACGAGGGGCGGAACGTGAACAAGGAACAACTGCTGAAACGGATCGACTCGGCGTGGGAGGCGCTGAGCGAGTCGTACGCCGGATTGTCGGATGCCGAGTTGATGGAACCCGGCGTCACGGGAGCTTGGTCGGTGAGAGACCTCATCGCGCACGTGACCTGGTGGGAAGAGGAGGCGCTGACGTATTTGCCGGTCATCATGGTCGGTGGAGCCCCGCCGCGCTATTCCGTGGCGTTCGGCGGCATCGATGCCTTCAACGCCAGAATGACCGAGCAGAAGAAAGATCTGCCCCTTGCCGTGGTGCTCCAGCAGCGGGACGATGTCCACCGCCGTCTGATCGCCCTGATCCAGAGCGCGCCCGACGAACACCTCACCGCCGAAACGCGTTTCCGCCGCCGCGTGCGGCTCGAGACGTACGGCCATTATGCGAAGCACGCTCGAGCTATACGCCAATGGCGCCAGCAGCGGCTGCCTTCTCAGGGGAGCAATGAGCTCCGGCGGGGATGAGATGAAACGGCTGCGCGACCGCGCGACGGGCGACTTGCTTGCCCCGGTCGGGCCGTCAGGTGCGGAGCACCTCGCCGAGGGGGCGGTCCTCCTGCGCGGCTTTGCCGCGCCGGCCCAAACGATACTGTTGGCCGCGATACGTGAAGTGGTCGCCCGGGCGCCATTTCGCCACATGGTGACACCGGGCGGCTTCCGCATGTCCGTCGCGATGACGAACTGCGGCGCCCTGGGCTGGGTGACGGACCGGAAGGGGTACCGCTATGACTCCGTCGACCCCCAGAACGGCGAACCCTGGCCGCGAATGCCCGACGCCTTCCTCAAACTGGCGCGGGATGCGGCGTCGCACGCCGGATTCAGCGACTTCGTGCCGGATGCCTGCCTCATCAATCGCTACGAGCCCGGAGCGAAGCTCTCGCTGCACCAGGACAAGAATGAGGTCGATTTCGGGGAGCCGATCGTCTCGGTGTCGCTGGGCATTCCGGCCGTTTTCCTGTTCGGCGGTCTGAATCGCGGGGACAAGCCGATCCGGGTGGCCCTGACCCACGGCGACGTGGTGGTCTGGGGTGGGCCGGCACGGCTGCGCTATCACGGCGTCACGCCGCTGGAGGACGCCCAGCACGTCCTGGTGGGTCGCTATCGCCTCAATCTCACCTTCCGCAGAGCCGGATGAGAGGCGCGACTACGACCACTCTTGAATTGTTTCCCAGATCGTACGGGTCAGGGCGACTCCGCTCGGAAACTCCGCGTCGAACTCGGCTCGGAGCCCCGGCGCATGCTCGGCCAGGTAGCGCTCGAGTGTCGCGCGATCGGGCGCCTCGTAGCGCATCCGGTATTCCCCCGGTGCGGCGCGGCTGAACCGCGCAGCCTTGAAGCAGCCGGTGGCGAGCAACGCCGGGATGTGGTGCCGGCGCATGTAGTCCTCGTAGCGCGACACCAGCTCCGGCGCTAATGTCGCGGTGATCTCGTAGGTGAGAATCATGAAACGTAGGTTCTCCCTCCGGCGTCGCTCAGGGCACCCCGATCCGGCATATCGCTACGGAGTCTCGCGGGTGAATCGAAGCGCCCGATCCATCGCCTTCGTGTGAATCCACAGGGTAGTTCCCTCGACGGCATAGCGCTCGGCATCCTGGAGGGTCTTCAGATACTTGACCTCCTGATTCATGACAGCCTCCACGCACGCCATGCGGGTCGATCCCAGGGGTCCGAAGGTGATCGATTCACCGTTGATCTCGACACTGCCGAAGAAGCGATTGCAGGAGCCGCGGCCGGCGACTTTGCCTGACTCGGGGAATTCCAAAGTCGCGCGGGCCGCGTCCAGGACACCGGTTCCCGCGACGTCTTCCAGCACCCACGACGTCTCCCACAGGGAAGCCGGAGCCGCCTCCGCCTGATCGGCGACACGTACGAGCATGAGGTCCACCCTGCGGGGGCTTCCCTCCGTGATGACGGGAACCACCGAGTTGGTGGTGAACAGGAGCCGTCCCTCGCTTCGGATCGTGGCGCGCACGGCGTACCGGCGGCGGGGATCGATGTCCTTCGGGTCGTACCGCAGCTCGAAGTCCAGCGGCACCTGGCGCCCGCCCGGCGTGATG
>JACCQZ010000181.1 GCA_013813875.1 Gemmatimonadales bacterium | reverse complement strand
CCACGATGACGTTGTGCTGAAGACTGATGGCCAGCCGTTGAGCGTAGGACAGCACGCTGGTCACCCCGCGCACCGATCCATTGACCGTGTAGGCGTCGGTGTTGATCCGGGGAATCGCGATGGCGCTGATGATGCCCACCACCACGATGGCGGTGAGCGCCTCGACCAGGGTAAAGCCCCGGCGACAGGACCGGACGGGCTGAACTTCCATCACTGCCTCCAAGGCGAAGGGCCGTCTTCGCGGGTGCGGTCGGTTAGCTGCGGTCATCCCGAGCGGAGCATGTCATCCCGAGCGGAGCGAGGGATCTTGCCCGCTGGTCCCGGACATGAGCGAAGTAGATCCCTCGCTCCAGTCGGATGACATGCACCAGGGTCGACACCCATGCACCTTGCGAAGGAACCAGGGTACAGGTCAACCCACAAATATTAGTCGGGTAATGGGAAATCACATTAACATATAATCATAAAACTCGTTGTATACGAAGCTTACGTCATATAATATACATACTAGTTGTGCCTAGTAATTACACATCAACAAGCCAGCCACCACCCCTCCACCTGCCCACCAAGCTAAATTCATGCTCGCCGCCTCCCGCTTCCTCGCCATCCCTTTCCTCCCTATGTTTCGCCGCTCCTCGACCCCCTCCCCCCAAACGGCGGACGTGCGATGGCGGACACCGCCCTCATGGACAAGCTGGTCTCCCTCTGCAAACGCCGCGGGTTCGTTTTTCAGTCTTCCGAGATCTACGGCGGCCTGGGCTCGGTGTGGGATTATGGACCGCTCGGAGTCGAGCTCAAGAGGAACGTCAAGGAGCACTGGTGGCGGGCCATGGTTCACGCCCGCGACGACATCGAGGGCCTCGACGCCGCCATCCTCATGCACCCGCGCGTCTGGGAAGCGTCCGGCCACGTCTCCGGCTTCACCGATCCGCTGGTGGATTGCCGGCATTGCAAAAACCGGTTTCGCGCCGACGACCCCCGGATCAAGGGCACCCCGGGACAGCCCGATGCCCAGTGCCCGATATGCGGCAGCAGAGGCACGTTGACCGAGCCGCGGATGTTCAACCTCATGTTCAAGACGTTCATGGGGCCGGTCGAAGAGCAGGCAGCGGTGGTCTACCTTCGCCCGGAAACGGCCCAGGGGATCTACGTCAACTATCTCAACGTGCTGCAGAGCTCACGGCAGAAGGTGCCCTTCGGGATCGCCCAGATCGGCAAGGCGTTCCGCAACGAGATCACCCCCGGCAACTTCATCTTCCGCACCCGCGAATTCGAGCAGATGGAGATGCAGTTCTTCGTGAAGCCCGGCACCGATGGGGAGTGGTTCGAGCAATGGCGGGAGCTGAGAATGCAGTGGCACCACAGCCTCGGCCTTACCCCCTCGCGGCTGCAGTGGCATGAACACGGACCGGACGAGCTGGCCCATTACGCCCGCGCGGCCTACGACATCCAGTACCAGTTTCCCTTCGGCTGGCAGGAAATCGAGGGCATTCACAACCGGGGCGACTTCGACCTCGGCCGGCACCAGGAGTTCTCGGGCAAGAAGCTGGAGTACTTCGACCAGGCCGGGAACCAGCGCTTCCTGCCCAACATCGTGGAGACCTCCGCCGGCGCGGACCGGGTCACCCTCACGCTCCTGGTGGACGGGTATCGGGAGGAGCAGGTGGACGGGGAAACCCGCGTCGTGCTGGGCGTGCACCCGGCGCTGGCCCCGATCAAGGCCGGCGTCTTCCCGCTGGTAAAGAAGGACGGCATGCCCGAGCTCGCCACCCGCCTCTACCACGATCTGAAGCAGCGCTTCCCCTGCTTCTACGACGACAGCGGCGCCATCGGCCGCCGCTACCGCCGAATGGACGAAGCCGGCACCCCCTTCTGTCTCACCGTTGACGGCGAGACCACCGTCAACCAGACGGTCACCATTCGCCACCGGGATTCGATGAGGCAGGAGCGCGTCGGGGTGGAGAGGGTGGGGGAGGTTATCAGTGCTGAGATGGAGAGTGACAGGTGGCAAGTGACAAGTGGCAAGTGACAAGTAGCAAGTGACAAGTGGCAAGTGACAAGAGCTGGAGGAGTAGGGATGATGGAGCAGCCTCGAGCGACCCCTCCAACCTTTCACTACTCACTTGTCACTTGTCACTTTCCTCCATTCAGTCAATGCGTCTCTCCGACTTCCGATCCCTGATTCATCGTCTCACAGCCGAGGTGCCGGGCTCCTTCTACCAAGGAGTGGCCGAGGTGGTGGTCTCGCCTCGGGCGGTGCCGCACCCCACGCGGGCGGACATCTATACGATGGGGGAGTGCATTCCGCTGCCGGCGGGGGAGGCCGCGGGGGTTGAAGGGGTGCAGAGCCGGATCGTGCTCTACTACGGCTCCTTTGCCGCCCTCGCGGAGCTTCAGCCGGGGTTTGACTGGCGGGCCGAGGCATGGGAGACGCTCACCCACGAGCTCAGGCATCACCTGGAGTGGCGGGCTCGGGCGCCGAATCTCGAGGACTTCGACTGGGCCGTCGAGCAGAACTTCGCCCGGCAGGACGGGGAATCCTTCGATCCGGCGTTCTATCTCCAGGGCGATTTGCTGGGTGATGACTTCTATCAGGTCGAGGACGATCTCTTTCTCGACCTGGTGGTGGGGGCGCTGCCGGCGCGGGTTTCCTTTGTGTTTCAGGGCCGGAATTTCCTGGCCGGCGTACCGGCGGCGGCCACCCTTCCCGCCTTTCTTACCGTAGAAGGTTTGGAGGAGGTGGTGGGGGAGCTGGTTCTGGTGCTCCGGCGAAAGCCGGGAGTGCTCGACCTCTTCCGGCCATCCCAGCCGTTTCAGGCGGTCGTGCGGGCGGAGGAGCGGAGAGATTATCTTCCCGGCGTGCCGCCTAAAGGATCGTCAGAATGATTCGCCACTTCGTCGCAGCGGGCCTTCTACTTGCCGGCAGCGCCCACGCCCAGGGCGCTGAATCGGGCTACAGAGTCGGCGTAGTCAGCGAGTCGGGTGACATCGTCACCTGGCTTCGGCCGAAGGGCGCGGGCCTGGCGCTCGATCGGGTGGTGCCGGTGGGGATCATGCCGAGCGACATTGACGGGCCCCACAACATCGCCGTCGCTCCCGACCAGAAGAGCTACTACGTCACCATCGCCCACGGCACCCCGTACGGCTCGCTCTGGAAGCTGGACGCGGCGGGGGACACCCTGCTGGGGCGGGCGCAGGTGGAACACTTTCCCACCACGATCGCGCTCACGCCTGACGGGCTCTTCGCCTTCGTGGCCAACTCCGATTTCCACGGCGACCATCCCCGAGAGAACGTCGTCTCCGTGGTGCACACGCCAACGATGACCAAGATCACCGACCTTCCCGCCTGCGACATGCCTCATGGGGTCAAAGCCAATCGCGCCGGCACCAAGGTGTACGTGTCCTGCATGCACAGCGACGAGCTGCTGGAGCTCGAGATCGGCACCTTCGGAATCACCCGCCGGGCTCCCACCGGCGGTGGTCACGCGCCGGCGGCGTCCTCCATGAAACCCTGCGCGCCGACCTTCGTGGCCGTGTCTCCCGATGACCGCCTGCTGTACGTGGCGTGCAACTCGGCCAATACCCTGCAGGTCTGGGACGCAAAAACCTTTGCCCGGCTCAGGGAGATACCGGTTGGCAAGGGTGCTTACAACGTGGAGCCGTCGCCCGACGGCAAGCTGGTGATCGTAACCAACAAGAAAGACCAGAGCGTGAGCCTGGTGGGCGCGAAGTCGCTGAAGGAGATCGCCCGGGTGCCCACCGGCAAGAAGGTGGTGCACGGCGTGGCTTTCTCGCCCGATGGCCGGCTGGCCTATATTTCCTGCGAATCGATCGGCGCCGATCCCGGTTCGGTAGAAGTAATCAATCTCGCCGCGCGCAAGGTGGTGGCCAGCATCCCGGTTCCCGGGCAGCCTACCGGAATCGCCGTGCGGTCGCTCCGCTCCACGTCTTCAACCCACTGAGTCAGATCATGGTGTACGAGGCGGTCACGTCGCTTGACGCCGCGGAGGTGATCCGCCGCGCCAAGAAGTTCTTTGCCGAGCGGGTGCCGATGCAGGCGGCCTTTCCTGAAAAAGAGGGCCCCACCTGGCTCACGCTGCGGGGGCAGGGCGGGGAAGAGATCGCCCTCGCGGCGGTGCCCGCGCCCGGCGGGACCCGGGTGCGGGGCTCCACCCTGCTCTTCGACCAGCCGCTGGAGCGATTCCTCTCCACCCTCCCCGTGGTAATCGAAGGCGCGGCATGAGCGCCACCCTGCCCGTGCGGGTGATGGTGGAGGATGTCTGGGACGAGATTCGTCTCGATCTTCCGAGCGGCACCTCGTTGGGGGAGCTCAAGCGTCGGGCGCTCGAGGGCACCGGTGTGGTACGCGACCCTGCCGCCTATGTGCTCAAATGGCGCGGCGCGGAGCTGGCCGATGAGTCGCGCTCGATGGCCGACGCCGGCCTGGTCCCCAACGGGGCGCTGATCGTCCTTCCGCGGCGGCGCCGGCCGGTACGCTGAGTCCAATCGCCCGTGCCGCCCTCGTCTCTCATCCCCGTCTTCACCCATCCGGATTGCCTCCGCCACGATCCCGGGTCCGACCATCCCGAAACTCCCGCGCGCCTTCGCGCGGTCATTGACCGACTGCGTCGGAGCGACGCGGCCGAGGTGATCGAGAGTCCACCCGGCCCGCGCCACCCGCTGCTGGCGGTTCATCCCGAAGCCTACCTGGCCGGTCTCCAGGCGATGAGCGCTCGCGGGGGCGGAGCGCTCTTTCTCGACACCATCCTCAACGGCGCGAGCTGGGCAGCGGTCATCGGCGCCACCGGGGCGGTGCTGGCCGCGGTGGAGCACGCTCATGCCGGGCGCGGCAATGCGTTTGCCGCGGTGCGGCCGCCGGGGCACCACGCGCTGGCGGCTCGGGGAATGGGTTTCTGTCTGGTCAACAACGTGGTGGTGGCCGCGCGGCAGGCGCAGAAGGCGGGGCGGGAAGGAATCCTCATCATTGATTGGGACGTCCACCACGGCAACGGGACTCAGGCCCTGGTGGAGGCCGACCCCAGCGTGCGCTACGTCTCGCTGCACCAGCATCCCTGGTACCCCGGCACCGGCCTGGCCGAAGAGCGCGGCGTAGGCAACGTCTTCAACGTGCCCCGAGGGCCGGGGCATCCTCCCGCTCTCTACGTCGGCGATCTCTGGTCCGCCATCGTCGCGGCCACCAGCGACTGGCAGCCCGGTCTGGTGCTCGTCTCCGCCGGCTTCGATGCCATGGCGGGAGATCCGCTGGGAGGATTCACCCTGGAGCCGGAGCACTACGCCGATCTGACGCTCCGGCTGCGCGAGCGGTTCGCGAGCACCCCGATCGTCGGGCTGCTCGAAGGCGGGTACGTGCCGGCCCGCCTGGCGGAGGGAGTGCTGGCGCACATCGGCGCTCTCGCATAATGGCGTGAGTTTGCAAGACTCCGTCACCCAACTTCTGTCACCCTGAGCGAAGTGAAGGGGGGCATGGGCTAGGTTATGCCCCCTTCGCTCCGTTCAGGGTGACAAACAACTCGACTGGGGACACTGTTCGTATGTACCCCACGGTTTCCAACCTCTCCACCGCGCCGCGCGAGGCCGCCATGTCCCACCCGCTGCAGCTCGAGGCCGAGGTGCTGAAGCTGCGCACCAAACACCCGTTCATCATCGCGCGCGGCGGCCAGAGCGACTACCGCACGGTGTGGGTGCGCCTCCGCGACGGGGACGGCAACGAAGGCTGGGGAGAAGCGGCGCCGACCCGGTTCTACGGGGAAACGCCCGAGTCCGTTCTCTCGGCGCTCGACCTGTACGCCGGCGCCATGCCGGCCGATCCCTTTGACATCGAAGAATCGGAGCGGCGCTGGCATCTGCTCCTTCGGCACAATCCCTCGGCCCGCTCGGCGCTCTCCGCGGCGCTGCACGATCTGGTGGGCAAACGTCTGGGGATCCCGGTGTACCGGCTCTGGGGCCTCGACCCGGCCAAAGCTCCGCAGTCCACCTTCACCATCGGCCTGGACACGGCGGAGCGGATGCGCGCCAAAGTGCTGGAGGCCGGGCAGTATCCCATCCTCAAGATCAAGCTGGGCACCGATCGCGACGTCGAGATCCTGCGCACCATTCGCGAGGCGACCGACCGCGAAATCCGGGTGGACGCCAACTGCGGGTGGACAGTCAAGCAGACCATCGCAATGCTGCCGGTGCTCCGGGAATACGGGGTGACGGTGCTGGAGCAGCCCCTGCCGCCCAACGAGCTGGAAGGCCTGGCCGCGATTACTCGGAGGTCGGACATCCCGGTCATCGCCGACGAGAGCTGCCTGACCGCGGTGGACATCCCGCCGCTGGTGGGGAAAGTGGATGGGATCAACATCAAGCTGGCCAAGTGCGGCAGCCTGAGGGAGGCGCTTCGGATGATCGCCATCGCGCGGGCGCATGGGATGATGGTCATGGTGGGCTGCATGATCGAGAGCTCGCTCGCTATCACCGCGGCCGCCCACTTCACTCCGCTGGTGGACATCGTGGATCTCGATGGCGCGGCGCTTCTCGACGCCGATCCGTTCGTGGGAGCCGCCATAGACAACGGCAGGGTGACGCTGCCCACCGGTCCGGGCCTCGGCGTCCGGCGGAGATGATCGGCCGCTTCGCCCAGGTCGCCCTTCCGCTTCCGCTCGCTTCGTCCTACACCTACCGCATTCCCGAGACGCTGGGCGACCGGATCGCGCCGGGCGCCCGCGTAGTAGTGCCGGTGCGCCGCCGGGAGCTCATCGGCATCGTCGTCGCGGCCGATGTGCCGGCTCCGGCCGCGGCAGCTCGAGACATCCTCGCCACGCCCGACGCCGAGCCCGCCGTTCCCGCCGGCCTCCTTGCTACCGCCGAGTGGATCGCCGGCTACTACGGTGCGCCGCTTGGACTCACGCTCAGGTCGGTGCTGCCTGCCGGAATGTGGGGCGCCTCCCAGGTCATCGCCACGCTCAGACCCGGTGCCCAGCCGCCAAGCGGTCTTGGCGGAGAAGTCATTGCGTGGCTCGGGGAGCGAGGTGGAGAAGCCGCGGTGGCGACGGCGGCCCGAGCGCTCGGCCGGCCGCTCTGGGAAGTGGTTGATCGGCTGGCGCTGGCAGGTGCGGTGTCGCTCCGGGTAGAGCCGCCGGACACCCAGGGCGCGGTCGCCACCGAGCGGGTGATAGCCGTGGCAGGCGACTCACCCACGCTGCTGGAGCGGGACGCGCTGTTCAAGCGGAAGCCCCGGCAGCGCCAGCTTTACGAGGCGCTCGAGGGTCTCGGTGGGACCGCGCAGGTGCGTCACGTGATTGATCAGCTCGGCTTTACCGATTCGCTGATTCGGGCGCTCCGCAAGCAGGGGCTGGTAAGGATCGGGAAGGCGGAGCGGATCCGCGATCCGTTTGCCGGCACGCCCGCTTCACCGCCGCCGTCTACCCTCACCGCCGACCAGGCCAAAGCTCTCTCCATTGTAGAGACCCTGGGTCCGGGAGACGGAGCGCTCCTCTTTGGCGTTACCGGCAGCGGCAAGACGCTGGTCTACCTGGAGGCGGTGCGGCGGGTGCTGGCAAGGGGGCGCGGGGCCATCGTCCTGGTGCCCGAGATCGGGCTTACTCCGCAGACGGTGAGCCGCTTCCGCGGCGCCTTCGGCGAACAGGTGGCCGTGCTCCACAGCAGCCTCTCCGATGGAGAGCGCGCCGATGCCTGGCGCCTGCTGCGCCGGGGCGAGCGGCGGGTGGCGGTTGGCGCCCGTTCCGCGATCTTCGCGCCGGTGGCCGACCTCGGCATCATCGTGCTGGACGAAGAGCACGAGGCCAGCTACAAGAACGGCGAGTCGCCGCGATATCACACCCGCGAAGTGGCGGCGGTGCGGGCCCGGATCGAGGGAGCGGCGCTCATTCTGGGGAGCGCCACCCCTTCGCTCGAGACCATGGTTCGGACCCGGGAACGCTTGCGCCTGCTGCGCCTCCCGGAGCGGGTCGCCTCCCGGCCGCTGCCGCCGGTAGACCTCATAGACCTGCGGGTGGCGCCGAAGGTGGCCGGCACCGGTGCTCTCGCCTGGTCGGAAGCGCTCGACGCCGCCATCCTCACCACACTCGCCCGCCGAGAGCAGGCGCTGCTGCTGCTCAACCGCCGGGGCTACGCCGCCTTCCTCCAGTGCCCCGACTGCGGCGAAGTCTGGCAGTGCCCGCGATGCAGCATCTCCCTCACCGTGCACCAGTCGCCGGCCGTACTTCGCTGCCACTACTGCAGCCACGAGGAGCCGCTGCCCTACAGCTGCCGCGTCTGCGCCAATCCGGTGCAGCAGATGCGCGGTGTAGGCACCCAGCAGCTCGAGCGCGTATTGGCCGAGCGCTATCCGGAGGCGCGGATAGCGCGGATGGACCTGGATACGACGAGCACCAAGTGGTCGCACCAGCGCATTCTCGGGTCAGTCGAATCGGGCGAGATTGACCTGCTGATCGGCACTCAGATGATCGCCAAGGGACTCGACTTTCCCAACGTCACCCTGGTCGGCGTGGTGGACGCCGACACCGCGCTCTACCTCCCTGACTTCCGCTCGGCCGAGCGCACCTTCCAGCTGCTGGCGCAGGTGGCGGGGCGCACCGGCCGGGGCCCCAAGGGCGGCCGGGTGCTGGTGCAGACCCGCCACCCCACCCACCACGCCCTCATCTGGGCCGCCCGGCACGACACCGAGGGGTTCCTGGCGGAAGAGGAAGAGCTGCGCACCGAGCCGGTCTATCCGCCGCTGACCTTTCTGGTAAACCTCCTGGTGTCGGGACCCGCGGAAGCAGGGGTGGGCCGCCGTGCAGCCGAGCTGGCCGACTGGTGCCAGGCGCTCATCCGGAAGCACGAGCTCCCGATCGGAGTGCTGGGCCCGGCGCCTTGTCCGCTCGCGAAGATCAAAGACCGCTGGCGCTGGCACGTGCTGCTGAAGGGGCCTTCGGAGGCGCTGGGGAGAGTCGTGCGCTACGCGGCGGGGCGGCTGCAGCGAGGGGGGGCTACTCGGGTCGTGATTGATCGGGATCCGGTGTCGCTGCTCTGATCGGCATGAGCGGCCCGCCCGATAGGGCGCGCGCCGGGCGGCGCGAGGTGGGGCGCGGCACCGGATGTCAGGGTCAGAACTCGCGATCAGCGGGACCGCTGCCCCGGCCGGAGCCGCGGACCCCGACCTCCAAAAGCCGAGACCGATCCCCGGATCACGACCCCGTCCGATACCCGATCTCCGCCCCCACGTACACCACCCTCCTTGGCGCCGGCTCGATCACCCTTCCGCCGACCCCGTTCAGCGTCACCGACCCCACATATCTTCGGTCCCACAGGTTGTTCAGCCCGAGAAAAGGCGCCAGGTTCAGACTTCCCACCTCGCCACCCCACCCCACTCTGAGGTTCGTCACCCCCGCGCCCCAGGCGTCCACCACGATCGTATTCGCGTCGTCCGCCGCCACCGACGAGCTCAGCGTATGGTCCGCGTCGAGGTAAAACCCGCGCGGCAGCCCCGTCCGCAGCCCGAACCGCCAGAAATGCTCGGGCACTCCCGGCAGCCGATTCCCATCCAGCGTATCCACCTCGGCCCCGCTGACGATCTTGTAGTCCGCGAACCGGTAGCGCGCGTAGGTGTACGCCCCGTGCAGCGAGAGCCCGGCGACCGGCGACACCGACAGCCCCACCTCGGCACCGTCGTTGTGGGCCCGGCCGGCGTTCCGGAAGAATGCCCGGCCTCCCACCTCCTCCTGCTGCACGATCGCGTCGGTGATCCGCCCCAGAAACAACGCCACCGAATAGGTGACGCCCGTCGCCGGCTGCCCTCGCGCGCCAATCTCGTAGTTGACCGCCCGCTGCGGCTCGAGCTGATTGTTGAAGCCGCCGGTGCCGTCCGGCTGATTCACCAGCTCGGTCGTGGTCGGCGTCTCGAACGAGGTGGAGACGTTCACGTAGGGAACCACCCGCTGGTCCAGCGAGAGGCTGGCCCCGACGTTGCCGCTGAGCGCCGACATCGAACGGGTCCCGCTGTTGTCCGCTCCGTCGGCGAAATGCCGATCGGTCAGGTCGAACTCCACCCAGTCGTAGCGGGCGCCGGCGCTGAGCAGGAAGCGCTCGTCGGGCGTCCACTGTACCTGCCCGAAGGGTCCGAGCTCGGTGATCCGCTCCCGCTGGTCGAGCAGCGTGCTGTCGGTGCGCGCCCCGGCCACCGACCGCAGGTTCTCGCGGTCATCCCGCATCCGCTGCAGGTCCACCCCCGCGGTGAGCCGGGGCGAGCGCTCCGAGGCGCCCAGCCGGCGCGAAGCGCTTACCCTGGCTCCACCCACGGCCCGGTCTATGGCCACGTAGGTGCCGATGTCCGGGCCGGGCCCGGTCGGCGGCGGAGCGGCCAGCGGATTGGCCAGATCGCGGAGCAACCCGAACAGACTCACCTCGTACTCGTTGCCCGCCGCATCGAAGTGGCGAAGACCCAGGGCCAGCTGGTGCTGCTGCGCGTCCTTGTCGGCGCCGCGGATGATATTGTTGGCGGCGGCGGAGTCGGGGTTGGCGAGATATTCCGCCAGCGTAAGGGCGCCGGGATTCTCGGCTCGAGGATTGTCGGCCAGGCCCAGCCGGATGCTGCCGAGCGTCGAGCCGGAGAAGGCGTACTGGGCTCCGGCGTTGAGCTGGCGAAACTCGGCCGCACTGTGCTGGCGGAACCCATCGGCTTTGAACTGGGAGATGGACAGAGTGCCGCTCAGACCTCCGGAGCGAGCCGAGCTCCAGCTCTGCCACTTGTAGAAGGCGTCTCCGCTCCGGTCTCCGCTGCCGCCCTGCAGCCGTATCCGCTGGGCAAAGGGAGCCGCCGCCGCCCGCTGCGTGTGGAACGAGATCACCCCACCCGAGGCGTTGCCGTAGAGCGACGAGCTGGCGCCCCGCAGCACCTCGGCCCGCTCCAGGTCGGCGAAGTCCACATTGGTGAGCTGGCTCTGGCCGTCGGGAAGTGTCTGGGGGATGCCGTCGAGCAGAATCTTGAGCCCGCGCACGCCGAAGTTGGAGCGGCTGCCGAACCCGCGAATCGAGATCCTCTGGTCCAGTGAAAAATTGTAGCGGTTGGAGACCACTACTCCTGGAAGGTTGTTGAGCGCCTCGTCCAAGCCGATGGTCGGCTGCCCCCGTTGGAGGTCGGCCCGGTCCACCACGCCCACCGCGAACGGCACCCGACTGAGCGGCTCCTCGCTCCGGGTAACCGTGACGTTGATCTCGGGCAACTGCGTCACCCCCGACGTGTCCTGTCCGGCAGTGTCGGCGCGCCCCGGTTCCTGGGCCCGGGCGGCGGTTGCGAGTAGGGTGAACAGCAGAGTTGGTACCGCGTTTCGGCGCATGACAGTCTCCTCGAGTGCGGGAAAGGTAACCAGTCGTGGCGCTGCTGCGTTCGGCTTGTTTACCCCGCAACGCCCCCCTACCTTCCTCCCCCGTATGCCTCCCACTCACAGCACCTTGCCGGATTTCACCGGGCCGCCCTTTGCCGGTGCGCCCGAGGCGCGTTTCGCGCCTCTGCCATCGGATGGGGTGCTTCCCGAGGGCTTCTTCTCCACCTCCAATCTGCCCACCTATATCAAGGTGGATGGCCGGTGGCACGCGCCGATCCGGCCGCGCATGGACTGCGTGGTGGTTCGGCGGAAGGGCATCCTCGAGACCATCGAGCCGCGGCGTCTGCGCCAGGGCGAAGCGATCGCCATGGGCGAGGCGGAGGATGGCAGCGACGGAATCGTGGTCCACGCCCAGGGGTTTCTCGGCGGGGGGTACGGAGCCAACGAGTTCCGCTTCATGTCCACCGAGGTCAGCCGCGAGCGCCCGGTCAACTACGAGGAGCTCGCGGCCCGGTTGGGTGAGGAGAAGCGGCGGCGCGGCTACCTGGTGTGGGTGGTGGGGCCGGCGCTGGTGCACTCGCGTGCCCGAGCCGATTTCGAGTGGTTCATCCGCCAGGGCTACGTCCAGGCGGTGCTGGCGGGAAACGCGGTGGCGGTGCACGACATCGAAGCGGCCATCTTCGGCACCACCCTGGGTATGAGCAACACCGGCCAGCCCACCCAGGGCGGTCACGGCCTGCACATGCGGGCCATCAACCGGGTGCGTGCCGCCGGGACCATCGAGCGCGCGGTCGAGGTCGGCCTGCTCAAGAGCGGCATTATGCACGCGCTGGTCACGTCCAAGATCCCCTTCGTGCTGGCAGGCTCCATTCGCGACGACGGGCCGCTTCCCGGCGTGTACAGCGACAACCTGCAGGCGCAAGACGCCATGCGGGAGCACACGGTCAAGGCCACCGGGGCCATCTTCGTGGCCACCGCCCTGCACGCCATCGCGGTGGGCAACATGCTGCCCGCCTTCTATCTCTGCGACGGCGCTCCCGCGCCGCTGATGACGATCTGCGTGGATCAGACCGAGTTCGTGGTCAACAAGCTCAAGGACCGCGGCACCCATCAGGCGTACGGCGTGGTAACCAACGCCCAGGACTTCATGCACGTGCTTCGTTTCTACACCGAGCGGTGGGAGCAGGAATCCCGGTGAGCGCGCCTGGTCCCGAATCCGGCTGGGCCCGGCTGGCCCAGTCGGTGGCGGAGCTGTTGCCCCCGGACGAAGTGGACGGCGTGTGGGTGTTCAGCCCGCTGCGCCACGATGCACGCGAGTGGGGAACCGCGGTGCTCTCCCGGCACGACGGCGACCGCCGGCGGATTTATACGGCCCGCTACACGCTGACCATCAGGGGCAAGGAGCGAGGCCAGTTCGAGGCCTCGGTGCAGGAGGTCGGCAGCGGGCCGGTCGAGGCGCTGGCTCAGTTGCTGCACGACGCCCACAAGCGCATTGACGACGAGCAGCCGCCGCTACCGGTGTCTCCCGACGCCTGGTTCTCCGCCAGTGGCCAACCTCGCTAGGGACGAGGGAGCCGCGCTCCTCGACCGCTTCCGGCGCTATCTCCGCGAACATCATCAGCCGGTCACTCGCCAGCGCGATCTCGTCGCCCAGATGGTTCTCCTCTCCGACGAGCACCAGTCGGTCGAAGAGATCCGCCGCCGGCTGCTGGACCGGGGCGAGCCGGTGGGGACGGCGACGGTCTACCGCACCCTCGAGGTGCTGCTGGAGAGCGGGATGGTGCGCGCCCATGACTTCGGCGAGGGCTTCAAGCGCTACGAGCCGACCCCGGCACAGGCCCACCACGAGCACCTCATCTGCGAGCGCTGCGGCCGGGTGGTCGAGTTCCAGAACGAGCGGCTGGAGCGGATGCTGCCCATCATCGCCGACGAGCACGCCTTTCAGCACCAGCGGCACCGGGTCGAGATCTACGGCGTCTGCCGCGAGTGCCGGCAGCGGGAGCTGATCGTGTCGGGCGTCCAGCGGTGAACGAGCCTGCCTCGCTGGGCCTGGCGGTGGCGTTTGCGGCTGGGCTGCTGAGCTTCCTGTCGCCCTGCGTGCTGCCGCTGGTGCCCAGCTACATCGGATTCCTGACCGGCATGACGCTGCCGGAGATGGAAGGTCGCCGGCGGACCGCGGTGCTGCACGCGCTCCTCTTCGTGGCCGGTTTCTCCCTCATCTTCATTCTGCTCGGCGCCAGCGCCACCGCGCTGGGCCGCGCGCTCAACCATTACCAGATCTGGCTGCAGCGCATCGGCGGCGCGCTGATCATCGGCTTCGGGCTGGTCTGTCTCGGGGTGTTCAAGTTCGACTTCCTGAACCAGGAGCGGCGGCTGCACCTGGAGCACAAGCCCGTCGGCTACCTCGGCTCGGCGCTGGTCGGCATGGCGTTCGGGGCCGGTTGGACGCCTTGCATCGGTCCCGTCCTCGGCGCCATCCTGGGGCTCGCCGCCACCTCGCAGGATGTATCGCGCGGGATGCTGCTGCTGGGGGTCTACTCGGCGGGGCTGGCGGTGCCGTTTTTGATTGCGGCGGTGGCGGTGGACTCGTTCCTCGACTGGTTTCAGCGGTTTCGCCGGTATCTGCCGTGGGTCATGCGCCTCAGCGGTGTGCTGCTGATCTTCGTGGGCTTCCTGCTGATGTCGGGGGAGTTTACCCGGCTGGCGGGATGGCTGGAGCAGTACACTCCCGAAGCGCTGAAGCAGCAGCTGTGAGGCGGTTGTCACCCTGATCCCGAGCGTAGCGAGGGGTCAGGGTGACAACCGGCTCACCGCTCGCTGTACCGAACCGCGTAATCAATCACGCACATCTGCTCGTACTCCGCATGCGGCCCGCACGCCACCCCCGCCACTCCGAAGCTCCGGTCCAGAATCGTCTTTCGGTGCCCTCGATCCGGGACCCCGTCATCCACCAAGAGCTGGATGACCACC
The DNA here is from genome assembly GCA_013813875.1 of Gemmatimonadales bacterium. GTDB lineage: Bacteria > Gemmatimonadota > Gemmatimonadetes > Gemmatimonadales > GWC2-71-9 > CAVVWJ01. Next base: position 3,749 of record JACCQZ010000181.1, on the reverse strand, counting down.
TCTCGCGCCGGATTCTCCCCGAACGCGATGTTCTCGGCCACGCCCGCATGCCACCGGCCGTACCGGGTCACCCGTTGGGCCGGCGAGCTGCCGTCGCGGCCCCGATGTCCATCCCCCCGGTCGGTCCCTGATCGCGTACGTGGTCTCTCGCTCCCGCCGCCATCCCTTTCGACCAGACCAGACCGCCCATCGCGCGGGTGTCCCGCAGCGCCCGAACCGCCTCGCGCACCGCGCGGGCGCCCTCCTCGGTGCGCAGGGCGCGGCGGCCGGGCCGGTCGAGCAAGGTGCCGTCGAACCGCGGAAGCATCTGCTCCAGCAGGCGAGCGTACCCTTCGGGATCTCGGCGAACTCTGTTGGTCTCCGAGAGAATGCCGCGCGCCAGCCGGTCCCAATCGGGCGCCGGCGGATCTGCCGCCGTGGGCCTCTCCACCGGCGCCAGCAGCAGGCCCGCGGCGAACACTGCGCTCCGGCACCGGCAGACGATTGAGCTAATGGCCACTGCTGACGCTCTCCTCCTCGAGCTCTTCCTCCAACTGCTGCCGCCGAAGCAGCTCCCAGTACCGGCCGGAGAGCGTGACCAGATCCCGATGGGTGCCTTGCTCCACGATCTTTCCGTCGTCCAGCACCAGGATCCAGTCGGCATCCCTCACCGCGGCCAGACGGTGCGACACGATGACGCTGGTCCGACCCTGGAGCGCGCCGCGCAGGGCCCTCAGGATCTTTGCTTCCGTCTGCGCGTCCACCGCGCTCAGCGCGTCGTCCAGCACGAACACCGGCGGATCCTGGGCCAGGGCTCGGGCTATGGCGGCGCGCTGCTTCTGGCCCCCTGACAGGTTGATTCCACGCTCACCCAGCACGGTGTCGAAACCGTCGGGTAGCGCGGGCAGGGCCTCCGCCAGCTGCGACACTTCCGCTACCCGCTCGAGCCGGCCGTCATCGGGAGCGCCCAGCAGCACGTTCTCACGGAGGGTCTCACCGAAGAGAAAAGTCTCCTGCGGCACGAACCCCACGGCCCGCCGCAGATCCTCCAGGGTGAGCCGCCTGATGTCCACTCCGTCCAGCCGTACCGCTCCCTTGTCGGGGTCATAGGCGCGGACAATCATGTCCACCAGGGTGGACTTGCCGGAGCCGGTGGGCCCCACCACGGCCAGCGAGCGCCCCGGCTCTACCCTGAATCTGATGTCCTGAAGCACCCACCCGCGCTCCGCGGCGCCCGGATAGCGAAACCAGACTCCGTCGAGCTCCACCGCCCGGCCCCCTTGTGCCAGTGGCAGCGAGGCGGAGCTCTCCGGATTGGTGATCGAAGCCGGCTCGCGGAATATCTGGTTGATGCGGGCCATCGAAGCCGCCCCCCGCTGAACCAGGCTGACGGCCCAGCCCAGCGCAATCATCGGCCAGACCAGCATTCCCAGGTACACTCCGAACGCCACGAATTCGCCGACCGACACCGAGCCCAGCATCACCAGACGGCCACCGGCGTAGAGCACCGTGAGCGCGCTGATGCCACCCAGGAGTGTCAGCAGGGGAAAGAACAACCCCTGCACCCGCGCGAGCCCGAGATTGCGCGCCAGATAATCCTCGCTCAACGCGCGGAACTGCGCGATCTCTCCCACTTCCTGCCGATACGCCCGAACCACCCGCACGCCGGAGAGGCTTTCGTGGGCCTGGCTGGTGAGATCGCTGAATTTGGCTTGGATGGCATCGGACCTGCGATGCACCATCTGACCCAGCGACACCATGACCACGGGGAGGCCGAGCAGAGGGAGGAATGCCAGAAGCGTAAGACGCGGACTGATCGCCAGCATGGCGGGTGCAATGAGCAGGGCCCGTATGGTAGTATCCACCAAGTACATGAGCGCCGGCCCCACCACCATGCGGACGGCGAGAAGATCGTTGGTGGTGCGGGCCATCACATCGCCGGTGGGGTACCGGCCGTAGAATTCGGCCGACATCCGCTGCAGATGCTGGTAGAGATGGTCCCGGAGGTCGGTCTCCACTCGACGGCTGCCGCTGTTGAGCAACTGGCGCATTCCGTATCGCGCTACACCGCCGATCAGAGCCACCCCGACCAGCAGCAGCGCGGCGGTCTGCACCGCGCCGAACGGCGCGCCCATTCGGACGGCGTCAATCCCTTCTTCCAGAAAGCGGGGACCGAGGGTGGTGAAGAAATTGGAGATGGCCACCAGGACCAGGCCGACCAGGTAGGTTCGGCGATAGGGCCTGACATAAGGTAGGAGGGACCGCAGCTCACGCATAAGATGAGTGGGAATGTCACCGAGCGGCGGAACCCGGGCAAGTCACAACTCAAGGAGGAAGTAATGTCGAGAACGATACTCGCGGCGCTCACGCTCGTGGCCGTCGCGGCCTGCGGGGGAGACGAGCGGCGCGACGTCGCGACTGCGGACAGCCTCAGTCGTGACCTGCAGCTCGCCCCGGTGGACAGCAGCGCAGAGTTGAACGATCGCGCGGCTCCTGAAGAGCCGGCTGCGGCGCCAGTGCAGCCGGCGCGGGCACCTGCACCGGCGGCTCCCCCGCGCCCGCGGCCGCAACCCACTCCCGCTCCGGCACGTCCGGCGCCGGCACCTGCGGCCACTCCAGCGCCGGCATCATGGACGCTCGCCGCGGGCACCTCCATCTCGGCAACCACCGAGGCCGAAATCCGGTCGCACAAGAACAAGGTGGGTGACGAAGTGATGGCCACGGTGGCCAGCGACGTGAAAGACCGCTCTGGCCGAGTCGTCATTCCTTCGGGTTCGACGGTAACCTTGCGGGTGACGGCGATTCAGGAGTCGGAGAACAAGAGCGACAGCACCGGCACCCTGACGCTCCAGCCCACGGCGGTGGCGATCAACGGCCTCTCCTATCCGGTCAATGCCTCTATCGAAGGGGTGCAGACCAAGCTCGAGGGTCGCGGCACCGACGCGGGCGATGTGGCCAAGGTGGCCGGCGGCACGGCGGCGGGTGCGGTGGTCGGCCGAGTGCTCGGGGGAAGCAGCAAAGGCGCCATCATCGGCGGCATCCTGGGCGGCGCGGTCGGTGCCCAGCGCGCGGTCGAGACCAAAGATCGAGACGTCGTGCTGCCGCAGGGCACCACTGTCACCATGAGGCTCGACGATGCGTTTAGCGCCAAGAGCTGAGCTGGAGGGTTGCTCGACGATGTCATCCTGACCCTGAGCGTAGCGGAGGGAAGGATCTTGCCTGGGAATGGCTCGAGCGTAGCTGAGAAGATCCTTCGCTTCGCTCAGGATGACACCTAATCAGTGGAGTGATGCTGATTGGGCCCGGAAGGTCAGAGCTCTGACGATGTAGCTCTGACCGTCCGGCCTTCTTCCACCGTCAATACCCCGCTCCTCCCCCGCCTCTCCGCGGGTCGCTCACTCCCTGCCACCCGTCCTCGGTCCGGATGATCGCCTCGACATCCCCCCAGTAGCCGCGGCTCGTGATTCCGTGGCCTCGCCCCCGCAGGCTGTCGAGAGTGGCGGGAGAAAACCCCTCGAGCTCGACCTGCAGGCTGTCGGGCAGCGCCTGGTGGTGCATGCGCGGCGCCGCCACCGCATCGGCCAGCTTCATCCGATGGTCAATGACGTTGGAGATCACGTGATAGACCATGGTGATGATTCGCGGTCCGCCCGGGGTCCCCACCACCAGCAGCAGGTGGCCACTCGGATCGAGCACGATGCTCGGCGTCATCGCCGAGAGCATCCGCTTGCCGGGGGCGATCGCGTTCGCTTCGCCCTGCACCAGGCCAT
>JACCQZ010000170.1 GCA_013813875.1 Gemmatimonadales bacterium | reverse complement strand
GGATCCCACGAAGCGGCAGCTTCCCACTCGATCTCCGTCGGCAGTCTCTTGCCGGCGAACCGCGCGTACGCCTCGGCCTCGTACCAGGAGACGTGGCACACCGGCTGCCGCGGGTCCACCGGACCCTCTCTGTCCATCGTCCGCGTCCACCAGCCCTCGCCTTGCCGGCTCCAGTATTTGGGTGCGCGCTCACCGGACTGGGAGACCCACGTCCATCCCGCCTCCGACCACCATTCCCGAGTCTGGTATCCCTGGCGAGCGATGAATTCGAGGAAGTCGCCATTGGTCACCGGATTGACGTCAATCCAGAACGGCGCCACGTCAACGGCGTGGCGAGGACGCTCATTGTCGTAGGCGGCGGAGCGGTCGTCGGTGCCGATCTCCACTTGGCCACCAGGAAAGCGCACCATGCCACCGGGAGGGACGCTTCCTCCGAGCTGCTCGGTGGGCTCGGGCACGTCGAACCGGCGTACGGGCGCATACGGCAGCCCCTGCTTGAGCTGCAGGGTCTGCAGGATCGTCTCGTTGTGCTGGTACTCGTGCTGGAGCACCATGTTGTACACGAAACCACCTTCCAGCAAAGGGTTGCCGCCTGCCGGCTGGAGACTCCCCAGTCTCTCGGTCACTCGTCCGCGAATGTCGTCCATCGCGGCTCGGAGACCTTCAATTCCGGGAAGCGGGAGCGCTCCCCGGCTGCTTCGAGGATTCTCGAAGGGATTGTACAGCCCCGGCATCTCGACGAACTCCACTGGCCCGACGACGTTGCGGGTGAGCCACAGTTCTTCAAAATGAGCGATGTGCCCCAGATCCCAGAGGATGGGGCTCATCAGCGAATCATGCTGGGTACGGAGCTCGTTGTCTGTGAGCGGGGCCACGAGCAGGAGGGTGCGGGCCCGCGCCTCCAGCAGCCGCTCGGCGATATGTTGGGGGTCCAAGTGCACAGTCCTGCCATCGGTGTCGAGGGTTCTCCGCCGTATCATACGGCGGATTTTCTGTGATCGCGAGTTGCAGCGTGCGTGAGCAGCCCGGCTGAACGAGCTCCGGTCCCCCCTACTTCATCCGAGCGTAACGAGGAACCTATCTCTAAGCATCCGGCGTGCCTGCTAGGTTCCCTCGCTGCGCTCGTAATGAAGTAGGGGAGCCTGGTCCTGCGCCCCTCCTCAGGCCCCAAAGCGTTTATTTTTCTCCGATGCCCCTCTCCCCGTTTCACCCCGCCGTTTCCCGCTGGTTCCACCAACGTTTCGGAGTCCCCACCGCGCCTCAGCGCCTCGGCTGGGAAGCGATCCAGTCGGGCCGGCACACGCTCATCGCCGCCCCCACCGGATCGGGCAAGACCCTCGCCGCCTTTCTCCACTCGCTGGATCAGCTTTTCCGCGAGGGTATACAAGCCCCGCTCGCCGACGAGACCAGAATCCTCTATGTCTCCCCGCTCAAGGCGCTGAGCGCGGACATTCACCGGAACCTGGCCGAGCCGCGGCGGGAAATCCGCCGCCTTGCCGAGGAGATGGGATTTGCCCCACCGAGGATCACAGCCGCCATCCGCTCCGGCGACACCCCCGCCGCCGAGCGGGCGGCGATGCTCAAGACTCCGCCTCACATCCTCGTCACCACGCCGGAATCGCTCTACCTCCTGCTCACGGCCAGGCGGAGCCGCGAGATGCTGCGCACCGTGCGGACGGTCATCGTGGACGAGATCCACGCGGTGCTGGAGTCGCGCCGCGGCGCCCATCTAGCGCTCAGCCTCGAGCGGCTGGCGCATATCACCCGGCAGCCGGTGCAGCGGATTGGACTCTCGGCGACGATGGAGCCGATCGAGGAAGTAGGGGAGTGGCTGGTAGGAAGAGAAGGTGAGCGGCACCCTCCGGCGATCGTCAATCAGGGCCACCGCCGCGCCCTCGACCTGGCGCTGGAGCTTCCCGGATCTCCCCTCGAAGCCGTGATGTCCGCCGAAACCTGGGAGGAAATCTACGCCCGGCTCACCGAACTGATCCAGGCCCACCGCACCACCCTCGTCTTCGTCAACACCCGGCGTATGGCCGAACGGGTGTCGCGGCACCTCGCCGAGCGGGTGGGCGAGGAGCTGGTGACGGCGCATCACGGCAGTCTCTCGAAGGAGAGCCGGCTTGACGCCGAAGAGCGGCTCAAGAACGGCAAGCTCAAGGCGCTGGTGGCCACGGCGTCGCTCGAGCTGGGCATTGATATCGGGCACGTGGACCTGGTCTGCCAACTGGGCTCTCCGCGGCGGATCTCCACTTTTCTCCAGCGGGTGGGCCGTTCGGGTCACACCGTGCACGGCACCCCCAAGGGGCGGCTCTTTCCGCTCACCCGCGACGAGTTGGTGGAGTCCACCGCCCTGCTGCATGCCGTGCAGAGCGGCACCCTCGACCGGATCGTCATGCGGGAGAAGCCGCTGGACGTGCTGTCGCAGCAGATCGTGGCGGAGACGGCATGCGAGGATTGGCAGGTGGACGACTTGTACCGGTTGGCTCGACAAGCGTATCCCTACCGCCAGCTCCAGCGCGCCGAATTCGACGAGGTGGTTCAGATGCTCTCCCAGGGCTTCGAGACCCGCCGCGGCCGCAGGGGCGCC
>JACCQZ010000119.1 GCA_013813875.1 Gemmatimonadales bacterium | reverse complement strand
TTAAGCTCATAGTATCGGCCTGTGGAAAGGCCCGCCCGAGCTCCGCTGCCTGTAACCCTTCTGGGGGACGCATGACCAAGGCCGATCTCGTCGAACAGGTAACCGCCTCCATCGCCCGCACCGCGGGGCCCATGATCTCGAAGAAGGACTGCGCCCGGGTGGTGGACGCCTTCCTCGAGGCGGTAAAGGATGCCCTCAAACAGCAGCACAACATCGAGGTCCGCGGATTCGGCACCTTCAAGATCCGCCGCCGCAAAACCCGCATGGCGCGCAACCCCCGCACCGGTGATCCGGTGGAGGTGGCCGCCCGGCCGGTACCGGTATTCAAGCCCAGCAAGGAGTTGCGCGCGCTGGTCGCGGATGAGAGCGAGGCCGCGGCCGAGCCGATGTCGGGGCTGTAAGCCAGAGCCCCCAGCTCCGCCGGGCGCCGGTGTCGGCGCTATTACCTTTCACCCATGTCTTCCCCAACTACTCCGAGCGTTTCGGTCCGGGTACTTCTCTTTGCCAGTTACGCGGAGAGACTGGGACGCGAGGTCCTCGAGCTCACGCTGCCGACTCCCGCGACGGTGGGACAGGTGCTGCGCGAGGTCCGCGCCCTGCCCGGAGGGGAACGGTTGCCCGCCCGTCCGCTCTGCGCGCTCAACCTCTCTCACGTGGGGCCCGACACGCCGGTCTCCGGTGGAGACGAGATCGCCATTCTTCCTCCGCTCGCCGGAGGCTGAGGTGAGCTTCCTGACCGAGCTGCCGATAGATCTCGCGGAGCTGGTGGCCGAGGTGACGGCGCCGGAGCATGGGGGAATCGCCACCTTTCTGGGGACGGTGCGCAACCACCACGGCGGTCGAGGGGTATTGCGGCTGGAGTATTCGGCCTACATCCCCATGGCCGAAGCCGAATGCGCGCGGATCGCCGCCGAGGCTGCAGCGCGCTGGTCGGTGGCCGTGGCGCTGCGCCACCGGATCGGCCGCCTGGAGGTGGGAGACGCGGCCGTCGCCATCGCGGTTGCGTCGGCTCACCGGGACGAGGCCTTCGTCGGCTGCAGGTACGCTATCGAGGAAGTGAAGCGGCGGGTGCCCATCTGGAAGCAGGAATTCTACAGCGACGGGACGGTGGCCTGGGTGGATCCCACGCGCGGCGAGGAATCCGGTATCGCCGAGGGCGCCGGGCACGGGGGATGGGCGAGAGGATGAGCTCCGCTCCCCTCCTCACCGACCGACTCGGCCGGCCGCTGCGCAATCTTCGCATCTCGGTCACCGACCGCTGCAACATGCGATGCCGCTACTGCATGCCCGAAGCCGACTACGTCTGGCTGCCGCGGCAGTCCATACTCACCTTCGAGGAGATCGGTCGCCTGGCCGGGATTTTTACCGGGCTCGGCGTCACCAAGCTGCGCCTGACCGGCGGCGAGCCGCTGCTCCGCCACGACCTGCCCACGTTGGTTTCCCTGCTGGCTGGTAACTCCGCGCTCCACGATCTGGCGCTCACCACCAACGGAATTCTCCTTCAGCGCCACGCTCTGGCGCTCCGCGCGGCGGGACTGCGACGGGTGACGGTCAGCCTGGACACGCTGCGGCCGGACCGGATGTTGGAATTCGCCCGCAGCGCCCGGCACGGCGACGTCCTTCGGGGAATCGAATCAGCCCTCGGAGCGGGGTTCGACTCGGTCAAGCTCAACACGGTGGTCATTGCGGGTTACAACGACGATGAGATCACCGACCTGCTGGAGTTCGGGCGGCGCCAGGGCGTGGAGGTTCGGTTCATCGAGTACATGGACGTGGGCGGGGCCACCGGATGGTCGCCGGCGCAGGTCGTCTCTCAAGGCCAGATTCTCCAGGCGGTGGAGCGGCGCTACGGCCCGGTGACGGCTCGCCATGAGGGAAGCTGGGCGCCCGCGGAGCGGTTCGCGCTGCGCGATGGAACGGTGTTCGGGGTGATCGCCTCGACCACAGCGCCCTTCTGCCGCACCTGCGACCGCGCCCGGCTCACCGCCGACGGCACCTGGCTCCTCTGCCTCTACGGGGAGCAGGGACTCGATCTTCGCGAGCTGCTGCGGATCGGCGCCGACGATGCGGAGATCGCGGCCCGCCTTACCGCCGGCTGGAAGGCTCGCACCGACCGGGGCGCGGAGCAGCGAGCCACGCTGGCGGAGCGTGGAGTGCTGCATCAGATCGAGACCCTCCGCGCCGACCCTCGGCGCGAGATGCATACCCGCGGGGGCTGATGACGCTCCAGATCGCGCTCATCCAGCCGCAGATTCCTCCCAACACCGGCAACATCGCCCGGCTCTGCGCGGCCACCGACACTTCACTACATCTGATCGAGCCGCTCGGCTTCTCCCTCGCCGACAGCGAGCTTCGCCGCGCCGGGCTGGATTACTGGAGCGAGGTGGATCTGTGGGTTCACCCCGACTGGTTCGCCTTTCGCGATGCCATGAACCGGGACCGGTGCCTCTACTTTTCCGCCAAGGCCGAGCACAACTTCTGGAACGCCCCTTACCGGCAGAACAGCTGCCTCGTCTTCGGCAGCGAGACCGAGGGAATGCCGCTGCGGATTCTGGAGAAGCACCCGGAGCGTTGCTTCAAGATTCCGATGTCGGGCCCGGTCCGCAGCCTGAATCTGGCCACCGCAGTGGGAGTGGTATTGTACGAAGCGTTGCGGCAAACGTCGGTGTCCGCCCCGGCGCCGGCGGGGTTTGCCGCCGGAACGTAGCCCGATAGATTGCGGCGGCCTGAAGGCTGAGGCGGAGCCAACCTGAAGCGGGAGAGCATCCCTCAATGCTGGGGAAAATCGCGGTGGTCGGGGCAGGCAACGTCGGGGCAACGGCGGCGCAGCGCATCGCCGAGAAGAACCTTGCCCGCACCGTGGTCATGATAGACGTCGTCGAAGGGGTTCCCCAGGGAAAAGCGCTCGACCAATGGCAGTCGGGTCCCATCGAGGGGTTCGACACCCGGGTGGTGGGATTCCAGACCTATGACCAGGCGGCCGGCGCCGAATTGTTCGTGGTGACCGCCGGCATCGCCCGCAAGCCCGGAATGAGCCGGGACGATCTGGTCAAGACCAATGCCGGCATCGTGCGCTCGGTCTCGGAACAGATCGCCCGGGTGGCGCCGGCATCCATCATCCTCGTCGTCTCCAATCCGCTCGACGTCATGTGTTACGTGGCCATGAAGGCTACCGGCTTTCCCCGCGAGCGCGTCATCGGCATGGCCGGGGTGCTGGATACCGCCCGCTACCGGATGTTCCTGGCCGAAGCGCTGGACGTATCGGTAGAGGACATCCAGGCGATGGTCCTCGGCGGCCACGGTGACACCATGGTGCCGCTGATCTCCTACACCACCGTCTCCGGCATCCCCGTCGCCCAACTGCTCGACCAACCCAGACTCGACGCCATCGTGGATCGCGCCCGCAACGGTGGGGCGGAGATCGTCGGCTTTCTCAAGACCGGCTCGGCGTACTACGCGCCCAGCGCCGCCGCGGTGCAGATGGTGGAGTCCATAGCGCTGGACAAGAAGCGCATTCTCCCCTGTTCCGCGTGGCTGCAGGGAGAGTTCGGCCTGCGCGACGTGTTCTGCGGGGTGCCCTGCAAGCTGGGACGCGGGGGGCTGGAGCGGATCGTCGAGATCACCCTGACCGATGCCGAGCGCACCGCGCTGCACACCTCGGCCGAGGCGGTGCGTGTTACCCAGAAAGTGGTGGACGGGTGAGGAGTGTGCTTCGATGAACCGGTTGCAGGCCTTCTGGAGCTCGTCCATCGGCAAGAAGGCGGTGATGGCGGCCGCCGGCCTCGTCCTGGCCGGCTATCTGATAACCCATGTGCTGGCCAATCTCCTCGTCTTCGAAGGCCCGGCCCGGATCAACGCCTACGCCACCTTCCTGCACGGCTCCGGCGGGGCGCTGTGGGGTGTAAGGTTGGTGCTGTTGGTGGCCGCGGTGCTGCATATCGTCGCGGCGGTCCAGCTGGCCCAGCGCAAGCAGGCGGCGAGACCGGTGGCCTATGCGGGCGGACGGGAGCACCAGGTGTCCACCCTGGGCGCGCGAACCATTCGGTGGGGCGGAGCGCTGATTCTGGTCTTCCTGGTCTATCACATCCTGCACTTCACCACCGGCACCGTCCATCCCGATTTCATCCCGGGCAATCCCTACCACAACGTCGCCGCGGGTTTCCGGCAGCCCTTGGTGACCCTTTTCTACCTGGTCTCGACCGCCTTTGTGGGGCTCCACCTGTACCATGGACTCTGGAGCAGCGGACGCAGTCTCGGCATGAGCCCCCCGTCCCCCCAGCCCCTTCACCGGCGTCTCTCGCTGATCCTGGCGCTCTTCATCTGGCTGGGGTTTACGGCGATCGTGTTGGGGGTGGTGATGGGGAGGGTTAGGTGAGTCCCCTGGAACTCCGATCCCACGTCCCCGCCGGCCCTATCGAGCTCAAATGGGACAAGCATCGGTTCGAGATGAAGCTGGTGAACCCCGCCAACAAGCGAAAGTACACTGTCCTCGTGGTCGGCAGCGGGCTGGCGGGGGCGGCAGGGGCGGCGTCGCTCAGCGAGCTGGGCTACAACGTCAAGTGCTTCTGCTTCCAGGATTCGCCGCGGCGGGCCCATAGCATCGCGGCGCAGGGGGGCATCAACGCCGCCAAGAACTACCGGAACGATGGCGACAGCATCTATCGGCTCTTCTATGATACGGTAAAGGGCGGGGACTTCCGGGCGCGCGAGGGCAACGTCTACCGCCTGGCGCAGCTCAGCGTCGAGATCATTGATCAGTGCGTGGCGCAGGGCGTGCCTTTCGCTCGGGAATACGGGGGACTGCTGGCCAATCGCTCCTTCGGCGGGGCACAGGTGTCTCGCACCTTCTACGCGCGGGGACAGACCGGCCAGCAACTGCTGCTGGGAGCTTATCAGGCGCTGGAAAAAGAGATCGCAGCCGGCGGCGTGACGATGTATCCGCGGGCCGAGATGTTGGACGTGGTGGTCATAGACGGCCGGGCCCGTGGGATCGTGGTGCGGGACCTGGTGACCGGCAAGGTCGAGAGCCACCTGGGCGATGCCGTGGTGCTCGGGACCGGCGGGTACGGCAATGTCTTCTATCTCTCGACCAACGCCAAGGGATGCAACGCCACCGCCATCTGGCGGGCGCACAAGCGAGGCGCCTTGTTCGGCAATCCCTGCTACACCCAGATCCACCCCACCTGCATTCCGGTCAGCGGCGAGTACCAGTCGAAGCTCACTCTTATGAGCGAGTCGCTCCGGAACGACGGCCGCGTCTGGGTGCCCCAGCGTCAGGGCGACAACCGCCCGCCCGGTGAGATTCCCGAGAGCGAGCGCGACTACTTCCTGGAGCGGCGCTACCCCAGCTTCGGCAACCTGGCGCCGCGGGACATCGCCTCTCGCGCGGCCAAGGCGGTCTGCGACGAGGGGCGCGGCGTCGGCCCCAGCGGGCTCGGCGTCTACCTCGACTTTGCCGATGCCATCAACCGGCTGGGCGAGAGCGCCATCCGCGAGCGCTACGGCAACCTGTTCGAGATGTACCAGCGGATCACCGATGAAGATCCTTACCGGGTACCCATGCG
>JACCQZ010000083.1 GCA_013813875.1 Gemmatimonadales bacterium | reverse complement strand
ACCTTGAGGTCGTTGAAGTTTTCGATCCCGATGCCGCACTCCAGGCCTTCCCGAACCTCGCGCACGTCGTCCTTGAATCGCTTGAGGCTGGAGAGAGAGCCGCCGTAGACGGTGACGCCGTCGCGGGTGACTCGCGCCTTGGCCGTGCGCTGGATGGTACCGCTGCGCACCATGCAGCCGGCGATGGTGCCCACCTTGCTGACCTTGAAGAGCTGCAGCACCTCGGCTTCGCCCAGCACGGTCTCCCGCTCCTCGGGCTTGAGCAGTCCTTCCAGGGCGCCGCGCACGTCCTCCACCGCCTCATAGATGATGCGGTAGGTGCGCACGTCCACCTGCTCCCGCTCGGCGGTAGAGCGGGCGTTGGAGTCGGGCCGGACATGGAAGCCCAGCACGATGGCGCCCGACGCCTTGGCCAGCAGGACGTCGCTCTCGGTAATAGCGCCGACGCCGCGGTGCACCACGTCCACCCGTACCTCGCTGGTGCTGAGCTGGGCCAGCGCGTCGGCCAGCGCCTCGGCCGGGCCGCCCTGGTCCGCCTTGATGATGATGCGGAGCGTAGAGACCTCGCCCTCCTTGAGGGCGCGGCTGAAGTCCTCCAGCGAGGTACCCTTGGCGCTGCGGCGGTTCTGCGCCTCGCGCTCGAGACGCTGCCGCTTCTGCGCGATCTCGCGGGCTTCCACGGCGTCGGTAACCACCGAGAAGGTGTCGCCGGCCGCCGGTACGCCTTCGAAGCCGAGGATCTGCACCGGAATGGAGGGGCCCGCCTCCTTGACCGTCTTGCCGCGCTCGTCGTAGAGCGCGCGCACCCGACCGGAGAACTTGCCGCAGATGAAATTCTCGCCCACCCGAAGGGTGCCCTTCTGGATGAGAATGGTGGCCAGCGGTCCCTTGCCCGGATCGAGGGTGGCCTCCAGCACGGTGCCCTGCCCCTTGCCCTCGGGGTTGGCCCTGAGGTCGAGGATTTCGGCCTGAAGCAGGATCTGCTCCAGGAGGGCGTCAATCCCGATGCCCTTCTTGGCCGAGATCTCGGCGGAGAGCACGTTGCCGCCGAACTCTTCCAGCACCACGTTCTGCTGCAGCAGGTCCTGCTTGACCTTCGGCACGTTGGCCGAAGGAAGATCAATCTTGTTGATGGCCACGATCATCGGCACACCGGCGTTGCGGGCGTGGCTGATGGCCTCGACCGTCTGCGGCATGACCTGGTCGTCGGCCGCCACCACCAGCACCACGATGTCGGTGACCTGGGCGCCGCGGGCACGCATGGCGGTAAAGGCCTGGTGACCCGGGGTGTCCAGAAAGGTGATCTCCCGGCCGTTCGGCAGGGTGACGTGATAGGCGCCGATGTGCTGGGTGATTCCACCGGCCTCGCCCGCGACCACGTTGGCTTTGCGGACATAGTCGAGCAGCGAGGTCTTGCCGTGGTCCACGTGGCCCATGATGGTGACCACCGGGGGCCGCGGCACCAGTTGCTCCGCGGTGTCCTCGACCTGGTTGGCCTCGAGCTGGGCGGCGTACTCGTCCTCCCGCACCGCCTCGAACCCGAACGCGGAGGCGATCAGCTCGATCTGGTCGAAATCGAGCCGCTGATTGACGGTCACCATCAGGCCCAGCTCCTTGAAGGCGAACTGGACGATCTGGGTGGCCGGTACCTTCATGGCGCCGGCGAGCTCGGAGACGGAGACGAACTCGTTGACCCTGATGCGGGTCTTTTCCCGCTCGCGCTCTTCGGCCAACCGGCCGGCCTGCACCTCGCGGAACGACGGCTCGTCGGAGCGGCGGCCGCCCTTCCGGCCGGCGGGCCCCTTCATGCCCTGCAGCGTCCGCAGGATGTTGGCCTGCACCGCGTCCTGGTCCACCGACGAGCGCTTGCCCTTCTTGCCCTTCTTGCGGCCACCGCCCTTCTCTGCATCGGGGCCGAAGGTGCGAGCGGCGGCACCGGCGCCCTGGTTGCCGGGACGCGGGGGTCCGTTGGGCCGAGCGGGAACGCTCCCGGGGCGAGAGGGAGCCGAGGGGGCGCTGCTGCTGAAGACCGGCTTGGGGCCGGAGCGTTGAGGCGCCTGCGGTGGGCGCTGAATGCGAGGCGGAATGAAGGGCGCGCGAGTGGGCTGCGCCGGAGCGCCCATGCCGACCGTGGCCGGCTCGGAGGCGCGGGGCGCGGCCGCCTCCTCTACCGCGACGGGCTCCTCCTCCTGCTCGACCGGTGAGGGCGGCAGGTCCTTGAACAGCGCCCGGGCGCGCTCCTCGAGCGTCTGCGACGGCGCGGTCTCCTCGATTTCGTGGATCATCGGCCGTTCGAGCTCGAGCGCGGCCATCTCGGCCGCCTTTTCGGCTTGCGCCTGGGCTTCCACCTGGGCCACTTCGGCCGCCGTGCGCCGCCGCTTGGCCGGCTTGAGCTCCACCGCGACCGGGGCAGGCTCCGCCTTGACCGCTTTGCGGCGGCCCTTCTTGGCGGCCGGCTCTTCGGCGCTTCTCCTCTTTTCTCGTTCCCAACGCACCCGGACCGCCGACACCTGGTCGCTTTCCAGCGCCGACATATGGCTGCGCACGAAGATGTTCATCTCCTTGAGCATGCTCAGAAGCTGCTCAGGCGCGACGCCGAACTCCGCGGCGAGATCGTGTACTCTCGTTTTGACCACTCAATCCTCCATCAGGAGCGTACGGGCGCCAGCTGCACCATGCCGCTGGCCAACGCGCGGTCCCGTACACCTACCGCCATGACCGGCGGTTTTCCCAGCTGCGCCCCGATCAGAGCGGCGCTCGGGCCCGGCAGCAGCGGCACTGCCTTGGCCACCGCCAGCCGAACCACTCTGTCCACGGCGCGGGGGCTGGCGTCTTCCGCCACGACCACGCACCGACACTTTCCCGCCTGCAATTCCTTCCGTACCGCATCCACACCCACCACCACCGAGCGTGCGCGGTACCCCAGGCCGATCAGGCCCAGGAGCCCGCTCATCCGCGGGGGCGGCCTTCCTCGTTTCCGTCGTCATCGGTGGTGAGCTCCGAGAGGAACGCCAGCAGCTGGTCGGCGGCCTCGGGGCTCATACCGGGGACCTTGGAGATGTCCTCGCGCTCGAGATCGAGTATGTCGTTGAGCATCCGGTAGCCGGCGCTCTCCAGGATGCCGGTGAGCTCGGGCGAAAGGCCCTGCAGCTCGTTGAGCGGCACCTGAGACGCCATCTCTTCTTCAGGCGGGAGCGGGGCGAACAGCGGACCCTCGCCACCACGCTCCAGCCACTCGCGGCTGGAATAGAGGTCAATTTTCCAGCCGGTGAGCTCGGAGGCGAGCCGGACGTTCTGACCGTTGCGCCCGATGGCGAGCGAGAGCTGGTCTTCGTCTACCACCGCCTGGATGGTCTTGGCCTCGGGATCGGAGAAGACCTTGGCCACGCGGGCCGGCGCGAGCGCCAGCCGGGCAAAGCGCTCCGGATCGGGAGACCAGGGAACGATGTCAATCCGCTCCCCGCCCAGCTCGTTCACCACCGCCTGAACCCGGGAACCCTTGAGGCCCACGCAGGCCCCGACCGGATCAATGGCGTCGTCGCGGGAGATGACCGCGACCTTGGTGCGGCTGCCGACCTCGCGCGCGATGGCCCGGATATCCACGATCTGCTGCTGGATCTCGGGGACCTCGAGCTTGAAGAGCGCCTTGACGAAGAGCGGGTCGCCCCGGGAGAGGATGAGCCGGGGGCCTTTGGGGGTTTCCTCCAGCCGCTTGAGCACCGCCCGGATGGTGTCTCCCTGGTGGAAGTGCTCGCGGTGGTTCTGCTCCCGATAGGGGATGATGGCCTCGGCCTCGCGGAACTTGTTCAGCATGATCACCAGCTTGCCCCGCTCGATCTGCTGCACCTCGCCGGAGAGGAGATCGCCGACCTTGGAGGCGAACTCCTCCCGAATCCGGGTCCGCTCCCCTTCCCGCACCCGCTGAATGATCCGCTGCTTGGCCGCCTGGACCGCCAGCCGGCCGAACTCCACGAAGGGCACCTCTTCCTCGAGCATGTCGCCCGGCTGGAATTCGGGATCCTCGTACTGGGCCTCCTCCAGAGCGATCTGCCAGCTGGGGTCTTCGACCGTCTCCACCACCTGGCGCAACCGTACCACCTTGATGGTGCCCTGCAACTCGTCCACGCTCAGCTCGAACTTGACGTTGGGACCAAACTTCCGGACCAGCGCCGCCTGGATGCCGTCGCGCAGCAGTTCCAGCAGGTCGGAGCGCTCGAGTTGTTTTGCGGTCGTCAGCTCGCGGAACGCGGCCAACATTTCAGTCGATCCTGCCATTGAGATGTCCCCTAAAGATGACTCGCGGGACCTACGCCCGTTTGCCGAGCGCGTTCCAGTCTACCGTCAGCGTGGCGTCGGTGATCGCGTTCAAGGGCAGCGTCACCTCGGACCCATCGTCGCGCCGCAGCGTCACGTGCTCGTCGTCGGGCAGCGCCACGATCTCCACCTGGCGGCGTCCGCCGAGCGCTCGAGCCCGCACCTGAGCTCGGTGGCCAACAAAACGGCGCCAGTGCTCGGGCCACCGAATCGGCCGCTCGAGCCCGGGCGAGGAGACCTCCAGCACGTAGCGAGGTCCGACCATGGCCTTGGATTCCAGGAATCGCTCGAGGGACCGGCTGATTCCCGCGCAGT
>JACCQZ010000078.1 GCA_013813875.1 Gemmatimonadales bacterium | reverse complement strand
CTCATCGTCGCCATCGCGATCGCCGGGTTCTTTTTCGGCCCCGAGGCGGTGCGGGGCGAGATCGTGGGACAGGTGCGCGGGTTGGTGGGTACCGAGGGTGCGCGCGCGGTGCAGGCCATGCTGGAGGGCGCCTCCCAGCCCTCCTCCAGCGTCACCGCCACGGTGGTAGGCCTGCTCACCTTTTTTATCGGCGCGACCGGAGCGTTCCTGGAGCTGCAGACCGCGCTCAACGCGATCTGGCGGGTGAAACCGCGGGAAGACCCTCCGCTTCGTGCCGCACGGGCAATGCTGGTCCAGCGCTTCGTCTCGTTCGGCCTGGTGATCGGCGTTGGCTTCCTGCTGCTGGTGTCGCTGGTGGTGAGCGCCGGGCTCGCCGCGCTCAACAAGTACCTGGGTAGCGCCTTTCCCGGTTTCACCATCATGTGGGAGGGCCTCAACGTCCTGGTCTCACTGGGCGTGATCACCCTGCTCTTTGCGATGATCTACAAGATCCTCCCCGATGTGGAGCTCCAATGGCGTCACGTCTGGGTGGGCGGACTGGTGACGGCCGGCTTCTTCACCGTTGGAAAGCAGTTGATCGGCCTCTATCTCGGCACCAGCGGCGTGGCCTCGACCTATGGCGCTGCGGGCTCGGTGGTGGTGCTGCTGGTGTGGGTGTATTACTCGGCGCAGGTGGTACTGCTCGGCGCCGAGTTCACCCGGGAGTATGTGGAGGAATTCGGCGAACGGGTGCGCCCCTCCGAGCACGCCACCGGAGATCCCGCGCCGCTCTCGCCGGAGCAGTAGAGAAGGTCAAGGAGCTACCGGTTGGTCCTCCCCATGAAGCGCTCTCCCTCCGCCGGCGCGTAGGCCCGCATCCGCTCCAGCAAACGGCGGGCGTCCTGCTCGATCATGATACCGTCTCTGTGCTCCTCGGTGAGGAAGCCCTCGCGCACCGCATGGTCGAGAAAACCGGTGAGCGAATCGAAGTACCCGGCCACGTTCAGCACACCGGACGGCTTGGAGTGAATCCCGAGCTGCCCCCAGGTGAGGATCTCGAAGAACCCTTCCAGGGTGCCGATGCCGCCGGGGAGGGCGATGAACCCGTCCGACATATCCGCCATCTGCGACTTCCGTTGGTGCATCGAAGCCACGACGATGAGATCGGGAATCCCGGTGTGCGCCTCCTCCTTCTTCATCAGCTGCTGGGGAATGATCCCGGTCACGTGCCCCCCGTGCTCGTGGACCGAATCGGCCAGCTCGCCCATGATCCCCACGCTGGCGCCGCCGTACACCAGCTCGATCCCCTCGGTGGCCAGCAGCTCGCCCAGCTGCCGGGCTGCGGCGCCGTATTCCGGGCGGGAGCCGGGATTGGTGCCGCAGAAGACGCAGATTCGGTGGAACTCTCGCTCGCTCGCCATGATGTTGCCTCGCCCGCGGTGTCGGCTGATGTCGGAAGCAGCTTGAAATTAGCCGCCTCCGGCGCTAGCTGTCATTCTGGGATGCGCACACCACGGCCAACCAAGGAGTCCATCATGGCCGAAATAGAGAAGCGCACGCTGGGCCGCGAAGGGCTGGCTGTGTCAGCCCTCGGCCTCGGGTGCATGGGGATGTCGGAGTTTTACGCCGGACGAGATGACACCGAGTCCATCGCCACCATACACCGGGCGCTCGAGTTGGGCGTTGATTTCCTGGATACCGCCGATATGTACGGGCCCTTCACCAACGAGCGTCTGGTGGGCCAGGCGATCAAGGGGCGGCGCGAAGAGGTGATCGTCGCCACCAAGTTCGGCAACGAGCGGGGTGAGGACGGCAGCTATCTCGGCGTCAACGGCCGCCCGGAGTACGTCCGCCGGGCTTGCGACGGGTCGCTCCAGCGGCTCGGCATAGACCATATAGATCTCTACTACCAGCACCGGGTGGACCGTACCGTCCCGATCGAGGAAACCGTGGGGGCGATGGCGGACTTGGTGCGGGCGGGAAAGGTCCGCTACCTCGGTCTCTCCGAGGCCGCGGTGTCCACCATACGCCGAGCCCAGCAGGAGTTTCCGATCAGCGCCTTGCAGAGCGAGTATTCTCTGTGGACCCGCGATCCGGAAGACGAGGTGCTGCCGACCTGCCGAGAGTTGGGGATCGGGTTCGTGGCCTACAGTCCGCTCGGACGCGGCTTCCTCACCGGCCGGTTCCGGTCCCTGGACGATCTTCCGCCGGACGACTATCGCCGCAACTCTCCTCGCTTTCAAGGGGACAACTTCCAGAAGAACCTCGATCTGGTGGACCGGGTCCAGCAGATTGCCCGCCGAAAGAAGTGCACTCCGTCCCAGCTGGCGCTGGCCTGGGTGCTGGCGCAGGGGGAAGATGTCGTCCCCATCCCCGGCACCAAGCAGCGCCGCTACGTGGAGGAGAATGTGCGCGCGTTGGAAGTGGATCTTACTCCGGCGGACCTGGAGGAGATTGACGAGGTGGCTCCCAAAGGCGTCGCGGCGGGGGAGCGGTACCATGAGGCCGGGATGCGCACAGTCAACGGGTAGCGGAGGCGTTGATCTCCTTCAACCTCCGCCGCGCCGCCGGCGCATAGACCAGCTCGTACGGCGATCGCTCCGCGATCGCCGCATACCACCCCGCCGCCTCCTCCGGCCGACCCAGCTCCCGCAGCAGCTCGGCTCGCAGGTAGCGCTGCGACGCCAGCGAGAAGAACGGCGACGCCACGGCCGTCAATGCCAGCCGGTCGAGCGCCGCGGCGCGCGCTCCCGCCACGGCCAGCTCGTCGAGGCGCACGTCGAGCGACCCCAGCAGATAGAGTCGGATGGCGGGATGCAGGTCGTTGTGCATCGCGAAGGGCAAGGAACTGCTGGCGGGGACGCTTTCCGCATCCCAGCGCTCGAGTGCCTGGCGCGCTCCACGAACTTCCGACTCACCCGCCGGCGCGAATGGAAGAGAAGTGAACAGCGCCCGTATCTCGAGCCCCCAGGCCGGGTCCAGCGCCTCGGCCCGCTCCAGTTCCTGCCAAGCCGACTCCCAGTCTTCGCCGCCGCCGGCCAGGTGCGCCAAGAGGATGTGGCAGAGTGCGCGCAGCTCCGGCGCGCGAGCCACCTGGATGAAGCTCCGCGCCAACATCTCGGCCCCCGCAAGGTTGCCGGCATAGAGCGTGACATCGGCGAACGCGATCGCCACCGTCAGTGCCCGCGCTCCTTGCAGCTCCCGCGCGATCTCCGCCATCGCGGCCCGGTTCTCTCCCGCGAAGGCGCGCAATGCCCGCATCGCCAGCGCCTGATCGCCGTCCGGACTCACCTGCAGAATGCGCTCGATCAGGGAGAGCATGTCGCCACGGCGCCCCTCGATGGCGGCGATGCGCGCCAGGTGCACCATCGCGGCGAGGTGGTCGGGCTCCAACCGGATCACCCGCTCAAACGGCTCCCGTGCCTCCGCCGCTGAGCGGCCGCGAAGCGGATTGGAGTGAAACAGCAGGTCGCCGAGGTGGAACCATGCTTCGACGTCGTCGGGATGGGTCCCGGTGATCGTGCCATAAAGCGATTCCGCCTCGGTCACCGCGCCGTGCAACCAGGCGCGCTGGGCGCTGAAGAGGAGCTGATCGTGGGGCGCGAGACGAGTTCGGTGATCGAAGCCCTGATCCGACACCTCGCGGGCCACCTCGACCAGTGCGCACCCGGCGGCCGCGGCAGCCAGACGGTAGTATGCCAGGGCGAACGACGCATCCGCTTCCACCGCGGCCTGAAACTCGTCCATCGCGTCGAAGTAGCGCCCGGCGCGAAGCTCGCGCTCGCCTCTGAGGTACGCCTTGAGCGCGTCGAGCGAGCCGGTGGTGAGCCCGGCCAGATGGGTGATCCGGGTTCCCGAACCCACCCGCTGCGCTCCCAGCAGCTGCCGGGCAAGCTCGTCCACCAGCTCGAAGACGCCTGCCTCGCCGGCGGCCGAAGCCTGCACGCTGGCCACGACGTCTCCACCCAACGAGTAGAGCGACGCCGATACCTGGAGCCGCCCGCCGGCTTCGAGGATGCTCCCCAGGAGATACCGGCCCGCTCCGAACCGCGCGGCCAGGTTGCGCCCATCCTCGGGTCCGAGCGATTCGGCGGCCAAAGGTCCGCCGCGCCGGAGGGCGTGCAGCAGCGCTCGCGGGTCCACCGTCCGGATCTCACCGGCGCCATCGAGCCGAGTGGCCAGGAGGTCCACCATCCCCTCACCGAGATAGGCGAAAGACGCACCTCCCCGCATCGTGAACGGCAGCACCGCGATGGTCCCGTGGGATATCGCCATGGCGGTCGGCGAGGCAGCGGCAGACGATGGGTGAGGGCGGCTTCGCAGGCTCTCGATCACACGGCGGGTCTCCGCCGACGGCTCGAGCTCGAGGTCCTGCGCCAGCCGCCGGGCGAACTCGTCGTAGGCGCGAATCGCGGCCGAGCGGTCGCCGGATCGGTCGAGCAGGGAGAGGAGCCGCTGGAGCGAGCTCTCGTCGGTCGGCTCCAGCTCCAGGGCTCTCCGCGCCCGACCGGCCGCCTCGTCCAACCGCCCTTCGAACTCCGCCGTGCCTGCCAGCGAAGTTGCCGCCCCCGCGGCAGAACCCCGAAGCCGGGTACGCTCCCGGTCCAGCTAGTCTTGAAACTCCGACGAGGCCCCGGCCACGTGCAGCCCGTCCAGCAGGGTTCCCCGGTAGAGACCCAGCGCCGCATCCGCATTGCCGGCGCCGATCGCCTCGTCGAATGCGACGGCATCGCACCAGAGCGCCTCGCCGGCCACGCCGACCTCCTCATCTCCCCGCCCCCCGATCGCGGCCGAGCCCAGCTCAGTGCGCAGAAAATAAAGCGCCCGGCGCAGCGCGGCCCGGGCGTGCTCCTGATCCAGCTCCGGCCAGAAGAGGGCGAGCAGGGAGTCGCGCCGGTGGTAACGGCGGGGAGAGGCGACAGCGAGGTACGCCAGCACTCCGACGCGCTTGGGCTGCTGCAGAACGGACCGCAGCTCCCGGCCGTCGGCCGTCCGCAGGTCGAGCACGCCCAGGGTGTGGAACTGGATCATGGAGTCCAAGCTAACCCGCGGCGCGCGGCCCGCGACCTGTCCGAGCGGCTCAGGTCACGCCGGTACGTACGCCCAGGCTACGGCTGGGGGGCAGGTTGGATTCCCCCCG
Organism: Gemmatimonadales bacterium; assembly: GCA_013813875.1. Classification (GTDB taxonomy): domain Bacteria; phylum Gemmatimonadota; class Gemmatimonadetes; order Gemmatimonadales; family GWC2-71-9; genus CAVVWJ01. The sequence goes on along the minus strand of JACCQZ010000078.1, from coordinate 1,682 downwards.
ATCGGAGGCGGTATGCGCTCAGCGTTGCTGTTGGCGGCTCTCATCCTGTTGGGCTGGCTCGGGCCGGCAGCCGGCGGCGCCCAAGTGGCGCACTCGGGGTCACTCGGCGATGGGACAGTGAGAGGGGGCTCGGTGGATCAGTTTCGGATAGGCGGTGGGGAGGCGACCGCGGTGACCCTGCGGATTACGTCTCTCCGGCGGGGGGCAGCCGGCACGGACGTGGCCGTGTCGCTGTTCCCCACTGCCCTTGCCTACGGAACGCTGGTTCTTGCCCCCACCGCCGGCGCGGCCTACAGCATTGATCTGGGGCCGGCGCGCCTTCTCCTCAAGGCTGGGGCGAGCGGAATCCTCGGACTCGGCGGTGGGGCTCTCCTGGTTCCGGGGGTGTATGCCGGCATCGGCGGGCTGGTGAGAGCGGATCGCCGCCTGGCCTTCCGGTTCGACCTCCTCCGACACTTCTATCGCATCGGAGGTGAGACCCAGCCGGCATGGAGCGCCGGACTAGGCTTTGCCGTGCTGCCCCGGGCGGCGCCATGAGCTGAGGCGGTCACTCGCTCGGATTCGGCTCCGAGATCGCCTCGACAATGCGTCCCACCTCGCGGTCGCTCGCCGCTCCATCTTCCAGAGCGATGTCGGCCTGGGCCACGATCCCGATGCAGACGCCGTCCCCGTTGATCACCGGGATGCGCCGAACCTGCTGTTGAATCATGACCTCGCGTACCACGTCCACCTCGTCGTCGGCCAGCGCGGTGGTGGGCTGCTCCGTCATCAGCTCGCGGATCCTGGTGTCGGGCCCTTTTCCCTCGGCCAGCCCGCGGATGGCGAGGTCGCGGTCGGTGACCATGCCGACCAGCCGGCGATTTTCCAGGTTCTCGACCACCGGGATGGCACCACAATCGTTGTCCAGCATCAACTCAGCCGCCTCGCGCGCCGTGGACTCCGGGGCGCAACAGGCGGGATCGGGGGTCATGATATCCTTGATTCGCACCGGCTCTCCAGGTTGGGTGAAGCTCCCAATCTAGGGACCGGCTGCGGTGGCGCCGTGACCTGGATAACTTCCCAGCCTATGCTTGTCAGCCTCCAGCGCAGGGTCGAGCGGATGGAGCGGCAGCGCGCCGCCCTGCTCCTCGAGGTCGCCGCCCTCAGTCCGGCGCAGCTGCGCTTCCATCCCGCTCCTGATTCCTGGTGCCCACTCGACGTTGTGGAGCACCTGGTCAGGGTGGAGGAGGCGACACTCAGGAGAGCAGCCGAGCGACCCCGGGCCCGCAGTCTGGCCCAAGCGGTCAGGGCGAGCGCGGCTCTGGCGCTCATGACGGTGGCATCCCACGGCGGTGCGCGGGTCAAGGCGCCGACCCGAATGGTGCTGCCCGAGGGAGGGCTCGATCTGAGCGCGCTGGCCGCGCGGTGGGACGCCATTCGCGGCACCCTGCGCGAGGTGCTGGAGGGCCTCGCTCCAGGCGAAGCCTCCCGACCCTTGCTTCGCCACCCGAGGGTGGGGTGGCTCAGTACTGCGCAGAGCCTGGTTTTCATGGAGCTGCACATCGCGCATCACGTCCGGCAGATCGAGCGGATTCGCCGGGCGGCGGGCTACCCGGGCTGATTGCTCCGGCATCGCGCTTTTTTCACCACAGAGGCACAGAGGACACGGAGAACGATTGGTGGTCAACAGCACACCCACAAAG
>JACCQZ010000067.1 GCA_013813875.1 Gemmatimonadales bacterium | reverse complement strand
CACCAGGGTCTGGCGCTCTCGGCCGGGGTTACTCTCTACGTCGCCGCCTCCAATCTGGTGCCCGAGTTTCAGGCCAAACGGGGGTGGCTCACGGCGCTGGCGTTCCTGGGGGGAGCGGTGGGGTTCTTCCTGACGGAGCTGCTCCTTGTCGCGCTGAGCGGAGCGAAGGGGGCATGACCTGAACTATGTCCCCTTCCCCCTCGCTACGCTCGGGGTCAGGGTGACAAAGCTATCGCTCGGCGCGCACGTTGATCATACGCTCGCGAACGACCTGGCGCCCGGTGGCATTCTCCTCGATCCTGACCGTAAGCAGGTAACGCCCCGGCAGCAGTTGGCCCAACCCGATAGCCCGCTGTACCAGCAATTCCCTCGCGGTGGCGCGGTCGGTAAACCCCAGGGCGATGCGGTCCTTGCCCTGGCCCGCGCCGCCACCGGTGCGGGCGAGCTCCACGCTGGTGCGATACCGCCGGTCCGGCTCGGTCCCGCTGATCTCGTAGTAGAGCTCCACATCCGATCCCGACGGGTAGCTGTCGAGTGGATTGAGTGAAATGCGGCGGCCCCGATGGGTCCAGTTGAGACCGCTCCCGGCCGCGCCGGTGATGAGATCGCTCATCGTGAGGCGGCCCGGCATTCCCGGCACCGGCACCTCGGGGCGTCCCGCCGCCCCCGCCGCCCGCTGCTTCTGCTGCTCGAAGAGCGCGCGCACGTAGTAGCTGCCCGGGGTGAGGGGCAGCTCGAGCGTGCCGTAGAGGTAGGCACCCTTCCGGATCGTGTCCTGAGCGGCGAAGTAGCGGAGGGTGTCGAGTGTCCGGGTGTGGCCGCGCGCGGTATCTACCGCCGTCACCCGCATGCGCACGGGGTACACCACTCTCCCCTGCAGCGTTTCCGGATGGAGTCGTTCGCCGGGGAGCGCGAAGACGACGAGGGCCCGGCCGGAGCCGGAGGGGTGGCCGACGGCGTACACCTGCACCGTGGGCTCGAGGTCGCGCTCGTAGTCCAGCGGGTGGGTATCGGTGGCGAGTCCGAGAGCCAGACTGGCCTCACCGAACTGCTGCGCCCTCTGGGGGATGGTCTGGGTTATTCTCGGGGCGACCGGACCGAAGTCTGCGCCACTTCGGTTACTGGCAAGCCGTCCTTTCAGGTGCACCGCGAGCTCGTAGGCCCGAAGATCGAGCTCGAGTCGCGCAAAGCTGGGGTCGAGCGCGCTGCGCGCTCCGATCATGTCGGCGCTCAGCGGCAGCATGGAGACGAGCGATGTCGGCGCGGTGGTCCCCAGCGCCTCGCTGGCGCAGAAGTGCAGCACGATCGGGCCGGTCGGCAGTTCGTACTTCCACGACTCGTTGGCCGCGAAGCAGGAGCTCGGGGTCTGGCCTTCCACCGTGCCGTGCCAGGAGGCGCGAGCCTCCGGCTCACCATGGCGCATGTAGATCACCCCGCGGGCGTCTATTCCCAGGGCGCGCGGGTCCGATTCGGGCAGGCTGCCCGGCTGAAACAGCGCCCAGGTGCCGAGCTCCAGGGCATCCCCGCCAAGCTGCTGAGGCGTTCCGCTCAAGCCCCATCCGAAGCGGGCTTTCTTTCCCCGTCCCACCAGCCGGAACTTTTCCTGCACCTGCCACCAGCGCCGCAGGTGTTCCTGAAGCCGGTCGCCGGCCGGCCGCAGCGCGGCCGCGTCGCGCTCCGCCCAGATCTGCCGGACCCGGGCCCCGACCGAGTCCGGGGGTAAGGAGTCGAACCGGCGGAGCTCCTCGTCAGTGGCGAACCAGGTGAGATCCCGCCGGAGCGCCGTGCGGGCGAGTGTCCCGGCACGCGCCGTCCCGGCCAGATAGGTGCGGACGGCCGCGGCACCCTGGCCCTGCAGGTACAGCACGCGAGCCAGCTCCAGGTCGGCCAACCCTCCGTCGCCGCCGAGCTCGCCGTACCGCCGAAATGCCGCGGCGGCCTGGTCGAGCCGTCCCTGTTTTCGGAGCCAGCGCCCCAGCAGCAACTGCGGCACCGGCCCGTTGGCGTCGTGGCGGGCCGAGGCCTTGATCGCCTTGGCGAGCGGCTGGGGAAAGAGGGGAGCGTCGAGATCGAGCAGGAGGCGGCCCAACAGTGCGACGGCTGCCGGATATTCCGGCTGATGCTGGAGGGCGCTCGCCAGGTGCTCCAGCGCGGCATCTTCATAGTAGACGCCATCCCTATGATGCATGGAGGACTTCACCACCATTCCGCGCTGCTCCAGGAGCAGCTTGGTCTCGGCGAGTCCGACGTAGGGATCGGCCCACTTCGAGTCGCGGTAGATCGCCTCATCGAAGTAACGCACCGCCTCATCGAGCCAGCGGCGGCCCTCGGTGAGCTCGCCGATTCGATAGGCGATCCATCCCTTCCGGCTCTCCCGCCACGACATTCCGCCGGAACGGTCCGCTTTCACGGCCTCGAGGCCCCGCTCCAGCGCGGTAGGATTGGAAACCCGGCGCACCGAGTCGGAGAACGCCGCGAGATGGGGGCGGGCGGCCGGGCTCTGCGCGGCGAGCGGGCAGGCGGCGGCAGCGAGGAGGAAAGCGACGAGGGGGCCGGAAATGCTGGGGGCCGGGTGCATGGCACCTCGCAGGAGCGGGCAGGCATTCGAGGAACTGGGGCAATATGGTGACGGGCGCCGGCACCGGTACCCACACAGCCGGGCCGCGCGATCACGTAACGGACCGCGAATTCCGGCGCTACATTGAAAGCTCCGGAGCCACCTGCTCCAGCATCCGCCTGTTCCCACGGAGCCGCTCCAACCGATGCCACGCAAGCGAGTCAGCGCTCGAAGCGAGGGCAGCCTCTTCACCCCGAGCAGGGACACCCAGCCGCTCGCCGCCCGGATGCGCCCGGGCATCCTCGATGAGTTCGTGGGACAGGAGCAGCTGCTGGCGCCGGGAAAGCCGCTGAGAGACTCGATCGAGCGCGGGGTGCCCGGCTCGATGATCTTCTGGGGCCCGCCGGGAACGGGAAAGACCACCCTGGCTCACCTCGTTGCCAGCACCACCTCGCGGGTCTTCGTCCCCTTCAGCGCGGTCACCGAGGGGGTGCCGCGGATTCGTGAGATCGTCGCCGACGCGCGAGGGCGCCTGGAGATGGGCGGCCCGCAGACGATCCTCTTCGTGGATGAGATTCACCGGCTCAACAAAGCCCAGCAGGACAGCCTGCTCCCCCCGTCCGAAGACGGCACCCTCACCCTGATCGGCGCCACCACCGAGAATCCCAGCTTCGAGATCAATGGCGCGCTCCTCTCGCGGACGCGGGTCTTTGTGCTTCAGCCGCTTTCGGTGGAGGACGTGGAGCAGCTGCTGCGGCGGGCGCTGGAAGATGCCGACCGTGGGCTGGGCAGGATGCGGCTGGTGGTGGACGCCGATGCGCTCCGCTCGATCGCCGCGGAGGCCGACGGAGACGCACGCCGGGCCCTCACCGTCCTGGAGGCCGCCGCGGTTCACGTGGGGGAGGGAGGTGCGATCACCACGGAGGTGGCCCGTGAGGCGATGCAGAAACGCTTTGCCCGGTACGACAAGGCCGGCGAGGAGCACTTCAATCTCCTCTCGGCCTATCACAAGTCGCTCCGGGGCAGCGATCCCCAGGGCGCGCTCTACTGGATGGCCCGGATGCTGGATGGAGGCGAAGATCCGATGACGCTCTTTCGCCGGGCGATCGCCATGTCGGCGGAGGACATCGGTCTCGCCGATCCAAACGCGCTGCTCATCGCGGTGGCGGCGCGCGACGCCTTCCACATGCTGGGGCCGCCCGAGGGATACCTGCCGCTGGCGGAGATGACCATCTACCTGGCCACCGCGCCCAAGTCGCACAGCGCCAAGGTGGCGCTCGACGGGGCGCTGTCCGCCGCGCGGGAAACGCCCGCCGCTCCGGTGCCGCTGCACATCCGGAACGCGCCGACCGGGCTGATGAAGGAGCTGGGGTACGGGGCGGGGTACCGCTATGCCCATGCGTCACCCGACGCGTACCTGCCGCAGGAGTATCTCCCGGACGAGTTGCGGGGCACCGCGTTCTACGCTCCGGGTCCATTCGGGTATGAGAAAAAGGTGGCCGAGCGACTGGAGTGGTGGGAGAAGCGAAAGGAAGAGGAGAAGGGAAAGCGCGAGTCGTGAAGGGCGCTCGAAGCGGTCCGGGGCTTGCAACGGGCCGGAGGGTCTTCCCGGTACACTCGGTTATATTTGCCCACAGGGAAACTGGAGGCGGCGATGACGGTTCGGGGAACATGTGCGTTGGCGGGGATAACCGTACTGCTCGGCGGGTGCAGCGGAATCGGTGACAACTTCAAGGATCCCGAGATCGCCCTGGATCGGGTGATCGTCCGGGGCGTGGGCGTGAGCGGCGGAACCCTGGATCTGGTGGTTGACGTCCACAACCCGAACAATTTCGACCTCCGCGGCACCCGGCTCGACGTCGGGCTCGAGGTCGAGGGCTCCCACGTCGGTGACATCGCGTTCGAGGACGATTTCTCGGTGGACCGGGGCGACACCACCACGCTCACGTTGCCGGTGACCTTTCGCTGGGCCGGCGTCGGCGGCGCGGTGCGCGCGGCGCTGGGCTACGGCGACCTGCCGTACAAGATGAAGGGCGAGGTCACGCTGCAGACGCCGTGGGGACGCAAGGAGGTGCCGTTTACCCGAGAGGGCCGTGCGCCGCTCACCCGGTCGGGTGGGGTGATCCCGATTCCGACCGGCCGCTGACTTTCAACAGAAAGGACATTCCATCAGTAAAACGCTGATCCAGGTTCGTGATCCGATCGAGCGGGTGATGCTCGTGGCGGCCCCGCGCAAGGGGTCACTCGACGCCCAGCACATGACGGAACACCTGGAAGAACTGACCCGGCTGGTAGACACCGCCGGAGCCGAAGTCGTCGGCCGGATGTCGCAACAGATCGCGGCTCCCAATCCCGCCACATTGATCGGCGAGGGCAAGGTGGAAGAGGTGGCCGCCGCCGTCGCCGAATCAGGCGCCACCCTGGTGATCTTCGACGAGGAGCTGAGCCCGGTACAGGGCGCTAACCTCGAGCGCGAGCTCAAGGTGCGGGTCATGGACCGAGCCGAAGTCATCCTCGACATCTTCTCAACCCGAGCCCGCAGCCATGAGGCCAAGCTCCAGGTAGAGCTGGCGCAGTTGGAATATCTGCTGCCCCGGCTGACCCGGATGTGGACCCACCTCTCTCGCATCCGCGGGGGCATCGGTCTGCGGGGTCCGGGCGAGACTCAGCTGGAAACCGACCGGCGAATCATCCGCCAGCGGATCCGGAGCCTCAAAGCCAAGCTCAAAGCCGTCGAGCGCCACCGGGAAAACCTTCGCGCGGGGCGCGACCCGATGCTGAGCGTGGCGCTGGTGGGCTACACCAATGCCGGCAAGTCGAGCATCCTGCGCGCGCTCTCGGGGCAGCACGAGATCTTCGTCGAGGACCGGCTCTTTGCCACCCTCGACACCCTCACCCGCGAGGTGGACCTGGGCGAGGGGCAGCGGGCGCGGATGACCGACACCGTCGGCTTCATCCGCAAGCTTCCCCACCACCTGGTGGCGAGCTTCCGGGCCACGCTGGAGGAGGCGCGCGCAGCGGACATGCTGCTGCACATTGTTGACTCCGGTCATCCCGATTGGGAAGGCCAGATGCACGTGGTGGAGCGGGTGCTGGCGGAGCTCGACCTCGCCGACCGGCCGCTCATTCCCGTGTTCAACAAAATTGATGCGGTGCCGGACCCCGCCGCGTTCGCCTCGCGGGTCAAAGAGCTGTATCCCGGCGCCATCACCGCCACCACCATGCGCACCAGCGGGCTCACCGAGCTCAAGAGCGTGCTGCGAGCTCTGGAGCGGGTGGGACGCCCCACGGTGCGAATCCGGCTGCCGGTTACCGACGGCGCCCGGTTGGCCGCGCTGTACCGAGGTGGGGAGGTACTGGGCCGGGAGGAGCGGGGAGAGGATTACGAGCTCACGGTGCGGCTCGACCGCTGGCAGATCGAGCGGCTGCAGCGAGAGGGAGTGATGGTGACGGAGGCGGCGAACGGGAGAGTGGGGCAGCGGGCAGCGGGGTAACCCCGCGGTGGCCGGGCAACGCGACGGGCGGCTGGGTAACGCGACGGGCGGCTCGGTAACGTTGTCATCCCAAGCGCCAGCGAGGGATCTACTCCGCGGGTATCGAACCCCGGATGAGTAGATCCCTCGCTGGCGTTCGGGATGACGAAAATGCGGCCTCTAGGGCCGCATTTTTTTTCGTCATTTCTCCCCGCTCAGCACCTGCTCCAGAATCAGCCACCGGTTCATCCCGGCGAACTTCTGGTGCATCTTGGTGAGCGGGGAACCGCTCTTGATCTCCTCTTCCTCGTTCTGCAGATCGGCCAGCGCGTCGAGGCCGTCGTTGAGGAACTTCCGCAGGCCCTTTTCCAGCGCCATCCCGGCGGTGCGGAAGTTGAACAGGGTGGAGAACTGCAGGGTGAAGCCCAGGTCGGCGAGCTGCTGGTTGCTGATCATGGTGCCGGCCTTCTTGTCCTTCCCAAAGTAGAGCGAGGGGGAAAGGTTGAAGCCCAGCATCTGGTTGGGATAGTGCTTCCGCACACCTTCGGCAAACTCCTGCGGCTGCTCCAGCTGGGTGTTGTTGAACTCCGGCCAGATCACGTCCACGCCCAGCTCGGCCGCTTCCCACGCGTCCTCGATGGCCATCTTCACGCCGCCAGAATCCTTGCCCGGCAGCGCGCCGTCAATCGAATCGGTGCGGGCAATGATGACCACGTCGGTTCCGGTCACCTGAGCCGCCGCCTTGATCGCCTTCAGTTTGGCGAGCCAGTCTCTCCGAGGCACCAGGACTTTGTTCCGCTTCTGCTTGCCGACGTTCACGATGTGGCCGCAGGTGCGGTTCGAGGGATCCTGATTCTCCAGGTGCACTCCGGCGGCGCGGGCGCGGATCAGCTCGGTCGCCAGGGTGAAGGTCTGGGTCGGTCCGCCGAAGCCCGCTTCCATGTCCACGAAGGCGGGCGGCGACTCGAGCAGCTCCCGCCCTTCGGTATCGAAGTAATGGGTGTTGCGGGCGCCTTCGATCCCCATCCACATCTCGTGAACCAGCTTGAGCATGTCGTGCGACGCGTAGATCCCGATATCGGGGAACATGCTCTTCGTCGCCGCCAGCTGCCAGCCGCTTCCGTACAGCGCCTTGAAACCGACCCGCGTCATGATCGCGGCGGTAAAGGCATCGTAGGCGCCGGCGGTGTGCAGAAAGCTGCCCTTGGTCTGCGCTTCACGCAGCAGCCGGCGCAGCTTGTCGGCGGGAACCTCGGCTTCAGGCGGAGCAAAGAGCTTCCCCACCGCCTCGTCAGGATAGGTGGCATGCGGGGACACCGGGGGAGTCGCAGTCGCCATAGGTATTCTCCTCAGGTGAGGTTTGTGAAACTATTCACAATGATAGTGAACGGGGCGAGGGAGCGCTAGGGGTGTGGGGGTCGAAGGTCGAAAGTCTTAGGTCGAAAGTCTCCGGTCTTGGAAGTGATCCTCTCCGGGAGCTTCGACCTTCGACCTTCGACCTTTTGACCTCCCCCCTTACCTTTCCCCCGACTCCTACCCCGGCCATCCATGTTCATCACTAAGCCCTTCGTCAGGGATCGGAAGGTCCGTTTTGCCCTGGTGGGTTGCGGACGGATCTCGGCGAACCACTTCGACGCCCTGGAGCAGCATGCCGAGCGCGCCGAGCTGGTCGGGGTGTGCGACATAGACCCGGAGGCGCTCGCCCGGGCCGAGCGGCGCACCGGTGCGCCGGGGTTCCGCTCGCTCGACGGCCTGCTGGCCGGCACCAACGCCGACGTGGTGATCGTGGCGACTCCGAGCGGCATCCATGCCGAGCAGGCGGTGCAGGTGGCGGCGGCTGGGCGCCACGTGATGACCGAAAAGCCGATGGCCACCCGCTGGCAGGACGGCAAGCGCATGGTCCACGCCTGCGATCAGGCCGGCGTTCACTTGTTCGTGGTCAAACAGAACCGGCGCAACGCCACGCTGCAGCTGCTCAAGCGCGCGGTGGAGAAGGGGCGCTTCGGGCGGCTCTACATGGTAAACATCAACGTGTTCTGGAGCCGTCCGCAAGCCTACTACGACAGCGCGGAGTGGCGCGGCACCTGGGAGTTCGATGGCGGGGCCTTCATGAACCAGGCGAGCCACTACGTGGATCTCCTCGACTGGCTGGTCGGGCCGGTGGAGAGCGTGCAGGCGTACACCGCGACGCTGGAGCGCAATATTCAGGTGGAGGACACCGGGGTGGTCAGCATCCGCTGGCGGACGGGGGCCCTGGGCTCGATGAACGTGACCATGCTGACCTACCCCAAGAACTTCGAGGGCTCCTTCACGCTGATCGGCGAGAAGGGGACGGTGCGGGTCGGCGGCGTGGCGGTCAACCGGATCGAGCACTGGGAGTTTTCCGAGCCCGATCCCGACGACGCGACTGTGGAACAGGCCAGTTACGAGACGACCTCGGTCTACGGCTTCGGTCATCCGCTGTACTACGACAACGTGATCCGGGCCATCCAGGGCGAGGCGCTCCCCGACACCGACGGGCGTGAGGGGCTGCACTCGCTGGAGATCCTCATCGCCACCTACCTGTCAGCCCGCGACGGGCGGCGGGTGGCGCTGCCGCTGGAGTATTAAATGCCCCAGGATGGGCCGCCACCTGATACGGGCGCCGGCTGGCGGGGACGAAAAGTCCTGGTGACCGGCGCCGACGGCTTTATCGGAAGTCATCTCACCGAAGCTCTGCTGGCTGCGGGGGCGGAGGTGCGGGCGTTCTGCTTCTATAACTCTCAGGGCTCTCTGGGCTGGTTGGACCAGCTCGCCAATGCCCCCGGGCGGGTGGACGTTCGCCTCGGCGATATCCGAGATCCGCGCTATGTCGAGTCCGCCTGTGAGGGCATGGACGTGGTGTTCCACCTCGCCGCCCTGGTGGCGATTCCCTACAGCTATGTCGCTCCCGAGTCGTTCCTGGAGACCAACGTCCGCGGTACCCTTCACGTGCTGGAGGGGGTGCGCCGCCACCGCTGTGCCCGGCTGGTGCATACCTCGACGAGCGAAGTGTACGGCACCCCCGATACCCTGCCGATCACCGAGGGGCACCCGCTCAAGGGCCAGTCGCCCTACAGCGCCACCAAAATCGCAGCCGATAAGCTCTGTGAGGCATATTTCAGCAGCTACGACCTGCCCGTCGTGGTGCTTCGGCCGTTCAATACCTACGGTCCCCGGCAGTCGGCCCGGGCGGTGATCCCCACGATCCTGGCCCAACTGCTGAGTGGGCGGACCAGCGTGCGCCTGGGCAGCGTGGCACCGCGGCGGGACCTCACCTTCGTCAGCGATACCGTGGCGGGCTTCCTGGCCGCCGGGCTCTGCCCCGGAGTGGAGGGACAGACCATCCAGCTGGGTACCGGGCGCTCCGAGTCCATCGCCGACGTGTTCAGGGCCGCTTGTGCCGCCTGCGGGGTCGAGGCGCGCATCGAGACCGATCCGGCCCGGGTGCGTCCCTCTCAGAGTGAGGTCATGGTGCTCCAGTCCGATCCGGCGCGTGCCAAGGAAGTCCTGGGATGGCAGGCGACGACTTCGCTGGAGGAGGGGCTGGCTGAGACCGCGCGCTGGGTCGGGGCCAACGCTGATCGTTTCCGCCCGGACTGCTATGCGGTGTGAGACCTCCCGCCCGCTCGCCCCCGATGGCGCGACGAGAGACGATCTGTGTCTCCGGGTCATCGAGGCGATTCGCTCCGCCTGCGCCGACCGCGCTGCGGCGAAGACGCTTCACGAGCCTGTCTTTGGGGGGAACGAGGGGGACTACCTGCTCGAGTGCATCCGGACCGGTTGGGTCTCCTCGGTCGGGCCCTTCGTGGATCGGTTCGAGTCGGAGCTGGCCGCCTTCACCGGTGCCCGCCGGGCGGTCGCGGTGGTCAACGGGACCGCGGCGCTGCACGTCTGCCTTCAGCTGGCCGGCGTCGAGCGGGAGGATGAAGTGCTGGTGCCGGCGCTCACCTTCGTCGGGACGGTAAACGCCATTGTCTACTGCGGCGCGATCCCCCACTTCGCCGACAGCGGCGAACAGACCCTCGGCCTGGACCCCGAGAAGCTCGCCGAGTATCTCGCCGGCATCGTGGACCCGGGGCCGGATGGTCCTCGCAACAGAGTTACCGGGCGAGTGATCCGCGCCGTGGTGCCGATGCACACCTACGGCCACCCGGTGGACCTCGACCAGCTCCAGGCGGTGTGCGAGCGCTTCGGTCTGGTCATGGTGGAGGACGCGGCCGAGTCCATCGGCTCGTATTACAAGGGGGTGCACACCGGCAACACCGGGCGCCTGAGCGCCCTCAGCTTCAACGGCAACAAGGCCCTGACCACCGGGGGCGGCGGCGCTATCCTCACCAACGACGAGGCGCTGGGCGGCCTGGCCAAGCACCTCACCACCACCGCCAGAATCCCCCATCGGTGGGCGTTCCAGCACGACATGGTAGGGTACAACTACCGGATGCCCAACATCAACGCGGCCCTGGGTTGCGCCCAGCTGGAACAGCTTCCCGGCTTCATCGCGGCCAAGCGAGCATTGGCCGTGCGCTACGCCGATGCCTTCCGCGACATCCCCGGGGTCCGGATTTTCGAAGAGCCGCCGTTCGGGCGGAGCAACTACTGGCTCAACGCTCTTCTGCTCGATGCCGACCTCGAGCACCGGCGCGATGACCTCCTCGAAAGCACCAACGCTGCCGGCTTTGCCACCAGACCCACCTGGACACTGATGCACCGGCTGCCCATGTACAGCTCGTCGCCGCGTATGGACCTGACTACGGCCGAAAGCCTCGAACGCCGTCTCATCAACCTGCCGAGCGGGGTGAGGGTCGCGGTCGCGTCATGATCACCCGCGTCATTCCACGACTGGACGTGAAGGGCCCTAACCTGGTCAAGGGGGTCCACCTCGAGGGACTGCGGGTGCTGGGAAAGCCCGAGCTCTTTGCCCGCCACTATTACGAGCAGGGCGCCGACGAGCTCCTCTTCGTTGACGTCGTGGCCAGCCTCTACGGCCGCAACAGCATCCTCGATCTGGTGGAGCGAACCGCCAACGAGATCTTCATTCCACTGTCGGTCGGAGGCGGCTTGCGCTCGCTCGATGACATCCGTGCGGTGCTCCGGGCCGGGGCGGACAAGGTCACCCTCAACACCGCGGCGGTGAGGCGGCCCGAGTTCATCTCCGAGGCGGCGCGCCACTTCGGCTCTTCCACCATCGTGATCTCGATCGAAGCCATCCGCCGGAACGATGGAGGCTACGAAGCGTATACCGACAACGGCCGGGAAAAGACCGGCCTCGACGCCGTGAGCTGGGCGGTTCGGGCGGTCGAGCTCGGGGCGGGTGAGCTTCTGGTTACTTCCATAGACCGCGAGGGGACCGGGCGCGGATACGATCTCGAGCTCACCGCGCGCATCGTCCGCGCCGTCCCCGTCCCGGTAATCGCGTGCGGTGGCGCCGGGAGCGTGGAGCATGTGGCTCAGGTGCTCGAAACCGGAGCGGCGGCCGCCGCGCTCGCCTCGCTGCTGCACTACAACGTGGCCCGCCGATCTCGGGCCGAGCGGAGCGAGTTTTCCCCGCACATCAATCTGGCGCATCTCGACCAGCCCGGGTTCGCCAAGGTGCAGGATGCCGAGCTGCCCGAGCTCAAAGCCCATCTCGCCGCTCGCGGGATGGCCTCCCGCCCTCTCCCCGCGCATGTCTGATCTCCCCCCGCCGCGCGCGGCCATCGTTGACTACGGGACCGGCAACCTCTACAACGTCCGTCGAGCCTGCCAGCATGTGGGCCTCGAGGCGGCGATCACCACCTCGCCGGAAGAGGTACTCTCCGCGGACGCGGTCATCCTCCCGGGAGTCGGGTCTATGCCCGAGGCGATGCTTTCGCTGGAACTGAACGGCTTGAGCGACGCCTTGAGGACGGTCGCCGGGCGCGGCACCCCGCTCCTGGGCATCTGCCTGGGCATGCAGTTGCTCATGGAGGAGGGTTCCGAGTTCACCCGCCACGCCGGGCTCGGGATCCTGTCGGGCTCGGTGGTGCGGTTTCCCGACCGGGGAACCGACGGAGCGGAGCTCAAGGTTCCCCACATCGGCTGGAACGCGGTCGGGCGGCCACCCGGTTCCGCCACGGCGTGGAGGGACACCCCGTTGGAGGCTACCCCGGACGGGGAGTATATGTATTTTGTTCACTCCTATCACGTCGTCCCGGCCAACACCGAGTCGGTCGTCGGGGTGAGTCGCTACGGCGGCATCGAGTTCTGCTCGGTGGTGTCGGCCGGCGCCGTGTTCGGCTGCCAGTTTCATCCCGAGCGAAGCGGCTCGCAGGGGCTGCGGATCTATCGCGAGTTCAGCCGCCTGCTGGCCGGCCGGCAGCATTCTCCATTGCGATGACCGAGGTTTGGATGTATGGCGCTGCCTGACGTGTCCGAGCACCTCGAGGTCAAATACGGGCTGCCTCGCCAGGTGAAGTTCTGTGCCCGCTGCGTGATATCCAACCAGCGGCCCAACTCCACCGTCGAGTATCGGCACACCAGCGAGAGTAAGAAGCAGACGATCCATTTCGACGCCGAGGGGGTGTGCGACGCCTGCCGCTTTGCCGAGCGCAAGCGGACCGGCATTGACTGGGCCGAGCGGGAGCGCCAGCTGGTCGAGCTGTGCCACCGCTACCGGCGGCATGACGGCGCCTACGATTGTCTGCTCCCAGGCTCCGGTGGCAAAGACAGCTTCTACGCCGCGCACGTGCTCAAGCACAAGTACGGCATGCATCCGCTCACGGTCACTTGGGCGCCGCACATCTACACCGACTGGGGATGGCGAAATCACCGGGCCTGGGTGCATGCGGGGTTCGACAACTATCTCTGCACGCCCAACGGCCGGGTGCACCGGCTGCTGACCCGGCTCGCGGTCGAGAAGCTGTTCCATCCCTTCCAGCCCTTCATCTTCGGGCAGAAGGCGCTGGCGCCCAAGATGGCGCTGCTCTTCGATCTGCCGCTGGTCTTCTACGGAGAGAACGAGGCCGAGTACGGCAACCCGCTCAGCGATACCCAGACTGCTTTGCGCGGCCAATCGTATTACTCAGCGAGCGCCATACCCGACCTTCACCTCGGCGGCACCTCGGTGCGCGAGCTGGAAGCCGATTACGGGCTGGACCGCAACGACCTTCAGCCCTACCTCCCGGCCAACCCTGAGGCTCTGACGGAGCGCGGGGTGCAGGTCCACTACTTGGGGCACTATCTCCGCTGGCACCCGCAGAGCTGCTACTACTACGCGGTGGAGCACGGCGGCTTTCAGGCCTCGCCGGAGCGCACGTCGGGGACCTACAGCAAGTACAACAGCATTGACGACCGGATAGACGATTTCCACTACTGGACGACGTACGTGAAGTTCGGCATCGGCCGGGCGACATACGACGCGTCGCAGGAAATCCGCTCGGGCGACATCACCCGCGAGGAAGGAGTGGCGCTGGTCCGGCGGTTCGACGGCGAGTGGCCGGAGCGTTTCGCGCAGGAGATCTTCGACTACCTGAGCCTGCCCGAAAAGGAATTCCCGGTTGCCTCGCAGCGCTTCGAGCGGCCCCTCGTGACCCTCGACAGCTTCCTGGAGCTGGCCGACGGCTTCCGCTCGCCCCATCTCTGGCGCCGGGACGCCGGTGGCTGGACGCTGCGGCATCGCGTCTGGGATGAGCCCGCCGCCGACCGATGACGCGACCATCTCCGCTCGAGGACTCCCGGGACGCATGAGGCTGATCTGCGTCATTCCCGCGCGAGGCGGATCGAAGGGCGTAGTCAACAAGAACCTGAGGGAGGTCGGTGGAATCAGTCTGGTGGGCCGGGCGGTGCTCGCCGCCCGGACATTCATTCACCAGTCGGAGCTCCCCGGGGCGCGGGTGGTGGTGGACACCGATGCCGAGGCCATCGCGGCCGAGGGAAGGGCATGGGGCGCCGCCGTTCCGTTTCTGCGGCCGGCCCAGCTCGCGGGCGATACCACCAGCGTGGTCGAGAGCACGCTCGCTCTTCTGGATCGTTTGGAAGCGTCGGGCGGCGCGTTCGATGCGGTGCTGCTGCTGCAACCGACCTCGCCCCTCCGCACCGCCGGTGACATCGCGGAGTGCCGGCAACGCTTCGATCCGGCGCTCCGCCCTTCGATCATCTCCGTCGTCGAGACCAGTCACCCACTCCAGATCGCTATGCGGCTCCACGGGGACGGGTCTCTGGAGTGGGCGGCGCCGGACGGTGGTCCGCGCCGGCGGCAGGACTGCGCGCCAACCTATCGGCCTTCCGGCGCGGTCTACCTGATCGCGTCGGGGCTGCTGCGGGAGCGGCGCGAGTTCATCCTGCCCGGCATCACCCAAGGCGTCGTCCTGCCGCAGGAGCGCGCCGTGGACGTGGATCACCCCCACGATCTGGCCCTCGCCGAGTCGCTGCTGCGGCAACAGCCTATCCCCACCGTCTCCCTGGGCTCCCGCGTCGTAGGCCCGGCGCACCGCTGCTGCGTCATCGCCGAGGCGGGCGTGAATCACAACGGCGACCCGGCCCTGGCCCACCGGCTGGTGGACGTGGCGGCGGACGCGGGAGCGGACGCCGTCAAATTCCAGACTTTCGATCCCGATCTCGTCGTATCGGCCGGAGCCCCGAAAGCGGATTATCAGATCGCCGCCAGCGGCAGCGGCGAGTCCCAGCGGGAAATGCTGCGGCGGCTGGCGCTTCCGCGTCAAGAGTTCGCGAGTCTCGCGCGGCACGCCGCCGACTGCGGTCTCCTCTTTCTGTCCACCCCGTTCGACGAGCCGAGCGCGGACTATCTGGTGGAGCTGGGAGTGGCGGCGCTCAAGGTCCCCTCGGGAGAGCTGACCAACCTGCCGTTCCTCGCCCGATTGGCCGCCCGGCGCCTGCCGCTTCTGGTGTCCACCGGGATGAGCACCATGATGGAGGTGAGCGAGGCGGTGGACACCATCCGCCGCCACGGAAACCCGCCGCTCGCCCTCTTCCACTGCGTGACCGACTACCCTGCCGACCCGGCCGACTGCAACCTTCGGGCGATGGACACCATGCGGTCCGCCTTCGGAGTTCCGGTGGGGTGGAGCGATCACACCATGGGCGGGACGGTCAGCCTCGCGGCTGCGGGCATGGGGGCCGACATGCTGGAGAAACATTTCACCACCGACCGCTCGCTCCCGGGGCCTGACCATGCGGCTTCGCTCGAGCCGGCGGAGCTGCGGACGCTGATCGCCGAGGTTCGCACCGTCGAGGCGTGTCGCGGGAGCGGACGAAAGGTGCCGGCGCCCGCCGAGGCCGCCAATGCCACGCTGGTGCGGCGGAGCCTGCACGCCGCACGCGAGTTGCCGGCCGGGCATACCGTGGTCGCGGACGATCTCGTCGCCCTCCGCCCCGGAAGCGGACTGCCGCCGGGAGCGTTGGACATACTCGTGGGACGCACCACCCGCCGGCGGGTGCCTGCCGGCGAGATCCTGTCGGAGGACCACCTTGCCTGAGGTGCGTCGCCTCGCCATCCTCACCACCGGCCGCCAGGACTACGGAATCCTCCGGAGCACGATCATGCTTCTGCGGGATACGCCGGATCTCGATCCTCTGATCTGGGCGGGAGGGATGCACCTGCAGCCGAGGTTCGGGCCTCCTCTCGAGCTGCTGCACCAGGAGGGCGTGGTGCCGGCGCGAACCCTCGAGTTCCTGGCGGAGCCGCCCGACCCCGCGGGCGACGCGGGTCGCGCCGTGGCGATTGTAGGTCAGGCGCTCGTCGCGGACCGGCCCGACGCCCTGCTGCTG
The DNA here is from genome assembly GCA_013813875.1 of Gemmatimonadales bacterium. GTDB lineage: Bacteria > Gemmatimonadota > Gemmatimonadetes > Gemmatimonadales > GWC2-71-9 > CAVVWJ01. The sequence goes on along the minus strand of JACCQZ010000067.1, from coordinate 18,006 downwards.
GTGGGCGACCGCAGCGAGAGCCTCGCCGCCGGTCTGGCCGCCACGATCGCGGGGGTTCCCATCGTTCATCTGCACGGTGGCGAGGAGACCGAGGGCGCCATTGACAACGCTTTTCGCCACGCCCTCACCAAGCTCAGCCACCTTCACCTGGTGAGCCACCCAACCCACGCCGAACTGGTCATCCAGATGGGTGAAGACCCCGACGCGGTGATCGTGGTCGGGGCGCCCGGTCTCGACAACCGCTATCGGGGTGATCTCCCTTCCCGCGACGCGCTGGAAGCGAGTCTGGGCATTGCCCTGGAGCCGCCTCTCGTGCTGGTCACCATGCACCCGACCACGTTGGGCGACTTGCCCGACGCCGAGGTTACCGCCCTGACCGATGCGCTCGACCAAATCACCGCTACGTACGTCGTCACCGCTCCCAACGCCGACGCCGGCGGCACCGCTATCCGGGAGCACTGGCGGCGCTGGGCGGCAGGGCGGCGGCGGGTTGCGTTGGTTGACACCCTGGGCGAGCGGAGGTATTGGGCGCTGCTGAGAGAAGCCGCGGCAGTGGTGGGTAACTCGTCCAGCGGCATTATCGAAGCGCCCGCAGCCGGACTCCCCGCGGTCAACGTGGGAGACCGACAGAAGGGCCGACTTCGCACCGGAGGCGTCATGGACGTTCCCGCCCAAGCCGAAGCGGTGGCGGCAGCGATGCGGCAGGCGCTCGCAACCGGGCGCAGTGCTTCGGCGACCAGCGGCCACGGCTATCCCGCGGGGCCGGCCGGGCCCAGGATCGTGGAGGCGCTGCGGCACTGGTCCCCCCGCCGGCCGCCGCGAAAGACCTTTCACCGGGTCCCATGTCGCTCCGACTGATCCTGATCGGTGGCGGCGAGCACGCCCGCGTTGTCGCGGAAGCGGTGCGCTCGACCGAGACCATGGAGCTGCTCGGCTTCGTGGATCCGGAGCCATGCGGCGAAACAGTTCACCGGCTGGGGCTGCCCCGGTTGGGGGACGACGCAGCGCTGAACCGATACCCCGGCGTCCTCGGCGTGATCGCGGTGGGCGCGCTTTCCAATCGCGACCTCCGCCCGGTGCTGGCGCAACGACTCGGGTCGCCACTGGCGGGTTGGGCGAGGGTGGTCCACCGAACCGCCTGGGTCTCGCCCACCGCGAGCGTTGGAGAGGGCACGGTGGTCATGGCGGCAGCGGTGGTGCAGAGCGGAGCCCGCATCGGAGCACACTGCGTGATCAATTCGGGCGCGGTGATCGAGCACGACGTGCAGATCGGAGACTTCGCCCACATCGCCTCCGGCGCCGTGGTGGGCGGCGGCGCCCGCCTGGGAGCCGGTTGCCACCTCGGGCTGGGCGCCACGGTGCGGGACCACGTCAGCGTCGGGGTCGGGGCGGTGGTTGGGATGGGGGCGGTCGTGGTGGCCGACATCGAGCCGGGACGGCGGGTAATGGGAGTGCCGGCGCGATGAGCGCGGAGGGCATGCGGCGGGAGCAACTCTCCGTGCTTCTCATAGATGCCGACGCCACGATCCTGGATGCGCTCCGGGCGCTCGACACCGGCGCCGAGGCCATCCTCTTCGTCTGCGCTGGGGACCGGCGCGTCATCGGCGCTCTCACCGATGGCGACGTGCGGCGAGCTATTCTCCGCGGCGCGGGGCTGGAGAGCCGCTCGCTGCGCGAGGCGATGCGGGCGGACTTCGTATGGGTCGCGCCGCATACCGGCCGGGCCGAGGTGCTCGACATCATGCGGGCGCGCCAGATCGGCCAGATCCCGGTGCTGGACGAGGAGGCCCGGCTCTGCGGCCTGCATACGATGCGGCAGATGATCTCGGTGGCCGAGCGCCCCAACCGGGCGCTCCTCCTTGCCGGCGGCCGGGGCACCCGCCTGCATCCCATCACGGCTACCCTGCCCAAGCCCATGGTCACCGTCGCGGGGCGGCCCATTCTGGAACGACTGGTGCTGCACCTCATGAGCTGCGGCATTCGCCGGTTCACGCTGTCGGTCAATTACCTGGCCCACGTCATCGAGGAGCACTTCGGCGACGGCTCCCGATTCGGCTGCGAGATCGAATACCTGAAAGAGGTGGACCCCCTGGGCACCGGAGGGCCCATCTCCCTGCTCCAGCCGCGTCCATCCATTCCGCTGCTGGTGCTCAACGGCGACCTGGTGACCCAGTGTGATGTCGGGCGGCTGCTCGACTTCCACGCCGAGGGAAGGTATGCCGCCACCCTGGGAGTGCGACCGTTCACGGTCGAAGTCCCCTTCGGCGTCGCGGTAGTGGAGGGCGACCGGCTGGTCGGACTCAGGGAGAAACCAACCGAGCGCATGCTGATCAACGCCGGGATCTACGTCCTCTCGCCCGAAGCCATCGGGCTGGCGCCCTCCCGGGGGGATTATCCCATCACCGAGTTGTTCGAGCGCTGCCTGGAGGAGAAACTCCCCGTCGGCGCCCATTTCCTCCAGGAAGACTGGCTCGATGTGGGCCGGCCCGAAGAGCTGCGCCGAGCCCGGGGGGAGCATCATGCCAACGACTGAGGCGAGGATGTCAGAGCTCACCGAGAACGCGATCCGGCCCGACGACATGATGAAGGAGAGCGATCGGCTGCACGCCATTGACCTCCAGTGGCTCCTGGCCCGACAGGAGCGGTTCGTCGAGGTGGCCTGCCCCGCCTGCGAGCGCCGGGAGCCGACTCCGCTCTGGAACAAAGGGGGCTTCCGATACGACCGCTGCGGCGCTTGCCGAACCGGCTATCTCAACCCCCGGCCACTGCCTGAGACGCTGGACGAGTACTACCGGCTGGCGGAGAACTACAACTTCTGGGAAAAGCACGTCTTCCCCGCCTCTGAGGGCCCCCGTCGGGAGCAGATTGCCCGGCCTCGGGTCCAACGGGTGGTCGAGCTCTGCTCGGAGAAGGGAGTCGGCGGCGGCATCCTGGTCGAGGTGGGCGCAGGGTACGGTACCTTCTGCGAGGAGATTGCGCGGACGGGACGGTTCTCCCGAGTGATCGCGATCGAGCCGACGCCTTCGATGGCGCAGGCCTGCCGCAATCGAGGTCTGGAGGTCCTGGAGACGCCCATCGAACAGGTGACGATGGAGCAGGAGCTGGCGGACGTGATCGTCAGCTTCGAGGTGATCGAGCATCTCTTCAGTCCCCGGGACTTCCTCCGCTCCTGCGCCAAGCTGCTCAAGCCAGGAGGGCTGCTTGCACTGACCTGTCCCAGCGTGGACGGCTTTGACGTGGTGACTCTGGGCGCCGTGTCTCAGGTGGTGGATCCGGAGCATCTCAACTACTTCCATCCCAGCTCACTTTCCCTCCTCTACCAGCGTTGCGGCTTCGAGGTCGTGGAGCTCCGCACGCCGGGCCGTCTCGACGCCGAGATCGTCCGCAAGCGCACGCTCGCGGGCCTGCACGATCTCTCCGGCCACCCCTTTCTGGAACAGGTGCTGCTGCGAGATTGGGAACGGGTGGGAGGCGCCTTTCAGGACTTTCTGGCGGCCAATCTGCTCTCGTCTCACATGTGGATCGCCGGCCGCAAACGCTGACCGGCCCCCGACAGCCTCTCATGACCAGTACACCAGGCCAGGAAACGGGGAGCGCCGCGCCGAAAACTCGGCTCGGTGGCACCCTGCGCAGGCTGCTGGGCATGTCCCTGGTCTACGGAGTCGGCAGCGTGCTGACCCGGGGCTTTGCCTTCCTCCTGTTGCCGGTCTACACCCGCCACCTCTCTCCCAGCGATTACGCGGTCGTAGCGCTCTGCCTGTCGGTCGTTGCCATTCTGGGCGTGCTGTTTCCGCTGGGGCTGCATGGAGCGGTCACCCGGACCTACTACCAGCCGGGTACGGACGGCGAGCGCCGGGAGCGCGCCGGAACTCTGTGGCTGGCGATACTCGCCGTCGGGGCGCTCTTCGCCTTCGTGCTCGACCAGTTCGGCTCCGGCCTCACCAACCTCATCGCCCCCGCCGTCCCCTTCCAGCCGTATATCCGCCTCGCGATATGGACCGCGTTCCTGAACGTCTTCGGGTTGGTCCCGCTGGTGCTCTTCCAGCTCCATGAGCGGCCGTCGGCGTACGTGGCGACGACGGTAGGGATATCCCTGCTCACCGCCGGCTTCATCCTGGTCCTGGTGGTGGGGTATGGTCTCGGAGCGCACGGCTACCTGCTGGGGGCACTTATCGGTGCGGGCATCGCGGCGGGGCCACTGGCATTGATCACCCTGCGCAACGTGCGCCCGGTGCTTCGGTGGGACGTGCTCGGGCCGGCACTGGCTTACAGTCTGCCCCTGGTTCCCCACGCCTTTGCCAGCTGGGCTCTGGAGATGTCGGACCGTGCGCTGCTCACGCATTTCGTCTCGATGGAGCAGCTCGGCGTGTACTCGCTGGGTTACCAGCTCGGTGCCGCCATGGGTCTGGTGACGGCGGCCTTCAACAACACCTGGGTGCCATTCCTCTTTCAGACGCTGTCAACCGAAGGAACCGAGGGAAATGGCAAGCTGGCCCGGGTGGTCTCCTACTTCGCCCTGGTGCTCTGCTCTATCGGGCTCGGCTGGGCGCTGCTGGTCAAGCCGGCCATGGGACTGATTGCGGGGCCGGCCTTCTCCGAGGCGTATCGGGTGACCCCATACGTGGTGGCAGGCTACGTATTCAACGGGCTGTACCTGATTCCCGTCAGCCTGCTTTTCTGGCGGGAGCGCACCGGAAGTATTCCGCTGGTGACCGTTGGAGCGGCGGCGGTGAACGTGGGACTGAATCTCTGGCTGGTGCCACGCTATGGAGTGATGGCCGCGGCCTGGACCACCGCCGTCGCCTACGGAGTCATGCTGTTCCTGGCATGGTGGAGCGCGCGGAGGCAATACCAGTTCCCCTACGAGTACCGCCGACTGGGACTGACCTGCGGTGTGGCCGTGGCGTTGTTCCTGCTGGCCCGAACTCCGACGTACTCCACCTTGGAGGTCGAGTTGGCGGTCTCCCTGGGGCTCCTGGCTCTGTACCCGGTGATCCTGGTGGCCCTCGGCGTGGTTGATCGCAGCGAGGTGGCGGAAACCGTCGCGTTCATCAAGGCGCGAGTGCTCCCCCGCTGGGCAACAGAAACATGATCCAAGCCCCGAACGCGGCTCCCGACCGGTCGCTTCCGGGAATAGACCGCCGAATCCGCGCGCTGGAACGGCGGCACGATCTTCTGCAGTACCAGGCAGGAGGCTGGTGTCTGTGGCCGGTCCTTCGCTTCCCGGTGCAGTCGGCCTTGCGGCTCGGCGCATCCGGAGGGTCGAAGACCCGCAGCCGCTGGGATCGAGTGAGGCCGGCCCTCGGTGATCTGCCCCGGCTGGTCCGGCCCCGGCGGGCGCGCTACCTGGTCAAGACCTACATCTCCGGACTGCTGGAGCGCTCAGGCGACAGCTACAAGGATATCTGGTTCGACGACCTCCTTGGCGCGGTGGGCGATGGATTCAAGATCGTCGGAATCAACAGCCCAGGATTCATGACTCGCAGCCGATCCTCGCTGGTGCCGCCCGACATGAGCTCCACCGCGATCGAGCTCGCTGTTTCGGCACTGATTCGGCTCCCCGGACCGAGCCAGCTCTTGGGCCCGGCGGAGAGCATCGCCGAGGCCTTGGCCGCTGAGTTTGGCCAGGCGACCTTTCCGCTCAGATGGGTAATTCGCCGGCTTCGAGCATTCCACTGGTATGCGCGGCTCTACGGACAACTCCTGGAGCGGGTAATCCCTGACGTGGTGCTGGTCGCGGACCCGGGCGAGTATGGGCTGGTGGCCGCGGCAAAGGAGCGGCAAATCCCGGTGGTGGAGCTTCAGCACGGCATGATGGACGCCCACCACAGCGGCTATTCATGGACCGACTATGCCGCTCCCTTCCGAGCCCGGATGCCGATTCCCGATGCCTTGTTTCTCTATGGCGAACAGGCCTGCCGCGCGCTCGAGGGCAACGGCTTCTGGGGGGAAGCGCTGCGAAACGTAGGGAGCCCGCGGGTGGATACCTATCGGGAGCGGCGTCGCAGCGCGCCCTCCGCCACCGAGGAGTGCATCCTCGTGGTCACTACTCAGGGCACCGAATCCGGCGCCATCATCAACTTGCTTTCCCGCTTCGTGAAGATCGCCCGGGACACACTTCGGTTCCGCCTGCTGGTGAAGCTCCATCCGATCTACGACGCCGGCAGTCTCCAGGCCTACCGCGCCGCGTTTACCGCCGAGCCCGAGGTAGAGGTACTGCCGGGTACCGCCGAGGTCTCGACTTTTGCGCTCCTGGCAAAGGCCTCGCTGCACGCGAGCATCTCCTCCAGCTGTCACTACGATGCGCTGGCACTCGGCGTACCGACCGCGGTGCTTCCCTTCGCTACCCACGAGGTGGTGCTGCCGCTGGTTGCCGCCGGGCATGCCCACCTCGCGCCCGACGCCGAAACGCTCCTGGAGCTCGCCAAAGGGTGGCGCCAGCTCCGCCCGTCCGAAGCGATAGGCGAGTACTACTTTCGGCGCGGAGCTCTGGCCAACATGCGCCGGGAGCTGGTCCGGCTGTGATCGTCATCGTGGACTACGGCATGGGCAACGTCGGCTCAATCGCCAATATGCTGCGCAAGGTCGGCGCCGCGGCAACCATCTCCGCCGATCCCACGGTCGTCGCCGGAGCGCGCAAGCTGATTCTTCCTGGGGTCGGGGCGTTCGACCGGGGGATGACCAACCTCGCCGAACGCGGGCTGATCCCGCTGCTCCGCCGGAAGGTGCTCGAGGAGGGGACCCCGGTGCTGGGTGTGTGCCTGGGCATGCAGCTGCTGACTCAGCGGAGCGAAGAGGGCCAGTGCGCCGGCCTCGGTTGGCTCGACGCCGAAACGGTTCGCTTCCGGCTCGAAGACGCCGGACCAGCCTCGACACTGAAGGTTCCGCACATGGGCTGGAACACAGTCCGACTTTGCCGGCCGCACCCGACGCTGGCGGGGCTGGAAACAGGGTCGCGCTTCTACTTCGTGCACTCCTACTACGTGGCCTGTCACGATCCCGCTCTGGTGGTCGCGGAGACCGATCACGGCGGCGCCTTTACCTCCGTCGTGGCGAAGGGCTCGATCCTGGGAGTGCAGTTCCACCCGGAGAAGAGCCACCGGTTCGGCATGCAGCTATATCGCAACTTCTCGGAGCGTGGGTAGGTGATCGTCACCCGGGTCATTCCCTGCCTGCTGCTCTCGAAGCAGGGGCTGGTAAAGACCGTGAAGTTCCGCCGGCCGAAGTACCTGGGCGACCCGATCAACGTGGTCCGGATCTTCAACGACAAGGAAGTGGATGAGCTGGTGCTCCTCGACATTCTGGCCACTCCAGAGCGGCAGCGCCCCCAGTTCGAGCTGATCGCCGACATCGCGAGCGAGTGCTTCATGCCCCTCTGCTACGGTGGAGGGATCAGCACGCTGGAGGACGTGTCGCGGCTGTGCAGCCTGGGAGTCGAGAAGATTGCCATCAACACTCACGCCGTGGAGCATCCCGAGTTCGTTCGCGCCGCCGCGGACCTGGTCGGCAGCTCGAGCGTGATCGTCTCGATGGATGTAAAGCGCGACATCTGGGGACGCTACCGGGTGAGTACCGGTGGGGGCCGAAACCCCACCCGTCTTGATCCGGCGCGGCACGCGGCGCACATGGAACAACATGGTGCGGGTGAGATTCTGTTGAACTCGGTGGATCGCGATGGTACAATGAACGGTTACGACCTCGAGCTCATCCGGCTGGTCAGCCAGGCGGTCAGCATCCCGGTCGTCGCATGTGGAGGGGCCGGATCGGTCGAGGACCTGGCGGCGGCGGTGCGCCAAGGCGGCGCAGCCGCCGCGGCGGCCGGGAGCCTCTTTGTCTTCAACGGGCCGCACCGGGCGGTCCTGATCAGCTATCCGCCGCCGGCGCGGCTGCGCTCCCTGCTCGGGGAATCCTCCTGAGTGCGGGGAAGCGAGCTCGCCGCCGCCCGCAATACTGGAGTCATAGAGTGGCCGACCATGTAATGCAGGAGCTTCCATCGCCCGCCGGATCCCACCGAGGGCCCGGTCCTTACCGGGTTTGCGTCCGGTGCATCATGGATACCAGCGATCCCGGGATCCGGTTCGACCCCGAGGGAGTCTGCAGTCACTGCCACGGCTATGCCGAAACCGCTGCCCGGCTGGTTCACGGGGGTGAGGAGGGCCGGCGGCAGCTCGAGGCTATGGTCGCGGCGATCAGGGCCAGCGGCCGGGGCAAGCCGTACGACTGTGTCATGGGGGTGAGCGGAGGAGTGGACAGCACGTACCTGGCCTACATCGCCAAGTCGCTCGGGCTGCGTCCGCTGGCCGTGCACCTCGACAACGGCTGGAACTCGGAGCTGGCGGTCAGCAACATCGAGAAGGTGCTGAACACCCTGGGTATAGACCTCTACACCGAAGTGCTCGACTGGGAAGAGTTCCGCGACCTCCAGTTGTCCTTTCTCCGGGCGTCGGTGCCTGACGCCGAGATCCCGACCGACCACGCCATCAGCGCCACGGTCAACCGGGTGGCGGCCGAGCGGGGCATTGCTTACATCATCAGCGGCGACAACGTGGTGACCGAAGGAATTCTCCCGGTCTCCTGGACCTACGGCGTGTGGGACTGGAAGTACATCAGCGCGGTGCACCGGCAGTTCGGCAGCGCCCGGTTGGCCGGCTTTCCCCACTACAGCCTGGCCCGGCTCTTCTACTACAAGTCGGTCAGGAAGATCCGGACGGTGCGCCCGCTGAACTACGTGCCCTATGTCAAAGGTGACGTGATGCGCGTGCTGGAGGAGAAGCTGGGCTGGAAGTACTACGGAGGAAAGCACTACGAGTCCATCTACACCCGGTTCTTCCAGGGGTACATCCTGCCGGCCAAGTTCGGCATAGACAAACGCAAGGCGCATCTTTCCACTTTGATCTGCTCCGGCCAGATGACCCGGGAGGAGGCACTGGCCGAGATGCTGTGCGACCGCTACGCGGGGGAGCTGCAGCGCTCGGATCGCGAGTACGTGATCAAGAAGCTGGCGCTGACTCCCGACGAGTTCGCCGCCATCATGGCGCTGCCGGCACGCAGTTACCGCGAGTTCCCCAATTCCTCGGCTACCCTCACTCGGGCGCTGGGGCTGGTGCGGCGCGCCCGCCGGTTGCGTCTCCTCCCGGCCGCCCAGGTCTGAGCGCCTCGGTGACCATGGCGCCCGAGAGTGCGAGCCGGGCGTCCGGCGGCGGTGAGCGAGATCGGCTGCCCGATGCTCGCCTGGGGTTCTACGAGAAGGTGGTGTCGGCCTTCATGCCGGACCGATCGGCCTCGGTACTGGTCGTGGGCGGCGGGCTGCGGGACAAGGAGGTATTCGAGAAGCTCCATTTCCAGAACGTGGTGTTCTGCAATCTCGATCCTCGGGCCACCGCCGCATCGTTCGCTCCCTACCAATGGAGCTTTCAGGACGCCGAAGCGCTCACCTTCGAGGCGGGCAGCTTCGATTATGTGGTGGCGCACGCCGTCCTGCATCACTGCCACTCGCCCCACCGCGCACTGCTGGAGATGTACCGGGTGGCGCGCCGGGGTGCGCTCGGTCTCGAGGCGCGCGACAGCGCCCTCATGCGGCTGTTCGAGCGCTTCCAACTGACCCAGTTGTACGAACAGACGGCCGTGCTGCAGAACGACAGCCGCTATGGCGGTGTGAGGAACACGGCCATTCCCAACTTCATCTTCCGGTGGACCGAGCGGGAGGTCGAGAAGACCATCAAGTCCTACGCTCCCCACGCGCGGCATCGCTTCGAGTACCACTACGGGCACGACGCTCCGGCCACCGCCCAGTTCGAGGCTGTTGGGGCCAAGCGGGCTCTCATCGCCGCCGCCGCTCCATTCTACAAGGTGTTCGCGGCCCTCTTCCCGAAGCAGCAGAATCTCTTCGCGTTCTGCATCCCGAAGCCGGTAGCGCCGGGAGACATGCAGCCGTGGGTGAGCTGGCAAGAGGGGGTAATGAGCTTCAACAGCGCCTGGGCCGAGCGGCGCTATGTGCGGAGGTTGGAGCCCTAGAGAGCGATCGCGCCGAACGCCTTCCAGCCCCGTTGGCTTCCTCCCACGTAGACCCAGCCGACGTTGCCCCCGGGCGCGGGGGAACTGTGATAGATCAGGTCGCCGGGGTTGTAGGAGCCTCCTCTAGGGATCGCGGGCAGGGAAAAAATGCGCCGGCCGTTCAGGGTGTCTCGGATGGTCTGGAAAGCACCATTATCAACCCCCCGCTCGTTGACCGATGCCGATCCGTTGATACCTAAGAAAACGTCGGCCGTGGAGTACCGACTTCGGTTGCCACTCGACTGCATGGTGCCGCTCGCGCAGATACCGACCACATACAGTTGCGTCGAGCTGGTGCGGTTGCCAATGATAGTGTTGTCGTCACCAACCGCATCCAGCAAGACCATCACCTTGTTTGCTTCGAGCGACGGGGTACCACGGGTAAACGCGTTTTCAATGGCGTTCCCAATCAACTGTAAGCTCGATGTGCCCTGCAGTATCACCGGGGTCCCACCGAAGGTATCGAACCGGCAGCCCGCGATCTGTACGCTGGCCGATGAGCGGTACTCCACGCCGACGTTGCCGGACCTCGTTTGCCTCCCCGCCACCGGTGGATCTCCAATGAAACTGCAACCGATGTATCCGTGATCGCCGCTCCCGCCCCAGGGACAGTACACAGCCGCTCGAATGGACGCCCGAAAAGTGCAGCCGGTAAAGCGCACGCCAGTGGCGGCGGAGTCGTAACGAACGAAGGCATGGTCGGGGGTGTCTGGGAATGGGTAGGGGGGTCCGGTATCGAGAATGTCGGTGCGGCCAACAAAGGTACAGCCACTGAACAGCACATTGCGAATGTCACTGCTCCCGCCACCGCTGAAAAGAATGGAAGTGGTGCGTGACGAGTAAAACAGGCAGCCGGATACCACAATGTCCTTGACGTCGGACGCAACAAAGCGGATGTCAAAGTACGCGTTGAATGATTCGCAGGCGACGATGCGCGTGAGATACCCGGTCACATCTATGAACACGTGGCCCCCATCATTGACGCAGCTGGAGATGAGTCCACCGCTGCTCCCCGCCTCGATACCGACGGGGCAGCGAAACCAGCAACGCTGGACCGCCCACCCACCGACGCCGGCCGTCCTCACACCGATGGTACCGCCCGCCGTTGCCGTGATGTACATGTCACGGACCTCAGGGGCGGGCCCGAAACCGGGGATCGCGACTGTGTCATCGCTCTCAACACCACCTACGCGGCCAATACCCAGCCGGAACATTGGCTTATTGGCCAATCCCGCAGACCCCCGAACCTCCGCAAGAGTGTAGCCCGGTCCCTGGATTACACAGCCGAGTCGCACATAGATGGTATCCGAGATCATGTATGGGGTCTGGCTGGGCGGGACGTAGACGATGGTTTGTACTATCTCGGTCAGGGCTCCTTCACTCTGGCACGCGCGACGGAATGCCTGCGTCCAGTCGGTATCACCTGGCTGGTGATAGTCAACGACGTTGCGCACGTTGGCGCTGTTCGGCGGCAAGGGGGTCATGCGGCCTCCAGTGAGATGATGCCGGCAGGTCGAAGCTTACAACAGAAATGTGACGCAGTAGCTCGGGGCAGGGGTGCGCCGGTAGCATGCTGCTGTAGGTCTGGGGAGCGTCGCCAAACACTTGTCGCTCGTTCTTTCCATGACTTAATTGGGAACCGTGCAACCCCTGGCTGCCGGTCGCCATGGATGATCGGCGACGGAACTCTCTGGGTGCCGCATTGGTGGCTGAGCCGTGATCGGCGGCCTGCGCACAGAGTCTACCTGGGCCGTGAGGAGCACCCCACGTGGTCGGTCTGGTACGGCGATACACCAAGAGACTGTTGGGGCCCAAGGGGGCCGCCACCCTACGCGCGGCGCAGAGGCGTGCCACGGGGGCTTACGCGATCTTGCGGGGGCGAACGCCGTCTGGGCCCGACACCGGCTTCACCGCGCAGGACGTTGACGAGCTGGGCGCCGGTGTCAGGCTCTTTCAACGCACCGAGTCGGAGGCGGCGAGAGATCGGTTGGCTGTGCGTCTGATGAATCGAGTCACCTTGGACGTACGGTACATCGAGCTGGTTCAGAGCGCGTACCTCCGAGCGGACGTACCAGCTCCCCTCGACGGACTTCTTGCCGGGGCTGCCCTCTTCGGCGGCGGCCGGGTCGAAGAGTCGTTCGACACCTTTAAACTGACTCTCGACGGCCATCCTTCCGTCCGCACCTTTTACTGCGCGGCCCGATGTGCCAGTCATGGGCTCCTGGACCACCGCCGCAGCGCCGAGATCGCGCAGGCGGGACTGCACGCCTTCCCGGAATCCTTGCTGCTGACGCTCGTGGCCGCGGTCGGAGCTTATCGAAGCGGCGATAGTAGCACCGCCAATCAACTGCTGGAGAGCAAGCACTCCGAGGTCCGCCGCACTCTTGCCGCTGCTTTTCCGGGAATCACCTCGCTTCAGGCGGAGTTGGACAGCGCGCTCGCGAGCGGCGCCACCGATCGAGAGACCTCCTACTCCAACGAGCTCATCGACCGGTACTGGAATATGCTGTTTCGGAACATGGAGTGCTTCAATAGCTTCCAGCATGGGTGGGCGTCAATGAGGTGGCTCCAGCACAGTAAGCTGGAGCGTGCGCTGCGGGGCGACGCTTCCGACGTGACCATGTTCCTCAACTTTGGGGCCTTCTGCGCGACTGTGGACGCGGAACTAGCCGAGCAGTTTCCCGGTATTGAGTTTCACGGGGTTGATCTTGGCGCTCAGACCAAGGTGCTGAACGAGAAGGCTTTTCGCTGCCGCAACCTGCACTTCCATGATGCGTTCATACTCGACTTCCTTGACCGCACCCCGCTCAGCGGGCGCACGACGATGCTGTTCCACGCCAGGACGACAACGCTCTTCTACCCCAGGTTCGTCGAGCAATTCTACCAGACCTGCGCGGCTAAAGGGATCCGCTACCTTGCGTTGTGGGAGAACAATTCCCTGAGCTATTCGACCGCCTGGTTTTATGACTTTGGGTCCATCCCGAACGGCTCGGTGGCATACCGCGACGTCATGTTTATCCATGATTACAAGGTGTTGCTCGAAGCGGCCGGCTACGAGATTCTTCAGGAGGAGCGGGCCCCTTCGAACCGGGTGCTGGTGGAGGAGGATGCCCTGGCCGCGGATGGTCACGTCTTTGTACTTGCGCGTTTGCGCTGAGCCAAGCGAGGTCACGGTTTCCAAGGGTCCGAATCTGGAGCGCGTTGCGCAGGACGAGTCGCGGTGAAAGTATGCGTTCTCGGCACGCATTCTTTCGGGGGCGACGGGCCCAAGGTGGGAACGCAGCACATCGCGGAGACGCTTGCCCGGGAAGGTCACGAAGTCTATTACGTCACCTCCCAGGTGAGCTTTCTGACGCTTCTGTCCGGAGAACATCGGGCGAAGTACCTTAGTGAACCTCGGCGGCTGGCCGACCGGCTCTTCCAGCTCACCCCAGCCAGCCTGCTGCCAATGCGGACGATCGCCCTGCTGGAGGGCTCTTTTCTCGAGCCCCTGGCAATGAGGCTCAACCGGGCCGTCGAGCGGACGAGGGGTAGACTGCTCGAGGGGACGTTGTTCGACCTGTGCATTTTCTCCGCCGCCGGCAGCATGACTCTGCTGCCCCGGATCCGGGCCCGCCGGTACATCTATCGCCACAACGACGTCCTCGCCAAGTTCGAGCGGGTGCCGCCGAGCCTGCTCCAGTTCGAGCGACGGCTGCTCAGGCACCACCCGATCTGGCGTGTCTGCTCGGTCAACGAGGCACTGGCTGAGAGCCTTCGTACCATCTACCCCGATCTGCCGATCAAGGTGGTGCCCAACGGCATTGATTGCGCTCTCTTTCGGACAGCCGAACCCGACCCTGGCCTGCTGCGGACCAAGTCGAGTAACGTGGTGTTCGTCGGCGTGTTCGATTTCTGGACCGACGTGGACTTGGTCGTCGCGACGGCATCGGTCCTGGCCGACCATTCGTTTCATTTGTTCGGCAAATGGAACCGCCCGGTTCCCGCCGCCGTCCCGGGCAACGTTCACATGCACGGACCGATCCGCCACCGTGCCGCGGTCGCCAAGATGAAGGCGTGCAGCGTGGGCCTGATCCCCTCCGGGTCCCGCAATGCCGGGCGGCTAGTGGCTCGGCCCCTCAAATTTTACGAGTACCTCGCCGCCGGCCTCGGCGTCGCGGCGACATCATACGCGGGAAAAGGTCTTGAGCCCTTCGCGGTGCTCGGTGATACACCCGAGGCCTTGGCAGAGGCCATCCTCCGGGCCAAGTCGGTGCCCGAGACCTTCGCCGCCGATATCGAAACGACACTGAAGGAGCTGGACTGGCATTGCATCGTCGAGCAGATGCTCGCGGAGTGATCTCGTGCTTCTCCTCTTGGCCATCTCGGTGCCGCTCCTCATCGCCGTACGCGCGGCCATATCCCGCCGAGGGGTAGAGGTCAACCACGTCTTCCTGTTCACGCTCGGCTACCTGCTCTATTGGATCTCACCCATTGCGCTCGGGCGCCTGCGGATCCTCGAGGCTCATCCCGCCCTCCGGCTGTGGTACGACTTCTACGACGCGGGCAGCAGGCACGACTCCTTCGCGACCTACCTCGTCTTCTGCCTGCTCATGTATCTCGCCTTCGTGCTCGGCTCGGCGGTCGGTGCGCGGCTCCGGCTGTATGGCAGCGGTGTCGGCGCCGGCTGGTCGTTCGACCACCGACTCCTCTATGCCTACTTGACGGCGGGCCTCTTGCTGACCTCGGCGTATGCCTGGAAGCTCAGAGCGGATCTGTTTACCGGATACCAGGCCATCTATGGGCCCCAGGCCTCAGCGAGGGGCACCTTGACCGCCTGCAGTCTACTCCTGCTCGGCCTGTTTCTGATTCACCTCGCCCATCCCGACCGCAGGCAGGCGCGGCAGCTCGGGGCTGTGTCGGTCGTGAGCGATGCCTTTCTACTGGCGTACAGCGTATCGGCGATCCTGCTTCTCGGGCTGGGTGGAAGGCTGTACGTCGTCTCCGCCTTCCTGATTATTCTCACGTACTGGACGGTCTATCGCGGCCGCATGGGCTATCTCCGGGCCGCCGCACTCACGGTCTGGGTAATGGCCGCGGCCGGCGCCGTCGGTCTCCTCCGCCTCAAGCTGTCGGTGTCCACTTTGAGCGTGGCTGCGAACCTCTTCAGCGAGCCGCTCTTCACCAGCTTTTCGCTGTTCGCCTTCCTGGCTGAAGGCGATCTTCCGCTGCTCCAGTTTCCCAGATTTCTCCTGAGCGATTTCCTGAACTTGGTGCCGAGCGCGCTATTGCCGGGCAAGGCGCTACTGCTGGCCAATCCCGAGCACTACGGCTACGTGATCTTCTCACCCCTTGGGGCGCTCACCTCCTTCGTCTCCTTCATGATCAACTTTGGCTTCATGGGATCGCTGCTGGCATTGTTCGGGTTGGGCGCCGGGCTCGCCGTCCTGAGGCGGATGGCCGCTCCGGTCGCTCACGTGAGCTATGCTATGCTCTCTGGATGGTTGGCGTTCTCCTTCTTTCGCGACCCGTTCTCGGTGTCTGTCGTCAAGAGTATGGTGCAGTTTTCGGTTCTCGTCCCTTGGGGTATCGTCGCCTCGCTGCACATCGTGTCGGTCGCGGCTCGAGGCTCCAGGGTCTCGGCCGTGCATCGGCACGCGACCTTGCCCACAGGGCCGGACCATGTCACCCCATGAGGGTCGGGCTCAACCTCCTCTACCTGATTCCCGGAGTTGTCGGGGGAACAGAGACCTACGCTGTATCGCTGCTGCGCGCCATCGCCAGGGTGGATTCCAGGAACGAGTATTTCGCCTTCGTCCCGCGTGAGGCGGCCAAGCTGGACCTTCCCACCGCACCCAACTTCACGCGGGTGGTGTGTAACCTCCGGGCGAGCCGGCGGCCGGCGCGGTACGCCTGGGAACAGGCGGTGCTGCCCCTTCAGCTACTGTCCCGCCGGGTGGACCTGCTGCATTCGCTTGCCTACGTCGGCCCCCTGATTGCCGGCTGTCCCCACGTCGTGACCATACACGACGTGAATTTCGCGGCGCTGCGGGACAGCATGCCCGCCGGCCGCAGGCGCTGGCTGCGACTGATGGTTGGCGGAGTGGCCAGGACGGCGCGTCATGTGATCGCCGTGTCGGAGTTCTCCCGAAGCGAAATCCTCAAGCACTTAGGCGCGACGCCCGAGCGGGTCTCGGTGGTCCACGAAGCTGTCGAGACAGCCGTCCCGGCGGACGAGCCATCCTGGGAGGACCTAGCGGCGGCGCACGGCGTGCGGAAACCATACGTTCTCGCTTTCAGCAGCCGCAGTGCGCACAAAAACCTTCCCCGACTGATCGAATCGTTCGCCGCTGCCGGCGCCTCCCTGCCACATCTCCTGGTGCTCGTAGGTCACCTTCCGCCTGATGCGTCGATCCGTGCGGCTATCCACCGGCTAGGACTGGGAAACCGGGTGGTAGTGACGGGGTATGTTCCCAGCGCCCACGTGCGCCCGCTGCTCCGCCATGCGGATCTATTCGTGAGTCCATCGCTCTACGAAGGGTTCGGGTTGTCGGTTCTGGAGGCTCAGGCGGAGCGGGTCGCGGTCGCCTGCTCCAGGGTTGGGTCGCTCCCCGAGGTGGCGGGGGAGGGGGCCGTCTATTTCGATCCGCGCTCGGCCGACGACATGGGCGCCGTGGTACGGCGGGCGCTGCTCGACGCGGGACTGCGGGAAAAACTGGTCTGCCAGGGCTTGGAGAATCTTACGCGCTTCTCTTGGGATGAGGCCGCACGCCAGACAGTGGCCATCTATGAGAGTCAGGCTCCGTATTGATACGAGGTACTCACGCCGAGCACTCGGGTAAGCTCATGACGAGGGATGCTCTTTCTGGGCACCCAGCCCTTTCTTTTCCTCGCAACCAGAATCCAGGAGTCTTTCCAAGCAGGAAAGATTCGCGTTACCAGGAGATAAAGTGGCCGAATGGCGCCAGGAAGTTTCTGGAGCATGTTGTCGCACCCTCTGAGCTCGAGGACCTCCAGATCGAGATACTCGGCCAGCTTCACGAGGTCACCTTTCACGTATTCTCTGATGTGTCCTCGCCAGGAGCCGGGATACCAGTAATAGCCCTCGAAGCGTGGCAGGTTGTTCCGCCCATGACCACATCCAAGCGTTTCCTGATGTTGCCCGCGTTGGGAACCGTGATGAACAGAAGCCCTTCCGGCTTAGCGAGCTCGAGAAGGTCGTTGAGAAGATCGCGCGGAGAGTCGTGGAGGTGTGGTCGCCGGCCCACGGGTGCGCTATTCTTCCGGCCTACCATCATGACGAGCCACCGATGCCGAGCCCCGATATCTCGGGCCAACACCGCATGAGCGGCACCTCCCTCGCGCCGCCCGGCCGCTCCGAGGAGGTCTCCCTCGTCGGACTGGTCAATGTGCTGCTGCGGCATCGGGCACTGGTGGCCGGAGTGGCGTTGTTCTCCTGCCTCGGCGCCATCCTGTACGCACTGGCTCAACCCCGGTCCTACACCGCCACTTCCAGCTTCATGCCCCAGGCGCCCCGGGCGCAAGGGAATCTCTCCGGGATTGCCACCCAACTGGGACTAGCGCTTCCGACCGCGGGGGGAGCGCAGAGCCCCGCGTTCTACGCCGATCTGCTGCACTCGCGAGAACTGCTGGGGGATGCGGTGGACAGCCGCTACGAGTTCCAGACGGACACCGCTGCGGTGAGCGGCAATCTGCTCGAGATTCAGCCGCAGCCAGGCCGCGCCGAGACCAGGCGAGAGAGGTCGGTACGCGCCCTCAAGCGGATGATCCGGCCCGGGGTGGCCCAGCAGACCGGAGTCGTCACGCTCGGGGTCACCGCCAACCACCCGGCGCTGGCGCAACAGATCAACCAGCGGCTGCTCGACCTGGTCAACCGCTTCAACATGGTAAGTCGGCAATCGCAGGCGGGTGCGGAGCGGAAGTTCACCGAGCAGCGTCTGGCCGAGGTGAAGG
>JACCQZ010000034.1 GCA_013813875.1 Gemmatimonadales bacterium | reverse complement strand
CCCCGGTGATCACCCGGCATGGCCTTGCCGGCACCGACCGGCTCTCGGTCAAGACCCTCGAGGTGTTTGCCGGCGCATATGGTACCGCGGCCGGCAACCTGGCTCTCACAGTCCTCGCCTCGGGCGGCGTGTACGTCGGGGGCGGGATCGCGCCAAAGATCATCCGCCAGCTCGCCTCCGGAGGATTCATGAGAGCGTTTCGCAGTAAGGGCCGGCTCTCGGGCGTGGTCGCCCGGATACCGGTCCGCGTCATCCTCACCGAGGACGTCGCACTTTACGGTGCCGCGGCGGTCGGCTATCTCACCCTGAGCGGAGCGAAGGGGGCGTGACCCGGCACGGGCCCCTTCACTTCGTTCAGGGTGACAACTTTTTAGAGGAATGAGATGGCCAACATCGCTCCCGCAACCCAATCGCTCGAACAGCTCTGCATTGACACCGTGCGTACTCTCTCGATGGACGCGGTACAGCAGGCCGACTCCGGGCACCCGGGCACCCCGATGGCGCTGGCGCCATTGGCCTATCTGCTCTTTACCCGGCACCTCCGACATAACCCGGCCAACCCTCTGTGGATGGATCGCGACCGCTTCGTGCTCTCGGCGGGTCACGCCTCGATGCTGCTCTACAGCGTGCTCTACCTCTCGGGCTACGACCTCTCGCTCGACGATCTCAAGCAGTTCCGCCAGTGGGACAGCCGGACGCCGGGACACCCCGAGCACGGTATCACTCCCGGCGTCGAGACTACGACGGGACCGTTGGGCCAGGGGATGGGCAACGCCGTCGGGTTCGCCGTCGCCGAGGCGCACCTGCGCGCGGTCTTCAACGGTGGCGGCCAGCGCCCGGTGGACCACCACACGTTCTTCATCGCCAGCGACGGCGACATGATGGAGGGCGTCTCCCACGAGGTGGCATCGCTCGCCGGTCACCTGAAGCTCGGCAAGCTCATCGGCTTCTACGACGACAACCACATCACCATCGAGGGCGACACCGCCCTCGCCTTCGGCGAGGATGTGGGCGCCCGCTACCAGGCGTACGGCTGGCACGTTCAGCACGTGGACGACGGGAATGACCTCGAGGCGCTGGATCAGGCCATCCGCGCGGCCAAGGCGGCCACCGAGCGGCCGTCGCTGGTCGTGATCCGGACCCATATCGCGTTCGGGAGCCCCAATAAGGTCGATACCGCCGGTGCGCACGGCTCCCCGCTCGGCGCGGACGAGATCCGGCTCACCAAGCAGGCGCTCGGCTGGCCGTCTTCCGACCCGTTCTTCGTCCCCGACGATGCACTCGCCGAATGGCGCAAGTCCCGTGACCGGGGCGCGGAGATCGAGTCCGAATGGAAACAGCGCTACGACGGGTTCAAGGCCGCCCAGCCGGACCGCGCGAAGGAGCTCGAGCGGCGCCATCGAGGCGAGCTGCCGGCCGGATGGGACGCCGACATCCCCACCTTTCCTCCCGGGAAGCCGGTCGCCACCCGGAACGCATCGGAGAAGGTGCTCAACGCCATCGCCCCGCGGCTGCCCGAGCTGATGGGCGGTGCCGCCGACCTGGCCCCTTCCACCAAGACGCTGATGAAGGACGGGGGCGATTTCGAGGCGGGCAATTACGCCGGCCGCAACATGCACTTCGGCATCCGCGAACACGGGATGGGCACGGTAATGAACGGTATGGCGCTGCACGGCGGGATTCTGCCTTACGGTGCCACCTTTCTCATCTTCTCCGACTACATGCGGCCGCCGATCCGCCTCGCCTCCCTGATGGAGCGTCAGGTGATCTACGTCTTCACCCACGATTCCATCGGACTCGGCGAGGACGGCCCGACCCACCAGCCGATCGAGATGCTCACGCTCCTGCGGGCCATTCCGCATCTGACGGTGCTCCGCCCGGCGGACGCCAACGAGACCGCCGAAGCATGGCGGGTGGCGATCGGCCACCGGCATGGCCCGGTGGCGCTCGCGCTCAGCCGGCAGGATCTCCCGATCTTCGACCGCTCCAGGCTCGGGGCCGCGTCCGGGGTGGCCAGAGGAGCGTACATCCTGTCGGAGGCTAAGGGCGGCAGCCCCGAAGTCATCCTCCTGGCCAGCGGCTCCGAGGTTGAGATCGTGCTTGCGGCGCAGGACAAGCTCGCCGCGCGAGAGGTCGCCGCGCGAGTGGTCAGCGTGCCCAGCCTGGAGCTCTTCGGGCGAGAGCCGGAGAGCTATCGCGACGAAGTCCTGCCGCCCGGCATTCGGCGGCGGGTGGCGGTAGAGGCGGCGCATCCGATGCCATGGTACCGGTGGGTGGGGGACCAGGGAGAGGTCATCGGCCTCACCCGGTTCGGCGCCTCCGCCCCCTATGAACGGATCTATCGGGAGCTGGGCTTCACCCCTGACGCCGTCGTGGCGCGGGTGGAGCGGCTCCTCGGAAGGGAGACATAGATGACGGCAACATCCACTACCACCGGCTCTCGCATGCCGGCGCTCCTCGAGCTGGGGCAGAGCATCTGGCTCGATTATCTCCGGCGTGGGATGCTCGCCTCCGGCGAACTCGCCGCGCTGATTGCCGCCGGACTCCGGGGCATGACGTCCAACCCCACCATCTTCCAGGAGGCCATCGGCGGCAGCACCGACTACGACGACGCCTTGGCGCGCGTGGCCGGCTCCTCCGCCTCCGACTTCGACGTCTTCGAGGCGATCGCGGTCGAGGACGTGAGGTCGGCCGCGGATCTCTTCCGTCCGGTTTATGAGCGCTCCAACGGCGGCGACGGCTTCGTCTCGCTGGAGGTCTCGCCTGCGCTCGCGCGCGATACGCGGGGAACCATCGCCGAGGCAGAACGGCTCTGGCGGGCGGTTGACCGACCCAATGTCATGATCAAGATCCCTGGTACCCGAGAGGGATGGCCGGCCATCGAGCGGTGCCTCACCGACGGCATCAACATCAACATCACCCTGCTCTTCTCGGTGGAGTACTACCTCGAGGTGGCCGGGGCCTATCTCGCGGCGCTCGAGGCTCGGGTGTCCAAGGGCCAGCCGATCAGCCGCGTCGCGTCAGTCGCCTCGTTTTTCGTGAGCCGGGTGGACACCGAGGTAGACGCCCGCCTGGCCCGGATTGACCACCCTCAAGCGAAGGAGCTGGCCGGCACCATCGGCGTAGCCAACGCCCGGCTCGCCTACGCGGCCTTCCAGGAGATCACCGCGAGTGAGCGCTGGCGGGCGCTGGCGGCGAGAGGCGCGCTGGTGCAGCGGCCGCTCTGGGCCAGCACCGGCACCAAGAACCCCGCCTACTCCGACGTGCTCTACCTCGAAGAGCTGATCGGCCGAGACACCGTCAACACCGTGCCTCCCGAGACGCTGCGCAAGTTCGAGCACCACGGCACCGTGGCCCCGACGCTGGCCGGCCACGAGGAAACCGCACGAAAGCGCATGGAGCAACTGGCCCGGGTAGGCGTCGCTTTCGACGATGTCACCCGCGTGCTCGAGGCGGAGGGGATCGAGAAGTTCGCCAAGTCCTACACGGCGCTGATCGAGACCATCGCCCGGAAGCGATGAGCATCAGCCATCTCTTCTTCGATATCGGGGGGGTGCTGGGCACCAACGGATGGAGCTCCCCGCAGCGGCGAAGAGCAGTCGAGCGTTTCGGGCTGGACCCGGCCGAGTTCGAGCAACAGCATCGAGATGCGGTGGGGACCTTCGAACAGGGGCGGATGACGCTCGACGAGTACCTCGACTCCACCGTATTCTACCGGGAGCGCGATTTCAGCCGGGAGGCGTTCGTCGAGTTCATGCTGGCCGAGAGCCGGCCCGACGAGGCGGCGATCGCTCTGGCGCGGCGGTTGGCCGACACCGGGAAGTATCGGATGATGACGCTCAACAACGAATCGCTCGAGCTCAACCGGTACCGCATCGAGCGGTTCGGCCTTCAAGAGATCTTCGAGGCGTTCTTCTCATCGTGCTGGCTCGGCTTTACCAAGCCGTCCCGCCGGATCTACGAGCTGGCGCTCGGCATCTCGCAGGCGCGGCCGGAGTGCGCCGTTCTCATAGACGATCGCAGCCCCAATCTGGTGCCGGCCCGCGCCCTGGGCATGCGGACCATACACTTCACCGACTGCGAGCGGCTGGCCGGCGAACTGGCGGCACTCGGTGTAGCTCACAGCACGGCGGCAAAGTGATAGCAGGTCTTCCCGAAGCCTTCCCGCTCGTAGAAGCGGTGCGCCGCTTCCCGGTGTAGTCGCGAGTCCAGATGCAGCTCCGCGCATGTCTCAGCCCGGGCCGCGTCTTTGAGCCAGGCGAGGAGCTGCCGCCCGTTTCCCTGGGAGCGGGCTCTCTCGTCCGTCACCAGATCATCTACGTACAAAATCCGCCCGCAGTAGAACATCTCCATGAACCGGTAGCCGGCGACCGCCCGGACCTCGCCACCCTCGAGGAGGGCTGCCAGGCGATAGCCCTGGCTGTCACTGAGCCGGCGCACCGGGGAGACATACTTAGGAGCGGCACAGGTGACGGGGGGTCCAGCCGGGAGAGGATGAACAAAGCTACTAGCTGCGATCGCCACTATCTTGGGGGCGAGACATTCGGCCTGGCCGCCTGATCAGGAGACGAGAAACATGAGAATGGCGATGATAGGTCTCGGCAGGATGGGTGGCAACATGGTTCGTCGCCTGCTCCGGGACAAGCACGAGATCGTAGCCTGGGACCGAAGCCCCGCTGCCGTCACCGAGCTCGCCGGCGAAGGCGCGGAGGGAGCGAAGGACCTCGCCGACCTGGTGAGCCGCCTGCAATCTCCGCGCGTGGTGTGGCTCATGGTGCCGGCCGGCGCGCCGGTGGATCAGACCATCGAGCAGCTTCTGCCGGGTCTGGCCCAGGGGGACATCATCATTGACGGCGGCAACTCCAATTTCCACGATACGATCCGGCGCGGCGCCGCTCTCCGGGCCCAGGGAATCGAGCTCATAGACGCCGGCACCAGCGGCGGCGTCTGGGGACTCGAGGTCGGCTACTGCCTCATGGTCGGCGGCAGTAAGCCAGCCGTCGGGCAGGTCGAGCCGATCTTTCGCACCCTGGCGCCGGAGAACGGCTTCGCGCACGTGGGGCCCACCGGCGCCGGCCACTACGTCAAGATGGTGCACAACGGCATCGAGTACGGCATGCTCCAAGCGTACGCCGAAGGCTACGAGATTCTCCATCACTCGAAGGACTTTCAGCTCGATCTGCGGCAGATCGCGGCGGTCTGGAATCACGGCAGCGTGGTCCGCTCCTGGCTCAACGAGCTCGCCGAGCGCGCCTTTGCCGACAGCGCCGACCTGGCCGACATCCGCGGCTACGTGGACGACTCGGGCGAGGGAAGGTGGACGGTGCAGGAGGCGATAGACCAGAGCGTGCCCGCCCCGGTCATCACCCTCTCGCTCCTGATGAGATTCGCGTCGCGCCAGGATGAATCGTTTTCCGCCAAGGTCATCGCTGCGCTGCGTAACCAGTTCGGTGGCCATGCGGTAAAGCGCGATTGACCGTTTCGGCCGCTCGCACCACCCTGGAGACAGACACATAGATCCGTACATGCAAGCCGCCCTCGACGAGGCCGGCCAAGGGCTGGAAGAAGGGGGCATTCCCATCGGCTCGGTCCTGGTCCTCGGTGGCCGCATTCTCGGTCGGGGGCACAATCGCCGGCTACAAGCCGGAAGCGTCGTCCTCCACGCGGAGATGGACGCCCTCGAGCAGGCCGGGCGGCATCCGGCGCGCGTGTACCGGGAGTGCACGCTCTACACCACCCTCTCGCCTTGCGCCATGTGCAGCGGTGCCATTCTGCTCTACGGGATCCCTCGGGTGGTGGTGGGAGAGAACCGGACGTTCCAGGGGGAAGAGGATCTGCTGCGGAGTCGTGGAGTGGTGGTCGAGGTGCGACAGGATCCGGAGTGCGAGCGGCTCCTGGGAGACTTCATCCGGAAGCATCCGGCGCTGTGGGATGAAGATATCGGGCGCTGATGAGCGTCACGCAGGACGGCGGCCTACGGCCGGGGAATGCCCACATAGGTCTCCGGCCGCCGATCCCGGTAGAACTGCCACACGTTTCGCACCTCCCGGATCTGATCCAGGTCCAGCTCCGACGTCACCAGCTCGTCGCGGTCGCGCTTTGCCTCGGCCACCACCTGGCCGCGCGGATTGCAGAAGTAGCTTTGGCCGTAAAATTCACCGATGCGCCAGGGATCCTCGTACCCCACCCGATTGATCGCGCCGACAAAGAACGCATTCGCCACCGCGTGCGCCGGCTGCTCCAGCCGCCAGAGGTACTCCGACAACCCCGCAACCGTCGCCGAGGGGTTGAACACGATCTCGGCGCCGTTGAGGCCCAGCTCGCGAGCGCCCTCGGGAAAATGGCGGTCGTAGCAGATGTAGACCCCGACGTCGGCATACCGGGTCTTGAACACCGGATAGCCGAGGTTGCCGGGCCGGAAGTAGAACTTCTCCCAGAAGCCCGGCGCGCAGTGAGGGATGTGGTTCTTCCGATACTTGCCGAGGTAGCTGCCGTCCGCGTCAATTACCGCCGCCGTGTTGTAGTAGATCCCGGCGCCATCCTCCTCGTAGAGCGGCACCACGATCGCCATCTCGTATTTGCGGGCGACCTGCTGCATGAGCCGGGTGGTGGGCCCGTCCGGAATCGCCTCGACCGCGTCGTACCAGCGCGGGCTCTGCTCGGCGCAGAAGTAGGGGCCGGTGAATATCTCCTGCATGCAGAGGATCTGCACCCCCTCGCGCCCGGCACCTTCAATCAGCTCCATGTGCTTGGCCAGGTTGGCCTCGCGGATGGTTTCGAGCTTCTCATCGGTGCTGCAGGCGTGCGAGGCTTGGATCAGTCCGCACTTTACGGTTCTCGGCATGGTAAGGTTCCTTGTTTTCTTCACCACAGAGGTCAAGCAGTTTGGTCGCGGGCATCCAAGCGTCCGCGCATGAGCGCGAGATAGACGGAAAAGCTGAGCCCGAAGGTGACAAACCACGCGTAGGCATAGAGTCGGTCGAAGACGCCAGGGTCGGCCACGGCCCCCCCAGGCGTCGTCACCGCCCGCATAAAGCCCGGCATCACCGGCAGGATGGCAAGCGTGAACGCTGCCACCGCCCGCCAGTTCACCCCTCCTGTATAGGTGTAAGCTCCCTGCTCCCGGTACAGATCGGTGAGGACCAGACGCTGGCGGCGGAGCACCCAGTAGTCGGCGATCAGGATGCCGCCCAGCGCACCCATCAGACTGGAGTAGCCCAGCAGCCAGGTGAAGATGTAGGCCGCCGCGTCGGAGTAGAGCTTCCAGGGCATCATCAGAACCCCGATGACTGCCGTGATCATCCCGCCGGTCACGTAGCTGATGCGCTTGGGGCTGAGATTGGAGAAGTCGTTGGACGGCGACACCACGTTGGCCGCCATGTTGGTCGTGAGCTGCGCCGCGAGGATCACCAGCGCCGCGAACACGATGGTGCCGGTGCCGCCGATCCTCCCGATCAGTACCACCGGATCCCAGATCGCCTCGCCGAAGAGCACGATGGTGGCACTGGTCACCGCCACCCCAATGAACGTGAAGGCCGTCATCGTCGTCGGCAGGCCCAGCGCCTGGCCCAGCATCTGGGAACGCTGGCTCCTGGCGTAGCGGGTGAAGTCGGTAATATTGAGGCTCAGCGTCGCCCAGTAGCCGACACTCGCGGTGAGCGCCGCCGGGAAGAGAGCCCAGAACGAGGTGGTGCCGCCGCGGAGCCGGTCCGACTCGGCCAGCAGACGGCCGAGCCCTCCGCCGACGCGTACGGCCCAAAGCAGAAGGATCGCGCCGCCGAGGAGCAGCAGCGGGGCCGACCAGCTCTCCAGCACCTTGATCCCCTCGGTGCCCCGGAGAATCACGGCCACCTGGATCAGCCAGAAGATCATGAAAGTGATGGCGGGCCCGCCGGCGATTCCGGCCCAGCCGGGCCACGCCGCGCGGAACAGTGCGTCGAGCGCGAGCCCGCCGATCCAGGTCTGGATCCCGAACCAGCCGCAGGCGACGATGGCGCGCAGCATGGCCGGGAGGTTGGCGCCGCGCACTCCGAAGCTCGCCCGGCAGAGCACCGGAAAGGAAATTCCGTACTTGGTCCCGGCGTGCGCGTTGAGCACCATCGGCACCAGCACGATGGTGTTGCCGAGGAGGATGGTGAGCATCGCCTGCCACCAGTTCATCCCCTGCTGCATCAGTCCGGACGCCAGAGTGTACGTCGTGATCTCCACGCTCATCCCGATCCAGAGCGCGGCAATGTTGTAGGTTGACCAGGTGCGGCGCTCCGGCGGGGTGGGAGCGAGGTCGGGATTCCAGAGTGGGCTTCGGCCGAGCTCCTCCGAATCGAAAAGCGCCTGATGCTCGCCCGTAATGCC
>JACCQZ010000015.1 GCA_013813875.1 Gemmatimonadales bacterium | reverse complement strand
GGACGTCGGCTCGACCGGCGTGTTCGATCGGCGGCTGGGTGACCGGGTGCTGGAGTTCGAGCCGAGCGGGGAGGGGCGCTTCCGCGACCGGATGACCGGAAGCGAGTTCGACCTGCTGGGCCACGCGACGTCGGGCCCGCTCAAGGGCAAGACCCTAAAGGCGGTACCACACGGCAATCACTTCTGGTTCGCCTGGGGGGTGTTCAAGCCGAAGACCCGGATCGTGGACTCGTGACCTGAGTCGCCATCATCTGATGCATGCAGTAGCGGGCGAACTCGACCAGCTTGGGGCCCGGCAGCGTGCCCACCAGCGCATGGGTGAGCCCGGCATCGTGCCAACTGGCCACCCGGTAGCCATCCCGCGACGCGAGCTGGACCTGGCGCGCGAAGCCTCCCCCGCCGCCGGGCAGCACGTAATAGGTGAGTACCCGACTCTGAACCTGATACTCTACCACCGCCCCCGCCTGCCGGTTGTACACCAGGAGCCGCGCGCCGGTCAGCCGACCCTCCGGGAAGATCGGGACCTGAACCGCGAAGGGGAGCCGCTCGCCCAGCCACTGAGCCACCTGAAGCGAGTCCGAGGACGCGAGCCGAGCACCCTTCTGGGAGCGCAGTTGGTCCTCCACGATCGAGCCGAGCGCGTAAGTTGCGCTGGATTCCCCTCGGATCGTGACGTAGCCCAGCCAGGTCAGGCCCACGAAGAGCAGGGCGGCGACCCCGGCGATGAACATCTGGCGGAGCCGAGTGGCGCGAGGCGGCCCGCCGGTAGCGGTGCGAGCTCGTGCGATCGCCTTGAACAATCGGTCCCGGACCTCCGCCGGCGCGGTCGGCCGGAGCGCGATACGCCCGATCCGCTCGCCGATCTGCCCCATGTCGTCAAGAAAACGCCGGCACGCATCGCACCCGGCCGCGTGCTCGCGCGCCGCCACGACCTCGGCGGTCGCCTCTCGAGGACCGGCTTCCGGCCAGAGCAAACGACGCGTGCGCCCGCAACTCATGATCACTGGTTCCTCCAGATCCTGGCTTCCCGCGCCGGCCTCTCCAGCGCGGTGCGCAGCTGCCGTCTCCCGCGAAACAGGCGGGAGGCGATGGTGCCCTCGGGCACGTCTTGCATCCCTGCCGCCTCACGCTGGGTGAATCCCTCGACGTCCACCAGCCAGACCGCACCCCTCAGCTCGTCCTGGAGCTGGTCCAGCGCCTTCGCCAACTGCTCACCCAACTGCCACCGCTCGGCCTCCTCAGCCGGCGACGGCATCGGGATCCACTCCGCCAGGGCAGCCTCGAACGCGCGCTCATCCAGATCGGTAAGGGCCGCCTCGGCCCGCCGGCCCGCGGAGCGCATCCGGTTGAGGTGGGTCCGGGTGAGGATGGTGAACAGCCAGGCGCGCGCGGCGGACAGGTCCCTCAACTGGTCGAAGCTGATGAACGCTCGGAGCGCCGAGTCCTGGAGCAGGTCCTCCGCGTCGGCGTCGTTCCCGCGGCAGAGCCGGAGCGCCGTCCGGAATAGCGCGTCCAGATGCTCGGCGAAGACCTCTTCGAATGCCCGGGCGGGCCGGCCAGATCGCTTCAGCTGGTGCTCCTTTCCAGATCGCTTCAGCTGGTGCTCCTTTTTGGTGCTGATAGCCTTCTCCTAAGACACCCCGGAGGGTCGAATCCATCGCTAACCCTGCCACCCCTTGACCTGGGTGAGTCCCAGGGCTAGTTGAAATTCGGGTGGTGCCTCGATATTTAGAGCGTCGATCCGGCCAAGGATTTCCGCTTCCAACACGAGGACACCACCCATGCGAAGTGTACGACGGCAGCCTCCCCAGCACCAGCCGCGCCCGGCCGCGGCAGACCCGCAGCTCCCGATCCCGCTCGACGACGGCAGCGTCAGGCTGGCGATGATCCAGGCGCTGATCCCGCTCGGGCTCCAAGCGGTCGAGGAGGCCCTGCAGGCCGAGGTCACCGCGCTGGCCGGCCGGCGCTACGCGCACCAGGATGGCCGCACCGGGGTCGTGCGGTGGGGCACCCAGGCGGGCTCGATCTATCTCGCCGATCAGAAACTCGGGCTCGCCGTGCCGCGGGTCCGCGATCGGCG
>JACCQZ010000011.1 GCA_013813875.1 Gemmatimonadales bacterium | reverse complement strand
GCAGCTGGGCGATGATGATGTTGGCGACATCGTCGTTGATCGGCGCCCCCAGGAACACGATCCGGTCCATGAGGAGCCGCGAGAAGATGTCGTACGTCCGCTCGCCGCGGCTGGAGCGTTCGATAATATATGGTGGGTAGAGTGTAGCCATCGTCACGGCGTGACCTCTTCGACAGTGGACTGCTTCAGGAGAAAATCGAAGACCTTCTCCTCGGTAATGGCGCGCTCGAGCTCGCTCAGACGGTTGGCCTTCTGGAGCGAGCCGTAGAGCTGGCCGGGCTCGACGCCGCGGACTTGGGCCATGCGGGCGACCCGTTCGTCTATTTCGGACTCGGTGGCGCGGAGCCCCTGGCTCTCGATCACCGCGTCCAGCACCAGGTCGCGCCGCACCTGGCCCTCGGCCACCTCGTGGAACTGCTGCTCGAAGCCGGCGAGCTGCTCCTGAGGCACCCCGTACATCTCGGCGTAGCCGTGCATCAGCCGGTGCACCAATGATTCGGGCGCTGCCACGTTATTGGCCTCGACGATCTGGGCCAGCAGCGATTGGCGCACCTGGGCGTCGGCCTCGCGCTCGGCCTCGCGCTCGACATCCTGACGAACGGCAGCCCGAAGCGCGTCGAGGCTCTCGAAGTCGCCTACCTCTCTGGCAAAGGCGTCCTCCAGCGGCGGCAGCTCCTGCCGCTTGGTCTCGTGCAGGGTTACCCGGACCTGGCGCACCTGGCCGCGACGGGATTCATCGGGATGGTCCTCGGGAAAGCGGACCTCGGCGTCGGCGCTCTCGCCGGGACGGAGCGTCATGATCCGCTCTTCCAGATCGGGAATCGCCTGGTTCTGTCCCAGCACCAGATCGTAGGGCTGAGAGTCGCCGGGGACGCCGTTTTCCAGCGGCGCCACCTCGACCCGTACCATCTGACCCGGCGAGGGCTTCTCTCCGGCAACCGGAATCCAGGTGGCTTTCTGCTCCTGCAGCCGGGCCAGCTGCTCGTCCACCGCGCTCTCCGAGACCGGGGCCACCCGGCGCTCCACCCTGAAGCCACCGAGCCGGTCGAGCTTGAGCTCGGGCCGCACCTCGACCAGCATGTCGAACTCGATCGGGCTGCCCTCTTCGAACTTGAGATTGCGGATGGAAGGGTCGGTGATCGGCTTCAGCGACTCGCTGGTCTTGGCGGCTTCCCAGCTTTCGCGAATGACTTCTTCCAGCACCGATTGGCGAATGGCATCGCCGAAACGCTTCCGAACCACCCCTTCGGGAGCCTTTCCCGGGCGAAACCCCGGCAGCCGAGCCTTTTGCGAATAGAATCTGACCGCCTTGGCCTCGGCCTGGCGGACGCGATCAACCGGAACGGTTACCCGGAGCGATTTGGAAGCCGAATCCTCGGCGGTTTTTTCGACCGTGATCTCACTCATAGGCCGGGAATCTACCCTTGCGCCGTCCCCAGGGTCAATTTGAGCCGAATGGCCGCCCATTGACTCTCCTGGCCCGCCGGGAACGCTTTGGGCATGCCCAAAGTGCTTCTGGTGGATGACGAAACCGCGGTGCGCAACGCACTCCGCAAGATCTTCGAGCGCGCTGGACTGGAGGTATCCGAGGCCCGCTCGGGGCGGGAAGCGCTCGATGCCATCGCGGCCGATTCCGACATCTCCGCGGTGGTGAGCGATTTCCTGATGCCGGAGATCAATGGCCTCGACTTCTACGACGAGCTGTTGCGCCGCGCTCCCCATCTCCGCGACCGCGTCGTCTTTCTCACCGGCGCCGCGCGCGACCCCTCGGTACACCGGTCGCTGGAGCAGCGCGGGGTGCCTCTCATCTATAAACTCGACGACCTGCAGATCGTGCTGGATGCGGTCAGGCTGACACTGTTGCGGGGCGGCCGGCTGGGCGGGCCGGCAGCTAGGCGGGCGTAAGACTGGCCTAGGCGCGGGGCCGGATGCAGCGCCGGACTTCCTCCAACAGGCGCTCGGGCGGGAACGGCTTGGCGAGGACCCCGCAGGGCGTGGCGATACCCTGCTCGGCCAACTGGGCGGTGCCGTAGCCCGACATGAGGATGACCGGGATCTCGGGGTTGTTGGCCGCGAGCGTCTGCAGCAATTCCACCCCCGTCAGGCGCGGCATCACGATATCGGAGACGACCACGTCCATGAGCGCCCCCTGCGCCCGGATAAGGTCGAGCGCCTCCACCCCGTCTCGGGCCTCGTGAACCCCGTACCCCTCCTCTTCGAGCACTCGCGCGGCGAACCGCCGGACGGCCGGTTCGTCGTCCACCACCAGGACATAGTCACGGCCCTGGCTCTCCCGCATATGCCTCGCGGGTAGAGCGTTGTCTGCGATATTCACTTGGGAGACTCAAAGATGAGGTGAGACGGTAATCTAACGCCTCGAGGCCCCCCTCAGCCAGGGTGCCCGCGCGCCGCCTTGTGACCCAGGGCACGGGGGTGGGTCTGCAGGGGTGCTAGTATCCGCGCCGTTCAGGATACGTACTTCAAGATGCAGCCAGGCTCCCTAAAAGGAAAGAGAGAACCTCAATGGCAGGCAGCGGTTCCGCTCGGGGTTATGACCCCGAGCCGGTAGTTTCGACGACGGGCTTCCGTCTCAGTTGGGGGGCGGTGTTCGCCGGCCTGGTCGTCGCGACGGCATTACAGATCGTCCTTACCCTGTTGGGGATCGCGATCGGCTTCTCAGCCTGGCAACCCGGCGAAGGAGCAAGCGGCCTCGGCATCGGCGCGGCCATCTGGGCGATCCTCTCGGTGCTCATCTCCTTGTTCGTTGGCGGGCGGACCACGGGGCGGCTCGCCGGGATTCTCACCCGGACCGACGCCACGCTCCACGGCATCCTCCTCTGGGGACTGTCCACGATCTTTACCGTGTGGCTCCTCGCGAGCGGAGTGCGCGCTCTGGCGGGCGGGGCAACCGGACTGATGGGCAATGTCCTCGGTGTGGGAGCGCAGGCGGCGAGCCAGGTGGCGGGCGGGGCCGCCGCATCCCGAAGTGGGCGGGCCGCCGCCACGGACCTGGGTGAGAGCGCCGAAAGTCTGGTGCAGGCCAACCGGGCCAAGGCCGATAGTCTGGCCGACACCCTGGGTCAGCGTGCCGTCGCGGTGGCTAAAGACGTAGAGGGCGCGGCCGACACCGGGGCCTGGCTTGCGCTGCTCGCACTCGGACTCTCGCTCGGGGCGGCCATTGGCGGCGCGGTGACCACCGGGAAACAGTAACAAAGAGCGCGAGCCGCGCCGCGAGCGCGGTGTGGCTCAGCTCACGCTGCTCCTATCCCGGGCAAGGGCGCCCTCATCCAGGACGCTCCTTACCGCCGCGGCCAGACGGGCGGGAGTAAAAGGCTTCTGCAGGAAGGTGATGCCGGACTCGACCACATTGCGCTCCAACACCGCGTCGTCGGTGTAGCCCGACATGAAGACGACCCGCGTTTCGGGGCGGGCGGTCCCCAGCCGCTCGGCGAGGACCTTGCCACTCATCCCAGGCATGACGGCGTCGGTCAGCAGAACGTGCACCGGTCCCCCGTGATCGCGGGCGAGCGCAAGAGCCGACTCGCCGCTGTCGGCCTCGAGAACCTCGTATCCGCACTCGCGCAGCACCCGCGCTGTAAAGCGTCTTACGTCCGCGCGATCCTCAGCCAGCAGCACCACCTCTCCCCGCCGGGCCGGTCCACCACCGACCCCCACGTGCTCCTCCGCCGCCGCGCAGAGCCCGACGCACGGCAGATAGACCTTGAACGTAGTTCCGTGCCCCGGCTCGGAATACACATAGATGCTGCCCCCTGACTGCTTCACGATGCCGTACACGGTGGCGAGCCCCAACCCGGTGCCCTTTCCCTCTTCCTTGGTGGTGAAAAAGGGCTCGAAGATCTGCGCCTTGGTGACGGGGTCCATGCCATGGCCGGTGTCGGTCACGGCAAGCATGACATAGGGGCCGGGCTCAAGGCCGAGATGAGTGCTGGCGTAATCGCCGTTGACCGCCACGTTGCTGGTCTCGAACCTGAGCGTCCCCCCCTCGGGCATGGCATCGCGCGCGTTGATAGCGAGGTTCAGCAGCACCTGCTCCAGCTGGGTGGGGTCGGCTCTTACCGAGCCCAGCCCGTCGTCCAGGCCGAGGATTACCTCGATGTGCTCGCCGATCAGGCGGCGCAGTAAAGTCGTCGTCCGGCGAACCGCGTCGTTGACGCTGATCTCGGCCGGTTGGAGCACCTGCCGGCGGCTGAACGCGAGGAGCTGGTCGGTCAGGGACCCGGCGCGGTCGGTGGCGTCCTTGATGGCGGCGATATCCGCATGGTCGGTTGTGCCCTCGGGATGGCGGGCGAGCAGGTAGTGGACGGCGCCGGCCAGCACCGTCAGCAGGTTGTTGAAGTCGTGGGCGATGCCTCCTGCCAGGCGTCCGACGGCTTCCATCTTCTGCGCCTGCAGGAGCTGTTGCTCGCTTCGGCGCAGCGCCGCCTCGGCGGCCTTGCGGTCGCTGATGTCCCGGAGGATGGCGGTAAAGGTGTGTCCGCCGGATCCTTTGGACTCCCCGAAGGAGACCTCGACCGGCACCTCATGCCCGTTGCGGTGGAGGCCGGGCAGCTCGATAGCGGCCCAGTTGAGATGGCGGACGCCGGTCTCGAGATAGCGTCCGAACGCGGCGCGGTGCACGTGCCGGAGATACTCCGGCATCAGCATCGTGAGCGGCTGGCCGATCAGCTCCTCGGGGCGGTAACCGAAGACCCGCTCGACCGCGCGGTTCACCACCAGAATGCGACTCTCGGGATCAATCGTGATAATGGCATCGGACGCAGCGTCGGCGATGACGCGATAGCGCTCATCGCTCGCCGCTCGCGCTGTCTCAGCATCATGCCGGTCGGTGATATCCAGGACATTGACGGCCTGGCGCAGGACTTGTCCCGCGGGGTTCTTGATCGTGGTGAACTGGACGAACACCGGAAACCGCGAGCCGTCCTTCCGGAGGTGCCAGCTCTCGAAGTCGCAATGACCCTCGCTCCTGGCACGCCGCCAGTACTCGGCGATCGATCCATGGAGCTCGGGCGGGTAAAGCGCCTCGACCGGCATCCGGCGCATCTCGTCCACGCTGTAGCCGTGCATCCGGGCAAAGGCGGGGTTGACCGCCTCAACGGTTCGGCCATCGGTGCTGCCGATCCGGATGCCCCAAGCGGCGTGAGCGAAGACCTCCGCCCAGTCGGGGTTGCTCTCGGGGTCGAACGGCTGGTCAGACATGTGTGACCTCACGCATGCGGCAGCGCAGGGGAGGCTTCAAGAGGGGACGGGGCCTTTAAGCTAGCATGGTGTCCGACAGATTGGGAATTCCTGCGGTCCTTGGGGGCTGGGCCTGCGCTACGAGGCTGTCGTGGATGCACTGACGAGCGTCACCCGATGTCGGGCGACGCTCATCTTTTTTTCGCTTAGCGGACCTTTGCCTTGGCGCTCTTTTTCCTCTTCGGATCCACCTCCGGGAACAGCCGTACGGCGACCTCCTGAAACATTTCGGGATCAATATCGGGACCCACGGGCGCCGTCAGCTGCGGCTCCGCCTCGAGATCGGGAGGATCGAAGCCTTCGGGCGCGCCGACCTGAACTTCCAGGTCACTCCCGTCCTCCGGATGGGCACCGTTCCAGATCTCGCCGGCTCGAGGATAGTCCTCCGGGCTGAACTGGAAGAGGATCCGGTGGAGCCCACGGGCCTCATGCTTTGCCGCCTCAGGGAAGCGTTTGTTGCTGATGTCGGGAATCGGGAGCAGCTTGCCGACGTCCACGCCGGAGAGCTTCTCGAGCGCCTTGGCATAGGCCACGATGTGCACCCCGCCACGGACCAGCAGAAACCCAACACAGGCGCGGGCGGTCGGATCATCCACCGTCTCGTAGACCCGAATTTTGCCGGCTCGCGCGCCGCACTCGAGGAAGAAGTTGTGCAGCAGGTCCAGCTTGAGGTTTCCGCTGGAGAACACGTTCGCGCCGGTCCAGAAGTTCCCCTGCGAGTCCATCGGCAGCGCCTGCTGGCCGCTGGCCAGGAAGTGGTAGCTGTTGCGCGCGTCCGCGGCCGAAGCGAGGGGAGCTGCTTCCGGGTCGTCGCCTCTTTCGGTGGTCCCTGTGAGCAGCAGGTTGATGGCGTAGGCAACGAGTTCGATGTGCCCGAACTCTTCCGCCGCGATGTTCGCTATGAGGTCGTAGAAGGGCCGCATCTGGCTACGGCCCCTGAAGTTGAAGGACTGGTACGTGTAGTTCATGAAGGTAGACATCTCACCGAACTTTCCGCCCAGCAGCTCCTGCACGGCGGCGGCCGAGTTCGGCGATGGGTTCTCCGGGTGGGGCAGCTCCGTCTGGAGCTTGTCAAAACGGGTGATCATGGAGGAGGCTCTCTTGGAATGTGGGATGTCGAAACAGAGCGACAAAGAACGCACTTCGTAGATGCCGGCGTTGTGAGCTAGGTTAGTGAGAGGAGCGGTCACCCGTCACGTTGCGGAGCACCCGGGAGAGCACGCTCGCGAGCTCGTCGGGATGGAACGGCTTGGGCAGGAAGGGACGGCCCAGGGTGGAGACGTCCTGGGGCTGGCCGGAGACGAGGATGACGGGGGGAGCTTGGGGGAGGGTGGCGACCAGGGCGGCCAACTCCCGACCGTCCATGTTGGGCATGGTCACGTCGGTGACGACGGCGCTGATGCTGTCGGATGCCGTCTGCAACAGCTTCCACGCCGCCGCGCCGTCCTCGGCGGTCACGACGCGGTACCCCCGGTTCTCCAGCGCCCGGGCCAGCGCCCAGCGCAACAACTCCTCATCGTCCACCAGGAGGACGGTGGGCTGAAGGTGCGGGGCCGGTGCGGACATCGGGGCTGCCTCGGGTGCAGGGAGCAAGGGATAACCTACTTCTACCCCGGTGGCTCGGTAAGATCCTCGGCTCTATTGTTCGATGATCCCGTACGGCGTTTCACCGGGGTTGATCTGAGTAACGGTGGTGGTGCGGGGGAGTCGAGCCGAAGGCCGACGGATCTGATGGTGAGCTGCTTGGGCCGGCGGTGAGTCGTTTGGAAGCGGGGCGAAGTGGTTTGGAAGTGGGCGTGGGGGTCAGGAGGACTGAGGTCGAGTGACTTGGCAGTACAGACCAGCTCGCGCTCGTC
>JACCQZ010000010.1 GCA_013813875.1 Gemmatimonadales bacterium | reverse complement strand
GCAGCTGGGCGATGATGATGTTGGCGACATCGTCGTTGATCGGCGCCCCCAGGAACACGATCCGGTCCATGAGGAGCCGCGAGAAGATGTCGTACGTCCGCTCGCCGCGGCTGGAGCGTTCGATAATGTATGGTGGGTATAGTGTAGCCATCGTCACAACGTGACCTCTTCGACAGTGGACTGCTTCAGGAGAAAGTCGAAGACCTTCTCCTCGGTAATGGAGCGCTCGAGCTCGCTCAGGCGGTTGGCCTTCTGCAGCGAGCCGTAGAGCTGGCCGGGTTCGACGCCGCGGGCTTCGGCCATGCGGGCGATCCGTTCGTCTACCTCGGACTCGGTGGCGCGGAGCCCCTGGCTCTCGATCACCGCGTCCAGCACCAGGTCGCGCCGCACCTGGCCCTCGGCCACCTCGTGGAACTGCTGCTCGAACCCGGCGAGCTGCTCCTGGGGGACCCCGTACATCTCGGCGTAGCCGTGCATCAGCCGGTGCACCAATGATTCCGGGGCCGCCACGTTGTTGGCCTCGACGATCTGGGCCAGCAGTGATTGGCGCACCTGGGCGTCGGCCTCGCGCTGCGCCTCGCGCTCGACGTCCTGCCGCACGGCGGCTCGAAGCGCGTCGAGGTTCTCGAAGTCGCCTACCTCGCGGGCGAAGGCGTCCTCCAGCGGCGGCAGCTCCTGCCGCTTGGTCTCGTGCAGCGTGACCCGGACCTGGCGCGCCTGGCCGCGACGGGATTCATCGGGATGGTCCTCGGGAAAGCGGACCTCGGCGTCGGCGCTCTCGCCGGGAAGGAGCGCCATGATCCGCTCTTCCAGGTCGGGAATCGCCTGGTTCTGTCCCAGCACCAGATCATAGGGCTGCGAGTCTCCGGGGACGCCGTTTTCCAGCGGTGCCACCTCGACCCGCACCATCTGGCCCGGTGAGGGCTTCTCTCCGGCAACGGGAATCCAGGTGGCCTTCTGCTCCTGCAACCGAGCCAGCTGCTCGTCCACCGCGCTCTCCGGGACCGGCGCCACCCGGCGCTCCACCCTGAAGCCGCCGAGCCGGTCGAGCATGAGCTCGGGGCGCACCTCGACCAGCATGTCGAACTCGATCGGGCTGCCGTCTTCGAACTTGAGATTGCGAATGGAGGGGTCGGTGATCGGCTTGAGCGACTCGTTGGTCTTGGCGGTTTCCCAGCTTTCGCGAATGATCTCCTCGAGCACCGATTGGCGAATGGCATCACCGAAGCGCTTGCGCACTACCCCTTCGGGCGCCTTGCCCGGACGAAACCCAGGCAGCCGAGCCTTCTGCGAATAGAATCTGACCGCCCTGGCCTCGGCCTGGCGCACGCGATCCACTGGAACGGTTACCCGGAGCGATTTGGAGGCCGAATCCTCGGCGGTTTTTTCGACGGTGATCTCACTCATAGGCCGGGAATCTACCCTGGCGCCGTCCCCAGGGTCAATTTGAGCCGAACGCCGCCCATTGACTCTCCCGGCCCGCCGGGAATGCTTTGGGCATGCCCAAAGTGCTCCTGGTGGATGACGAGAGCGCGGTCCGCAACGCACTCCGCAAGATCTTCGACGACCTGCAGAGCGTACTGGATGCGGTAAGGCTGACACT
This sequence comes from Gemmatimonadales bacterium, assembly GCA_013813875.1. Taxonomy (GTDB): domain Bacteria; phylum Gemmatimonadota; class Gemmatimonadetes; order Gemmatimonadales; family GWC2-71-9; genus CAVVWJ01. The sequence continues at coordinate 1,861 of JACCQZ010000010.1, read as the reverse complement.
GTTGCGGGGCGGCCGGCCGGGCGGGCCGACAGCGGAGTTGGCGTGAGGCCGGTCTAGCCGCGGGGCCTGATGCAGCGGCGGACTTCCTCCAGCAGGCGCTCGGGCGGGAACGGCTTGGCAAGGACCCCGCAGGGCGAGGCGATTCCCTGCTCGGCCAACTGGGCGGTGCCATAGCCGGACATGAGGATAACCGGGATCTCGGGGTTGTCGGCCGCGAGCGTCTGCAGCAGCTCGACCCCCGTCAGGCGCGGCATCACGATGTCGGAGACGACCACGTCCATGAAGTCCCCCTGGGCCCGGATGAGGTCGAGCGCCTCCACGCCGTCTCTGGCTTCGTGGACCGCGTACCCCTCCTCTTCGAGCACCCGCGCGGCGAACCGCCGGACCGCCGGTTCGTCGTCCACCACCAGGACATAGTCACGGCCCTGGCTCTCCCGCAGCGTTCTCGCGGGTGGAGCGTTGTCAGCGATATTCACTTGGGAGACTCGAAAGGAGGTGAGACAACAATCTAATGCGTCAAGGTCCCGTGGCCAGTGTACGCCGGCTCGCCCTGTGACCTGGAGCACGGGGCTCGGCATGCCAGGGCGCTACAGTGATCGGCTTGTCAACGAATCCTACTTCAAAGATCCAGCCTGGCTCCCCAAAAAGAAAGAGAGCACCTCAATGGCTGGTAGCGGTTCCGCTCGGGGCTATGACCCCGGCCCCGTAGTCTCCACGACGGGATTCCGTCTTAGCTGGGGGGCAGTCTTTGCTGGCTTGGTCGTCGCGACCGCGTTGCAGATCGTCCTGACCCTGTTGGGGGTGGCGATCGGCTTCTCAGCCTGGCAACCCGGCGAAGGGGCAGGTGGCCTGGGGATCGGCGCGGCCATCTGGGCAATTCTTTCGGTGCTCCTCTCATTGTTCATCGGCGGGCGGACCACGGGGCGGCTGGCCGGAATTCTCACCCGGACCGACGCCACGCTTCACGGCATCCTCCTCTGGGGACTGTCCACGATCTTCACCGTGTGGCTCCTGGCGAGCGGAGTGCGCGCCCTGGCTGGCGGCGCCACCGGATTGATGGGCAACGTCCTCGGTGTGGGAGCGCAGGCTGCGAGCCAGGTGGCGGGCGGGGCCGCCGCGTCTCGAAGTGGGCGGGCCGCCGCCGCTGACCTGGGGGAGAGCGCTGAAAGTCTGGTGCAGGCCAACCGGGCCAAGGCCGATAGTCTGGCCGACACCCTGGGTCAGCGTGCCGCCGCAGTGGCTAGAGACGTGGAGGGTGCCGCTGACACAGGTGCCTGGCTTGCGCTGTTGGCACTCGGACTCTCCCTCGGCGCGGCCATTGGTGGCGCGGTGACCACCGCCAAGCAGTAACGGGAGGCGCGCCGGATCTCAGCTCACGCTGCTCCTATCCCGGGCAAGCGATCCCTGATCCAGCGCGCGCCTCACCGCCGCGGCCAGACGCACGGGGGTGAAGGGCTTCTGCAGGAAGGTGATGCCGGACTCGACCACGCTGCGGTCCAACACCGCGTCGTCGGTGTACCCCGACATCAGGACGACCCGCGTCTCGGGCCGGGTGGTCCCCAGCCGCTCGGCGAGGACCTTGCCGCTCATACCGGGCATGACGGCATCGGTCAGCAGGACGTGAACCGGTCCCGCGTGATCGCGGGCGAGCGCGAGTGCCGACTCACCGCTGTCGGCCTCCAAAACCTCATACCCACACTCACGCAGCACCCGCGCGGTAAAGCGCCTCACGTCCGCGCGATCCTCAGCCAGCAGCACCACCTCTCCCCCCCGCGCCGGTCCACCACCGACCCCCACGTGCTCCTCCGCCGCCGCGCAGAGCCCAACGCACGGCAAATAGACCTTGAACGTAGTTCCGTGC
>JACCQZ010000336.1 GCA_013813875.1 Gemmatimonadales bacterium | reverse complement strand
CATGCTGCCGTTGATGCCCACCGTGCCGTGCTCGCCCCGGGCCGTGAGGCCCAGCGTCGTGGTGGGGCTCTGGGAGAAGATGTCCTCGGTGCCGGCCTCCATCTCGATCCGGAAGTTGCCGCGGGTGGGGACCGTCAGCAGGTAATCCACCACCACGTCGAGGCTCGCCAGGCTGCCGGTCACCCGGTTGTCGAGATCGAAGTTGGCGCGGTCGCTGCCGTTGGTCGCAAAGCCGGTCACCGCCACGGTGACCGCCGATGAGCTCTCGGTGGCGTCCACCGCATAGTCGAGGTAGGTCTCTCCGCCGGAGACGACCACCACCCGCACGTTGGAGGTGGTGCTCGTCTCGCTGGCGGTGATGTCGGCGTGGCCCACCTGGCTGAGCGGCTCGTCCGGAACGCCGCTGACCGGGTTGACGGCATACAGCAGGAAGCGGACGCCGGACTCGGGAGCGCCGGTCAGGTCGGAGGCGACGTAGCCTCCGGTGGCGACGTCGTACGCGAAGGTGGTGCCGGCGTATTCTGCCGGGATCGGTGCGGCGGAGAACGAAGGCCGAACGCGGCCCGCTTCGTAGTTGCGGCCGAGCGAGGCGGCATAGCGCAGCGCGCCGGGCTTGCCGCCCGCGATCGCCGCCGTGGGATGCGACCGCACCGCGGCCGCCGCCGACCCGCCGACGGCCGCGCCGATCTCGGCCGACATAGCGGCATAGCTCTCCATCGCCGGCGCCTCGAACGAGGCTGCCACGGCCTCGACGTCGGCGTTGGTGCCGCCGGCATCGAACGGCGCGTCGGGAGCGGTCGAATCACGACCGCAGCCGAGGAGAGTCGTGCTCGCCAGAGCCAGCAGGGCGGCGGAAAGCCTCGCGAATTGCGGGACACGCATGAGAACGCCTCCGTGACGGGGGACCGAGGGGAAAGGCCAAGCTGCGTGGTGGCTTCGAGTTTCTCTGCCGAGGACCGCTGTTTCAGGCGCACGACCAGCGGGCCGGACACCCAGACGGGCAACGGCCGTGCCTAGGAGCTCACCCCTTCCCCTCCACCGCCAAACCCTCCTCCCGCCACCGCACCCATCCCCCCACCAACGCCCTCGCCCTCTTCCACCCCGCCTGACGAAGCTCTCGCGCCACACGGGCGCTTGTCGCTTCGTCCTTTCAAGTACAGTAGAGGACGAGCGTGGCCTCCTTGGGGATGATTCGTTCTCGCGCCAGCCGCACCGCATCGTCCGGCGGCAGCCGCATCGAGCCGCTGGCCCGAAAGCCATCCTCGCGAAAGCTGCGCTCCGTCCGCACGTCGGCCACGACCACCGGCTGTCCCGTCTCCCACAGCCGGCGCAGCTCGGCCACGGTAATGCGCTCCGGCTCCTCCGTGGCCGCGCCGGCGAGCGGCGGCTCGGAGACCGCGGCGGGCGCCCGGTCCCGCTCCACCCTCCGGCTGTTCCGCGCCAGCCGGTTGAGATACAGCGCGATGCCGCCGCCGTGCAGCACCACCGAGAGCAGCACCACCAGGCAGGTGAGCGCGAAGAGCCACTCGGCGCCGGGAACTCCGGCAAAGACCGGCAGCAGCACCAGCAGCAGCGAGCTCAATCCCCGAGGCCCGAACCAGGCGATGATCCGCCGGCTGTCCCGGTCGAGCCCGCTCCGCGCCAGCACCGGCAGCAGCACCACCGTGCGGACGCTCAACGCGATCGCCGCGAAGATCAGCGTGCGGCCGTCCGCCACCGCCACTCCCGACCAGATGAGCGACGCGCCGAAGGCCACGAAGGTGAACAGCAGGAATATTTCGGCCGACGCCTCGCCATAGTCGAGGAAGCAGTCGCACAGCTCCACGTCGAGCGCGGCGATGACCAGGCCGGCCGCGAATGCCGCCAGGAACCCACTGCCTCCCACCGCCTCGGCCCCCGCGAAGGCGGTAAAGGCCACGCCGAGGGCGTAGAGCGATTCGTAGTCGCGCCGCACCCCGAACCGCCGGCGCATCCGATCGAGCAGGGTGATGGCCACGTACCCGATGGCCCCGCCGAGCAGGGGGCCGAGGATGAACAATCCCATCGCGTGGCTGACCACCTCCCCCATCGGCGCCGGCCCGCCCTCCCGCAGGCCCAGCATGCTGAGCACCACCACCGGCAGCAGCACCACGTCGTTCATCCCGCTCTCCAGCCGCAGCGCCAGGCGAGCCGTCGGGGAGAGATCGGGATGCCGCACCAGGGTGCGCAGGAGCACCGGATCGGTGGATGCGAGCGCCGCGCCGAGGATGGCGGCCGCCGCCGGCGCCAGACCCAGCAGCCACCACGCCGCGAGCGCGATCAGGGCGGCGGGTATGAGGGTGCCGGGTCCCAGGATCAAGAGCGCCAGCCGCCGCTGCCGGCGCACCTCGCCGATGTCGAGCACGATGGCATCGCTGAAGAGCACCAGCAGCAGCCCCAGCGTGGCGATCACCTGCAGCGTGGGTGATCCCAGCGAAAGCTCCACCAGCCCGAGCCCGGCCGGACCCAGCATGGCGCCGAGCAGCAGAAAGATCCCCACCAGCGGAAGCCCGGTGCGCTCCACCGCCCCGGAGAGCAGCGACGCCACCAGGATGACGATACCGATGAGAGCGAGCGTGGCGGTGAAAGCTTCGTGGGTCATGCGCCAAGTATGTCCCGGCTCTGGCGGCGCGCGCCAGCCGCATGGTAACCTCCGGGCGACCTATGTTCTCCAGCGAGCCGGCGGCCACCGCCCTTCTGCTCACCACCTGCGGCCTGTTGCTGGGCGTGAGCGTACTCTTCAGCCGGGCCTCCCAGCGCATCGGGGTGCCCATCGCCCTGTTGTTTCTGCTCATCGGGATGCTGGCCGGCTCCGAAGGAATCGGCGGCATCGCCTTCGAGGACTACGGCTTCGCCTTCCGCATCGGCACCGTGGCGCTGGCGCTCATTCTCTTCGACGGCGGCCTCAACACCCCGCTGCAGGCGATCCGCCGCTCCGCCGCTCCCGCCGGTCTCCTGGCTA
>JACCQZ010000331.1 GCA_013813875.1 Gemmatimonadales bacterium | reverse complement strand
CCAATACCTTCGGCGCCAACCCGGTCAAGCTGGCCACCCACGGGCTTGCGGGGGATACCGAGCGGGTGAACTCCGCCGCGGCCGGACTGGCCCGGGAGGCGGCTGGCGAGCGGGCATCGGTGGCCGGGGCGATCGGCCCGCTAGGGGTGCGAATCGAGCCGTATGGCGAGATGTCGGTGGACGAGGCGCGGCATGCCTTTGCCCGTCAGGTCCGCGGGCTCCTGGCCGGTGGAGTGGACGGGTTCATTCTGGAAACCTTCAGCGACGTCGCCGAGCTGGGCGCCGCACTGCAGGCGGTCCGGAGTCAATGCGATCTGCCAGTCATCGCCCAGATGACCGTCGGTACCGATGGAAGAACCCACTACGGCACCGATCCCGAGGTCTTCGGCCCCGAGCTCGAGGCGCTGGGGGCCGACGTTATCGGGGTCAATTGCTCGGTCGGCCCCCATGGCGTCCTGGAGGCCATCGAGAAGCTGGCCCGAGTGGTTTCCGTCCCCCTCTCGGCCCAGCCCAACGCCGGGCTGCCGCGCGAGGTGGGAGACCGGAAGATCTACATGGCGTCGCCCGAGTACATGGCGAGCTACGCCCGGCGCATAGTGGAAGCCGGTGCCCGGTTCGTGGGCGGGTGCTGCGGCACCACCCCCGATCACATCCGGGCGATCCGCGGCTTTGTGCAGAGCGTGTCACCGCGGCACGTGCACGTGGTGGCGGCGGCGGCTCCCCAGCACAGCGCGGGCGTGGATCCGGTTCCACTCGCGGCCCGCTCCAGACTGGGGGCCAAGCTGGCGGAGGGTCGGTTCATCACCACAGTCGAGATCGTTCCGCCCAAGGGGGTGGACCCGGCTCCCATGTTCACCCAGGTTCGGCAGCTCAAGGCAGCGGGAGTGGACGCGGTCAACGTGCCTGACGGCCCCCGGGCGCAGAGCCGGATGGGTGCGCTGCTTTCGGCGCTGATGATCGAGCGGGAGGTGGGGCTCGAGGCCGTGGTTCACTACGCCTGCCGCGACCGCAACCTGCTCGGCATGCTCTCCGATCTCCTCGGCGCCTCGGCAGCGGGAATCCGGAACCTGCTCATCGTTACCGGTGACCCGCCCAAGATGGGCCCCTACCCGGAGGCGACCGCGGTCTTCGACATTGACAGCATCGGGTTGACCAACCTGGTGTCCCGGCTCAATCGAGGGCTGGACCCAGGGGGAAATCCGATCGGCCAGCCCACCCGGTTCGTGGTGGGCGTGGGCGTGAATCCGGCGGCGCCGGACCTCGACCGCGAGCTCAAGCGTTTTGCCTGGAAGGTCGAGGCCGGGGCCGAGTGGGCCATCACCCAGCCGGTCTTCGATCTGCCGCAGCTCGACCGCTTTCTCGAACGCACTCAGACCTTGCGGGTGCCGATCGTGGCTGGAATCTGGCCGCTGGTTTCGCTCCGGAACGCCGAGTTCCTGGCCAACGAGGTGCCGGGAGTGTCGGTGCCCGAGAGCGTCCTCGACCGGATGCGCCGCGCCAGCGCCGGCGGCAAGGAAGAGGCACTGGCAGAAGGAGTGCGGATCTCTCAGGAGATGCTCGCCGCCGTGGCGGAACGGGTACAGGGGGTACAGGTGTCGGCTCCGCTGGGCCGGGTTTCGGTGGCGCTCGAGGTGCTGTCGGCTGCGCCGATTGAACCGGCCGTCACCCACGGATATACTCCCGGCACCTGACAATCATCGCCGACCCGCTCCGGAGCCCGTCTCTCTATGCAGGACCTCCGCACCGCAACACCCGCCCTGACGGTCCTGTCGGAAGAAGAGAGCATGTTCCGCGAGGCGGTCCGGGAGTTCGCGGAGTCGGAGGTGCGGCCCCACGTCCAGGCCATGGATGAGGCCGGGGCGCTCAACGCCGACCTCATCCCCAAGTTCTTCGAGCTGGGGCTGATGGGAATCGAGGTGCCGGAACAGTACGGTGGCGCCGGTGGGAGCATCTTCATGGCGGTGCTGGCCATCGAGGAGTTGGCCCGGGTGGATGCGTCCGCCGCCATCTACGTGGACGTACACAATACCCTGGTCAACAACGCCTTCCTCCGCTGGGCCGGTCCGGAACAGCACGCGCGCTATTTCCCCCGGCTCACCACCGATCTGCTGGGCGCGTTCGCGCTGTCCGAGCCGGGCAGCGGCAGCGACGCCTTTGCCCTGGCCACCCGCGCCGAGCGGAAAGGCAGCGGTTGGGAGCTCACCGGCCGGAAGTTCTGGATCACCAACGGCGCGGAGGCCGGAGTTTTCATCGTCTTCGCCAACACCGATCCTTCCAAGGGTTACAAGGGAATCACCGCCTTCATCGTGGAGCGGGATTTTCCCGGCTTCACCGTCGGGAAAAAGGAGAACAAGCTGGGGATCCGAGCTTCCAGCACCACCGAGCTGATTCTCGAGCAGTGCGCCGTGCCGGAAGAGAACGTGATGGGGCCGGTGGGACAGGGCTACAAGATCGCGATCGAGACGCTAAACGAGGGTCGGATCGGAATCGGCGCCCAGATGATCGGCGTAGGGGGCGGAGCGCTGGAGGCGGCGACCAACTACGTCAAGGAACGAAAGCAGTTTGGAAAGGCGATCGCCGAATTTCAGGGAGTGCAGTTTCAACTGGCCCAGATGGCCACCGACCTGGAGGCGGCGCGGCTGATGGTGTACAACGCCGCACGGCTCAAAGACGCGGGGCTTCCGTTCGCCCAGCAGGCGGCCATGGCCAAACTGTTCAGCTCCCAGGTGGCGGACCGTACCACCTCATCGTGCCTCGAGCTCTTCGGGGGCTACGGCTATTCGAAGGAGTATCCGGCGGAGAAGTACTATCGAGATGCCAAGATCGGGACCATCTACGAGGGTACCAGCAACATGCAGTTGCAGACGATCGCCAAGGGGATGCTGAAGTAGCGCAAAGCGGGGGGCGCC
>JACCQZ010000314.1 GCA_013813875.1 Gemmatimonadales bacterium | reverse complement strand
CTCGGTGCGGCATCGTCGTCGGTCATCTTCGGGCAGGCCGGCGCGGGCCTCGCCAACTATGCCCTGACTACCTCGCTCCTGGGCACGCCGGTGGACGAGAACGCCACCAACGTCGCGCTGACCTTGGGCGCCGGCCTCGCGCTGCCGCTGACTCGGCGGCTGGGCGTTGAGGTGATGGCCAAGGACTACATCGCCTCCTTCAAGGGGGTCCGAGACCTGGCGGAGTTCGGGGTCGAGGGTCGGCGCGCGCATACCGTGCTGTTGCTGGTCAGCGCGCGGCTTGGTCTGTAGCCTCCGGCCCCCCGTGACCGGACTCACCGACGGCCCGCTGGTCTACTGACATCATTAGGAACTCAGGATCGCCGAGGCGAGCGCCTGGGTAGCTTCACCCCGGGAATGGGCCGGCCGCCCTGTTGCCCATCACGTGACCTTTTACCAAATGTGGGGTTTGATGAGAGTTCTACTCTTGACGCGTCCCGCCATACTGGCTCTTCTCATGGCGACGGCAGCCTGTGCGCAAAACAATTCTGCCGGCAAGTCGAATGATGCAGATGCAGTAGCTGCAGCGCGTGATACCGCAGACGTCGCGGTCTCCGACTCGGTCATAGGAAATCAGACGGAATCCGGCATGACCGACTCGAGTGGGCAATCCACTCTCGGACCGGGGGCGGAGAAAACCCGCCCGGATCAGAGCCAGCCGGTGACCTCAAAGGGCGATACAATCAACCCCGGCATGGACAGCGCGACCACCGATCGTTAAGGCCAGTCTAGTTAGGGGAGGGGGCGGAGTTATCCGCCCCCTCTGCCCCACGCCGTTACGTCAAAGGCCGCCGAGTGTCGTTCACCTTGTCGCGCCGATTCCGACCCAGCAGACCCGCGAGCCCCAGCAATCCCAGCAGTCCCCAGTTATCGAAGCCGTCGTCGTCGCCCTCGATATCCACCCTTTCACCGGCAGTCTGAGCCAATATTGGAGTGGCCGTGGCTGTCAATGTCAGCAGAAACACGATCCGTCCTACTTTGGATATACCCGACATGGCAAGCTCCCCTCTCTGTATGGGACAGTTCAATCGGTCGCTTATTTCGGGCTCAGTCTTTCTCCGAACGTTCCACTTTGCCGTGATCCCTGTCACGTATGTACCGGTGACTGATTCAGCGTTCATAACCTGCCGAGAGCGCCGCGATCTGGAGCAGGTCGTTCACGCCGCTGACCAGCAGCTCCTGATGTTCAGCCGCCGGCAGGTCGATCAGATCGAGGATCTCGTTCTCCCTCCAATTCTGCGAGGGCTGGAGCCGCTCTCCGCCGGCTGATCGGCGAGCACATCGTGCTCCCGGTATTCGCAGGAGCAGCTGCGGCTGGAAGTGGGTTCCTACGTCAGGAGGCGGGGGGCGCGATCTACGTGCCGTTGACTCCTGCGACGGCTCCCCAAGCGGGCTGTGACGTGGCTGACACGGCAGGAAGGTGGCCTCGTTTGCTGGCTCCCTGTCCCGACCGTGATACAACTCACGGAAGGGCCACCTTATGCGCGCTATAAGGAAGTTGGGCAGTCGATGTGATGATGCCCACTTGGACGGCCAAGAGATGGCCGAGCGCGTGGCGATCCTGCCTCACAGTCTTCCCGTAATCCTGGTCTGATGGCTACTCCTCGATATGACTAACGTGGCCTGACCATTCCTGAGACTATATGGCGGACGAGAGAGACATCGAGAGCGCTGAACGAGCTCGTGAGGCTGCCGAGCGACGGCGCGAGCTGGCCGAATTGCACCGGCGTGGCGCCGAGGAAGGTCGCGGCGTTGGGGAGCATCTGCGCGAGCGCGGTGACGAGTTACGTGAAGGCGGTGAAGGTGCTCGCGAGGAGGGTGAGCGTCTCCGCGAGTCCCATGAATCCGGCCGAAAGGCCCGGGAGGAGACCCGTGGCTCCGCCGAGCGCCATCGTGATTCGCACGAGCTGGACAGGGACAGTGCCGAGCAGGCCAGGCACATGGCAGAGGTGGCACGCATCGCGGCCGAAGAGGCCCGGCTGGCGACCACGGAAGCCCGGGCTGCATTGGCTGTGCTCGCGGACCTGGTTCGCAGTCAACGGAATGTAATCGAAAGACAGGAGCAGGCACTCGCCGCGATGGAGCTGCGTTTGCGCGGATCCAACTGACTTACGTACGCGCGTCTTAACACCACAACGGAACTTTTGCGGAGCCGACAGATGGCAACAGAAGACACCCGAGCGACCCCGTCACCTGCGTTGGAAACCTCCTCCCCTGAGGCACCTCCCTCCGCGGTGCCCGCGGCGGACGGTGAAAGCACTCCACCAGCCGGCGCCGAGCAAGGTGCTCCGGGAGACGGTGCTCCGGCAGCCGGTGCCGACCCCGCCACCTCCGCCCCGGTGGGACAATCCGAACCCGCTGCACCGGCCGCCGCGCCTCAGACGCGCGCGAAAACCAAGGGCGTTGCTGACGTCGTATTCTTGATCGACGTGAGCGGCAGCATGGCGCCCATTATCGACGCGTTGCGCAAGAACATCGAGGCGTTCGTGGACTCGCTGAGCTCGGGCGACGCCAACAACGCCGCCCCGGTCCGCGATTGGCGCGGAAAGGTCGTCGGGTATCGCGACATCGAAGCTGCCCAGACGGAAGGGCTGGAGTGGTTTGAGGATCATCCCTTTGTGCGCGACACTGTAGCACTCAAGGCGCAGCTCGCCGCGCTTCGAGCACAGGGTGGCGGCGACGAGCCGGAATCCCTTCTCGATGCGCTGTACAAGGTCTCGACGATGGAAGCATCTCCCAAGGGTGCACAGTCAGAGGAAGCCCAAAAGTGGCGGTACCGTAGCGAAGCTGCGCGTGTCGTAGTGGTCTTCACCGACGCATCGTTCAAGGAGACGATGAGCACTCCGGAAGCCAAGGGCGGATCGCTACAGGACGTGGCCAACGTGGTCATGGCCAACCGCATCATTCTCAGCCTTTTCGCGCCAAACTTCGAGGGGTACGACAGGCTCAGCCAGATCGACAAGAGCGAGTGGGAAGTGGTGGAGTACGAGGGCCTCAACGCCCAGGAGGCGCTGCAGAAGTTCACCGCTGATCCGGCCAATTTTCGCACTACTCTTAAACAGCTCGCCGCCAGCGTGTCGCGGTCCGCGGAAACAGTCGCGCTCTGAGACTGCGTAGCGACCGGAGCCCGCGATGGCAAAGAAACTCAGGGTCGGCGACACGATACGCGGATACCGCGTGACCAAGGTCCTGGGCCCAGGAATGATGGCGATTTCGTACGGTGCCGAGGCGCCGGGCGGCGTGAAGATTTTCCTCAAGCAGTACAAGTCGCCCTCGCCTACGGTCGTCTGGTATTCCCAGTTTGTGGACTACCAACAGGAGGTTGCAAGCAGAGTCGGTAGCGGAAAGGCGGCGCACTACGCGGTCCGCCTGATCGACGCCTTCGAGGAGACGTGGGGCGGCCGCACATACTTCGCGGCCTACGAATTCGTCGCGAACGGCCGCGACCTGGACCACATGCTGGAAGAAGAGCGGGAGATACACCGGCGCACGAAAGTGGCGCCGACCCGGGATCCTGCGGTATGGGCAAGGCACGTCACCTGGGCAAAGGTGTTCATGGCCGCCATCGCCGCTTTACACGAGTCGAGGATCATTCACGCGGATCTCAAGCCCGGGAACGTTTTTCTGGTCAAGGATCCTTCGCTGGGCTCGGGCTATCAGCTCAAACTCATCGACACTGACTTCTCACTGCTCGTCGACCGTAAGGCTCCCTGGCACGGATATCAGGGCTATGTCGGAACCGACAACTACAGATCGTTAGAGCACATGACCCGTGGTGGTGTTCCCATACTTCCCTCGGACATCTTCACCTGCGGTTTGATTCTGTACGAGCTCCTCGTCGGAGCGCACCCGTACTGGCGGGAGGATCAGACCGAGTATGCGAAGCTTGCCCGAGCGTACGACCTCAAGCCGCCGGCTCTCCTAGGGATGATGCCAGCGCCGGCAGACAACGCCGAGGTCAGCGCGATTCTCCACCGCTGCCTTGCTCCCGATCCGATAGCGAGACCGACAGCGTCCGCGGTTCGAGCGGCGCTCAGCGGCCGGGCTCCAAAGACCGCTACGGCCGCCGCATCGACAGGTGCACGGCCTCGCCCTGAAGCAGGGGCAGCTGCCGCCGTCAAGCCAAGCGCCGGAGCAAAGTCCGTGGCTGCGGCTGGATCGAAGCTCATGTCGGAACAAATTCAGTTTGTGGCCACAGGTGGCGAGTCCCTGCAAATCGGCATACGCACCGAGATGGGCAAGGCCGTCCTTCGCCGCTTCGGGGCTGATGCCGAGTTCTGGGACGACAAGCAGTGCACGGTTGAGCGGCGACACGACGGACAATGGATAGTCACACCAGTGCCCGGAACGGTGAATGAGACGCTCGTCAACGGAGCTCCACTCACCACGACCCGACCCTTGAGTGATGGCGACGTGCTCGCGGCTGGACGCAGCGCAAAGGGCATCAGCAAGCTTCCGCTTACGGCTCGTGCTGGTTGAGACGGGAGCCGGCGAATCTCCCGCGCCGGCGGATGAACCGCAGCTGCATGCGCCGTTAGAGAAGTTCCATCCGGAGCCCGGCGCAGAAGCTGAGCAAGCTGAGACGGAGCAGCAGCGCTCAGCAGTAGACGAAGTGCTCGCCTCTCCTGCGCCGCCAATTCCACCCGCTGTCGACGTTCACGATCTCGATTGGGAACGGATCGCCGCCTCGATGTCACCCGGTGCCCTGCGGGCGCGCATGCGAGCGACGGTCGAGCAGCTCGAAGCTCTGCTGGACTCGGAGAGCGGTGCGCACATGCTGTTCGATGACCAGCGGGACGGCAGCGCTGATCGCGCCTTGAAGCTGGCAGAACTTTCTGACGCGCCCCTCTGGTTCATCGGCGACATTCATGGCGATCTCCTTACACTTGGCGGCGCCCTCGCTCTGATTGCTCGTGAGTCCGAGCGCGATGACGTCGAGCCCGCGCGGATCGTGCTTCTCGGGGATCTCTTTGATGACGGGGGCTACGGTCTGGAAACCCTGTTGCGGGTTTTCGAGCTGATCCTCGAGCGCTCCCGGTCGGTCTGTTTTCTCGCTGGCAATCATGACGAAGCGCTTGGATACAACGGCGCACGCTTCACGGCGACCGTTTCTCCATCGGACTTCGCCGACTTCCTGAACGAGAATTTGGCGCATGAATGGATTGGCCGGGTGGGGAAGCTCGCGGTGAGGATTGTGGCAAACGCACCACGCGCACTGTTTTTTCCTGACGGGCTGCTTGCGGCTCATGGCGGCTTTCCGCTGACCGATCGGCACCAGCGTCTCGCTGAAACGCGGGACTGGAACGATCCTCAATGCCTCAGCGATTTCGTCTGGACTCGCGCCCATCCCCGGGCACGGAAAAAACTTCCAAACAGAACCTCTCGCGGGAGTCAGTTCGGGTACGAGGATTTTGCTGCGTTCTGCGCCTTGAGCGCAAGGCTCGGCAGACCGGTGACGCACATGGTCCGGGGCCATGATCATGTCGAGGAACGCTACGAAATCTACCCTGCGTATGCCGATACACCGGTGCTCACCACGGTCGCGCTTTCGCGGAGGCTCGTGCGCGAGATGTTCGGTCCTTTTGTCCGGGTACCAACCATCGCGCGTTGGATTCGTGGATCTCTGCCGCAAGTGTATCGGCTCCACATACCGGAGCAGTATATTCGCGGCTGTTATCCCGAGGATATTGGCGATGACAAGGCTACTGAGTTGACCGAACAGAACGCGACATGAGCGGAGTCGTCTTACGGTGTCGCACCTGCGGGACGACACAAAGCCACACTGGCGAGTGCGATTCCTGCTTGGAAGGGGAGGTCCGGTACTTCTGCACCAACCACAGCCCGGGGCTGTGGCTCGACGAGCCGGTGTGCGAAGGGTGTGGAGCCAAGTTCGGAGAGGCAGCGGCAAGAGGTCCCGAGCCAGCACTTGGCACTGCGCCCACGGTGCCCGCACGCGAGACGCGCCTGCCGGAGTCTCGGCCGCTGAAACCGCGTGGCGCCGAGCCTCCGCGTACCGGTCTCAGGAAACCGCCGCCGAGGGTCGCGGATCCGGAAGACGCTCCGGCGACGCCATCGCTGGCGGACCTATTCGCTCACCTGTCGGAGGAGCCGGAGCGCACGCGGTACAAGGTGGAAGAGGTGTCGTGGCGGGAGCCGGCCGCGGAAATCACGCGCAAGTCGCTCCCCGTCATGGGGTGCATCGTCAGGCTGGTGCTCTTCATGCTTCTGCTAATCGCGATCGGCCTCGGGGGATTGTTTCTCCTGATGGCCGGCGGTATCTAGAA
>JACCQZ010000306.1 GCA_013813875.1 Gemmatimonadales bacterium | reverse complement strand
GGGTTGGGGGTGAGGGCTCGGCGTCGGATTCCGGTTCTGATCAGTTTCTGATCAGTCGGATTCCGTATCAGGCGCATTCCATTTGGCTCCCTGCCACCACCGCAACCACCACTACCGCCCCGGCGCCAGCACCAGTTTGATGCCCTCGCGCCGCTCGAAGCGGGCGAAGGCGTCGTCCCACCGTTCGAGCGGCAAGACATCGGTGACCAGGTCGCCGGTGCGGACTTGGCCGGAGCCGAGGAGGCGCAGCGCCGTGTCCCAGGCCGAGGGGACGGAGGCGTTGGAGCCGGTGACGGAGAGCTCCTTGAAGCAGACCTGGTCGAGATCCCAGGAGACCGGCTTGCCGAAGAGCCCGATCTGGGCGTACTGGCCGCCGCGGCGGACGAGGTCGAGCAGCCCAAGCGCGCTCGGTCCGGCGCCCGAGCACTCGTAGACGATGTCGGCGCCGAGGCCGCCGGTGAGCGCGCCGACGACCGGCTGGGGGTCGGTCTGGCCGATATCGACGGTTTCCGCGGCGCCAAGTTCCCTCGCCAGAGTCAGGCGACGCTCGTCGGCGGCGGTGCCGAGGACGACGACCGTCGCCCCGGCCGCTTTGGCGACTTGGAGGGTCAGGAGCCCGATCGCACCTGGCCCGGCGACGACCACCACGTCGCCGGGGGAGAGCTTCGGCAGCTCCAGGGCGCCGTGGACGACGCAGGCGAGCGGCTCGGTGAGGGCGCCGGCGACCGGGTCGAGCCCGGGCGGCAGGAGACGGACGTTGCGCTCCGGCACGACCAGTAGCTCGGCGAAGCCGCCGTCGACCGCCGAGCCGATCGAGCGCCGCTCCGGGCAGAGGTTGGGGCGCCCGCAGCGGCAGAAGCGGCAGGCGCCGCAGAGGTGGAAATAGGTCTCGCTGGTGACGGCATCGCCGGGCCGGACCCTGGTGACGCCAGTGCCGACAGCGGCGACCTCGCCCGCTACCTCGTGGCCCAGCGTCACGGGCGGCCGGGTCGGAAACTCGTCGTGCCAGATGTGAAGGTCGGTGCCGCAGATACCGGCCGCCTTGACGGCGATCAGGACCTCGCCCGCACCCGGCGTCGGCTCCGGCACCTGGCGAAGTTCGACGTGGCCGGCGCCCGGCGCCGTCTTGACGACCGCCCGCATCGCGTCCTCCGCCCCGATCGCCACAGCTTCTGCGGCCAGTCTTACTCGACGGCGACGCGATCCACCCCACCTCGCCGATCCCCACCGAGCCTGCGGCCAGTCTACCGCCGAACCCAGACGCGATCTGAACGGCAGGGGGCAACGGCGCGGGTGGCAGGGCCGGAGCGGGCCAATCGGCAGGACGTTCACGAAACAGGGCGAAGCGGTTGCGTCCTTAATTGGTCATATGATAGTCTCCTTGAGCTTTCGGCAGCGCCGAGCAGAGGTGGCTCAGGAGTCTTTCAGCCCGATGTCTACGACCCTACAGCGGACGCTGCACTCCCAGGTAGTCCAACGGCTCGGACGCAGCATCGTCCGGAACGAGCCGGGGCCGGGGCAAGCGCTCCCCGATGAGGAGGCGTTGGGCTTCCAGCTTGGCGTGAGCCGAACGGTCCTACGCGAGGCCATCAAGGTGCTGGCCGCCAAGGGGATGGTGGAGACGCGCCCGAAGACGGGCACCCGGGTTCGAGCGCAACACCATTGGAACATGCTCGATCCCGATGTCCTCGAGTGGAGGTTCGAGGCGGGGCCGGACGAGCGATTCCTGCGCAACCTGACCGAGGTGCGGCACATTATTGAGCCACCGGCCGCGGCCCTGGCGGCGCTACGGGCAACCTCCGAGGATCTCGCCGCAATCGATCATTGGTACCGCCGGATGGTCGTCAGCGTCGACGACGACCCCGCCTTCATCGACGCCGACATGGAGTTCCACGGCGCCATCCTCGCGGCCTGCCAGAACGAGCTACTGCAGCAGATGGGTCGCACCGTTAGCGTCACGCTGCGGGTCAGCCGGCTGATCACGGTCCACGTGCCGGGCGGATCGGCGGGGTCGATGCCTTGGCACTGGGACATCGTCGAGGCGATCCGCGACCGCGATGGCGACAGCGCCGAAGTGCGGATGCGGGAACTCCTGCGGCGGACCGCGGCCGACATCGATCGGGTGATCGGTGGGGAGGGCGCAAGGG
>JACCQZ010000039.1 GCA_013813875.1 Gemmatimonadales bacterium | reverse complement strand
GCACCGGAGCCCGATCCTGGTGGAGAGCGAATATCAGCAGGTCACCTCGCCGCGCCCAAGCGAGCGCCTCCCGCACCGCCGGCACCTCGGCGCCGGGCTGGGAAATGGCCTCACCCGGTATCCCCAGGCGTTCGAGCTCGGAGGCGATGAGTGCCGGGACCTCCCCGGGAGCGCGGCCCCGCAGATACTGATCTATCTCCTTGACCACCACCCGGTCGGGCCGGATCGCCATGGCCGCACGGGCGAGCTCCCGGATATCGTCATCGCTGCGGTCGCCGGCCTGGCCCAGGAGCAGCAGGCGGCGCCGGGCGGGAAGCTGGGACGTCACCCGCGCCAACGCCGCCATCCCGTGCGGGTTGTGGGCGTAGTCTATCAGGATCTTGACGCCGCCTACGTCAAGCAGATTGGCCCGTCCCGGATTGTCTCCCGGCTCGCGCCCGAACCGCCGCAGCGCCAACCGCATCGCCTCCACCGGGAGTCCGAGCCCCGTGGCGGCGCCGACCGCCGCGAGCGCGTTGGCGACATTGTGCCGGGCCGCGCCGCCCAGCGCCAACGCCACCTCGGCGAGGGGGACGAGGGCGGTGCGCGCGCCCCCCTCCGCGATGACGATCTCTTCGGGAGTCGCCAGCACCGCCGTTCCCCCCCCGGCCAGGTGGGCCGCCACCGTCGGCGACGCCGGGTCCAGCGTGAACCAGGCAATGGGCACCGTGAGCCTGGCCGCGGCAGCCACCAGCACCGGATCGTCCGCGTTGAGCACCACCCGTCCCCCGGGTACCACCGCTCCAGCCACCAGCAGCTTGGTTTCGGCCAGTTCCCGCAGATCCTGCACTCCGAATTCACCCAGGTGATCGGCGGCGACGTTGGTGACCACCGCCACCTGCGCCCGCTCCACGGCGAGGCCGCGGCGCAGGATGCCGCCACGCGCGGTCTCCAGAACCGCCGTCTCCACCTCCTGCCGCCGCAACAGCATCCGGGCTCCGCTGGGCCCGGAGAAGTCGGTCGGGGCGAAGATCACTCCGCTCAGCGCGACGCCATCGGTGGAGGTGTACCCGGGGACTCGACCGGCCGCTTCCACCATGGCGCTCAGCAGCCGCACCACGGTGGTCTTGCCGTTGGATCCGGTGACCAGTGCAACCGGGATGTCGTGCACCTCCGACCACTCAACCTCCTCGGAAGCCGGCAGGGCCGTGGTGGGCCAGACCCGGACACCCGAGCCGGAACCCACCGACACCCATTCATCGTCGCTGAGGAATCTGACTCCATGCCGGCGCGCCGCGTCGCGCAGCGCGAGGAGCCGTGGGTTCCGTTCGGCGGCGATGGATTCGCGAAGGCGTTCCGCCGCCTGCTCGAAGTCCAGCAGGGGACTGCCGGCAACGGCGGCACGGCCGGCTGCCCAGGCCCAGTCGTTGACCTCGGTGGCGGCGTAGAGAACATCGGGCTCGGCGCCCAGCGCCAGGCTGACCCCGCCGGGAAAGGTCCGCACCGCCAGCCTCGCCCCGGTCCACCCTACCGCCTCCAGCATCCTCTCCATCGCCGAGCGCCATGCGGCGATGGCCCGGTCGCGCTCCGCCTCGTCCACCTGGACGTCGAGCACCGCGCCGGGACCGTCGAGCAGAAGTCCGGGGCCGGTGAGCCGCCGAGAGTCGAGCACGGTCATTGACGGTTGTTCATTGGATAAATCTGCTTCGGTTGTTTGGTCTTGAACTCCAGGAGGTAACCGGATCCTTGCTCAGCGTTCTTGGAGCGCTCGACAATATCGTCCCACCAACGGAGCAGCTCGGAGGCCTGGACCATGAGCCTCTTGCTGGCGCACGCATCGCCACAGAAGAAGGCCGTCAGGCGCGACTCGGTCCACGCAGCTCGCTCCGCCTGGCCTCGGGAAATTCGCGGGTCTCCCGAGATGATGATCCAGTCGCCCTCGCTTCCAAGCTCTCTGATCCATTTGGGATCGGCCGTGTCGGGAGGAAAGCGTTCTCGGAGGTGGGTCAGTTCGTGGCGCGACTCGAGGCAGCGGAGCGCGTCAACTAGGTTAGGGGATACGCAGTTGTCGAAAAAAAACTTCACAAAGCCGGTCGAAGACCTGTCTCGAAGGTGACCGCGTCGCGTACGGCCTCAGGTTTGACGGAGTACCAATGGGCGACAAAATCAACGTCGCCTTCGATACCTACCGCTTTGGCAAGGAGGTAGGTCTGTACACCTTCATCGGACACGATGGGAGCCCCGAACGCCCGCGCAGGATCCACAACCACTTGCCGGTCCTGCCCCAGCGGCCACCAGCGGATCGGCTCCTGCGTGGGGCTGAACTCGACCTTCTCTTCCACCAGGTAGTCTCCAACAACACGGTCCCATTCATATTGATCGTGGAGGAGATCAACCAGGCGGTTATCCATCTCGTCATCGGAGATGAGCTGAAGAAGGATGGTACGCCCATCTGTTCGAAAGATCCGGGTAGCGAAAGGATGCGTCTGCTCGAGTGTGCCGTGCACCTTTGCCGCGACCATTCGAATGACTCTCCAGCTTACCCCAGCCTTCCGGAAGGCCGCCAGGAAGCGCGCCTCGATTATGTCACGAAACTCCAGAATCGGGTCCTGATCGCGCTCGGTGAGACCGGTGCCGATGATAGGGGGGGAATACCGCTTCTCCCCACGGCATTGGTAGTGGTATCCCCGCGCCCAGCGGCGGAGGTTTTCAACCGAGACGCCGGTCAGTCTGCCGGCTTCCGCGACACTATAGACACCCTGCCCGATGAAACGGAAGTTGCTGGAGACTTCAACCATGTGGCTCTCTTTCGGGCAGGTGGCACGCCGGTAAAGGCATGATAAGCCCGGCAGTATCGTTAGTCATCCGCCTCCCGGGGAAGCCATACCCCGCGGACGTTGCGGACGAACTCCCGCCGCTGATCCTTCAGCGCCGGCACCATCACCGCGGCGATGGCCTCGGGCCGGGAGTGGCGGGGGCGGTCCTGCTGCCGAGCCGCCGGCGCCTCGGGCCGGAACTGAATCACCTGCTTCCAGCTCCGGGTAACCGCGTCGGCGAAAATGAGCAGCAGGTCTCCCGGCAGCGCCTCCCGCAACGCGGTGTCAATCGCCTCCTGCTCGTCCGCAACCACCAGGATCTGCTCAGCCGCCACTCCTTGCGCCAGCAGCGCGTCCCGGAGCAGCTGGGGAACCTCCTCCGGCCCCCGGCCGCGGAGGTTGTCGTCGCGGCGGCAGATATAGCGCTCGAAATAGCCGGCGGCGATCCGTCCGATGTCGGCTACGTCTTCGTCACGCCGGTCGCCCGGCGCGGCCAGCACGCAGATTCGGCGCCCCGACACCTCCAGGCGCTCCACCAAGCTGCACATCGCCTCGATGGCCGCGGGGTTGTGGCCGTAGTCGAGGATGACCTTGAATGGATGCTCGTCGTAGATGTTCATCCGGCCCGGCGTCTGGAAGAACGTGGTGTCGAAGGTGCGCAATCCGTGCCTGATGTCCTCCAGTTTGAGTCCCATGCTGAACGCCATCGCCGCGGCGAACATGGCGTTCTGCACGTTGTGCATCGCGCGGCCCTCGAGAGTGGCGGGGATCAGATGGGTCCAGAGCAGGGGAATATGGGCGCCGTGATCGTAGATGGTGATCATCTGCCCCTTGATCCCCGCCTCCAGCACCACGCCGCGGCCACCCGCCTTGATGTGCTCTCCCACCAGCTCGTGCTTCGGGTCCATGGTGACGTAGCAGAGATGCTTGGCCTCGGTGTAGTCGGCCATCTTGAGGCAGAGCGGGTCGTCGGCGTTGAGGACCGCGGTCTCCCGCGCCACCTCCACCACGATCCGCTTGACTTGGGCCAGCTGGTCGAGGGTTCCGATGCCCCGCAGGCCCAGGTGATCCGCTTTCACGTTGAGCACCGCACCCACGTCGCAGTGCCGCACTCCCATGCCCGCGCGCAGCAGTCCTCCCCGGGCGATCTCCAGCACGGCCACGTCCACCGTCGGGTCGCTCAACACCATCCGGGTGGCCACCGGGCCGGTCATGTCGCCGCCGACGGTGCGCTGGCCGTCAATGTAGACCCCGTCGGTCGAGGTGAAGCCGACGTGATGCCCGGCCAGCTTATGGATGTGAGCCAGCATCCGCGCGGTGGTGGTCTTGCCGTTGGTTCCCGTCACCGCGGCGATGGGGATCCGACTGGGCGAGCCCGGCGGAAAGAGCATGTCCATCACCGGCCCGGCCACGTCCCGGGGGCGGCCGTCGCTCGGAGCCATGTGCATGCGAAAGCCGGGCGCCGCATTCACCTCGCAGATGGCGCCACCCACGTCCTTGTAGGACTCGGTGATGTCGGTGCTGAGAAAATCCACCCCGCCCACGTCCAGTCCGATCGCCTTGACCGCGCGCCGGGCCATCTCGGCGTTGTCCGGATGGACCAGGTCGGTCATGTCGGTCGCGGTGCCGCCGGTGGACAGATTGCCGGTGGAGCGGAGGAACACCTGCTCGCCCGAGGCCGGAACCGTGGCGGGGGTGTACCCCTGCCGGGCCAGCATGCTCTCCGCCTGGTGATCGAACACCAGCCGGGTCAGCGCCTTCTCGTGGCCCACGCCGCGCCGGGGATCCTGATTCACCTGCTCCACCAGTTGCGCCACGGTGTGCAGCCCGTCGCCGACGACGTGGCCCGGCACCCGCTTGGCCACCGCCACCAGCTCGCCGTTGATGACCAGCATCCTGTGGTCCTCGCCGGTGATGAAGCTCTCCACGATGACGCTCCGGCTGTGCTCCTTGGCCACCTCGAAGGCGGTGCGCACCTGCTCCGGTGTGGTCAGGTGGATGGAGATCCCCCGCCCGTGGTTGGCGTTGTAGGGCTTGACCACCACCGGATAGCCGATCCGAGCAGCGGCTTCCACGGCGTCTTCGACGTGCTGCACCAGACGCTGCTTCGGCACCGGCAGACCCAGGTTGCCCAGGATCCGGTTGGTCTCTTCTTTATCGGAGGCCAGCTCGACGGCGATGTGCGACGTGCGGCTGGTGACGGTCGCCTGGATGCGCTGCTGGTAGCGCCCGTGGCCGAACTGAATCATGCTCTGCCCGTTGAGCCGGATCCACGGGATCCGCCGTTCTTCCGCGGCGCGAACCAGCGACACCGTGCTGGGCCCCAGCGCCCGCCGCTGGGCGAAGTGAATGAACTCGTCGCGCTCGATGGCAAAATCGAAGTCTTCAGGAACCGCGTCGGCGGGGTGCAGCTCGGGTGGCAACAGCGAGAGCAGCAGGGTGAGTCCGAGCTGGCCCGCCTCCAGTCCCACCTCCTCCTGCTGGTACTGGTAGATCACGTAGTACCGACCCAGCGGTCCGTGCGAGCGGGTCTTCCCGAAGGTCACCGGCTCTCCCGCCACGTTCTGGAGCTCGATGGCGACGTGCTCCAGGATGTGCCCCATCCAAGTCCCCTCGCCCTCGGTGAGCCGGCGGATGAAGCCGCCTCGCTTGCCATAGGAGCAGGTGTGGTCGTGCAACCCCGGCAGCGCCGCGATCAGCCGATCGGTAAACGCCGGCCCCAACTTCCCCGAAGGCCACCCTTCCAGCTCCCCGAGATCCACCTCCAGCCGGATGACGGGAAAGTGGGCATAGAGGCTGGGGCCGACATAGACCGTTCGATCCAGGATCCGCATGGCGTCTCCAGTGGTGTGCTTTGCCGGTTTGTCTCATTCGAGGTGGTGCCACGCCGCCGTCATCCCAAGCGGAGCCCACTACTTCATCC
>JACCQZ010000244.1 GCA_013813875.1 Gemmatimonadales bacterium | reverse complement strand
GGGCTGGCGCGCCCGATGGCCGACCTGTCGCGCGGCGCCACGCCCGATGATATTGTCGAAGTGGCGGCGATGGTGGCGCTGCAGCGCGACTCCACGACATGACGGAGATACACGATGGGTTTCACTGAGAGCAGGGATGCGACCGGAGTGGTGATGGTGCAGGTGGAGGGGCAGTTGATCGTAGGCAACCGGCAGGAGCTGAAGGAGCTGGTGCAGAACCTGACCGATCGGGGTGAGCGCCGGATTCTCATTGACTTTTCCCGTACCGGCTACATTGACTCGTCCGGGCTCGGCGCGCTGGTGTCCATCTCAAAGCGGATTCGTGAGATGGGGGGAGAGCTCCGGCTGGCGGGTCTCAACGAAGATCTTCGATCGCTCTTCGAGCTCACCAAGCTGGACACGCTTTTCGCCATCGCCGAGACGCCTCAGCAGGCGCTGGCCAGCTTCTAGCCGACCATCCGATGACGTCACCGCTCCGCCTCTGTGTTCGCCGGTCGCCGGCACCGGACGCCGAGGGAGCCGCGACGCTCGTCACCGTACGTCTTCCGAGCGACGTCGCCTGTATCGAGGAAGCGGTCGAGCTGGTGACCCGCCACTGTCTCGCCGGACACCAGGCCACCCCGAAGACCCGCTTCCGGCTCCAGGTGGTGCTCTCCGAGGCCATCGCCAACGCCATCGTGCGGGGCAACCGGGAAGAAGTCGGGAAGTGCGTATACGTGCGGGCGGAGCTCTTCACCGACGTCATCCGGGTCTACGTCACCGACGAGGGCTGCGGCTTCGACCCGTCAGTGGTGCCTGAGCCCATCCGTCCCGAGCAGCTCGACGAGGCCGGCGGACGCGGTCTCTATCTCATCCGCAAGCTCGTGGACGCGGTGCAGTTCAACGAGCAAGGAAACTCCATCTGCATGACGTTGCGCCGCCCATAGGGCGGCTGGGTCTGGTGCTCGATTGCCTCGGCGCGCTCGCCGGGGCATGCGTCCGCTTGTGGCGATTCGACGGGCGCGGGCTCCGCGTCGTCGGCAACGCCGATCCCGGATGGTCGCCGATGGTCCCGCGCGGTGCGGGACTGGTGCCGGCGCCGGCGGGTTCCACCTGGCTGCAGCCGGTTCTCGAGGTCGAGGGATTCTGGCTCCAGGTGGACGGCGCGAACGAAGCGGCGATGCGGACCACGGCGGAACGGGTGCTGCCGGTGGTCGCCGCGCTGCTGCAGGCGGAGCGCCAGCGGGCTTTCATCTCCGAGGAGCTGGCCGGACGCTACGAAGAGATAGACCTCCTTTACGCCATAAGCGAGATACTGGGCCAGACGCTCCGGCTGGAAGAGGCCGGCCAGACGATCGTGCGCGAAGTCAGCAGCGTCGTCGGCGCACGGCGGGCATCCATCATGGTGTTCGACGAAGCCGCCGGCGCGCTTCGCGCGGTGGCGGCCCGCGGGTTCGGGGTGGACGGGCTGGTGCCGGTGAGCGTGGACGACGACTGCTCGGTCGCCGCGCGGGTGTACCGCGAGCGGCGGATGGTATCGTACGATCCCGATGATCCGGAATCGGCGGCGGGAGAGTGCGGCGAGGTACGGGGCTACCGCGGCAGCTCGTTTCTCAGCGTGCCCATCTGCTATGGCCCGGCGGGCGCTCCGCTGCGCTGTGTGGGCGTCATCAACCTCACCGACCGGATCGGCGGCGACCGCTTCACTCCGGGAGACCGAAAGCTGGTTGCCGCGGTGGCCAACCAGATCGGGGCCGCGGTGGAGAACGCGCGCCTGGTGGAGCGCGACCAGCGGCAGCAGCGGCTCCGGCACGAGCTGCAACTGGCTCACGACCTTCAGCTCAAGCTGCTCCCCTCGCCCGCCGTGCTCCACGGCGACGCGGCCGTCGCGGCCCGCTGCCTCCCGGCCGATTCGGTCGGCGGCGACTTCTATACCTTTTCCCGCCTGGGGCGGGGCAGAGTCGGCGTCATGCTGGGCGACGTCGCATCGCACGGCTTTTCCGCCGCGCTGGTCATGGCACTGGTCATGTCGGCCGCCGGGATTCACGCGGCCGCCTCCGTCACCCCCGACGAGACGCTGTCGGCCTTGCTCGACAGCCTCTCCACCGAGCTGACCGAGACGGAGATGTATTTCAGCGTGTTCTACGGCGTGCTCGATCCCTCGGCCGGACGACTGGCATATGCCAGCGCGGGGCATCCCTACGCCTTCCGCATCCCTCGCGTCGGCGAGCCGGAGCGGTTGGAGGCAACCGCCCCCCCGCTCGGCCTCGCCACCGCGGGCAGCATTCAGCGCCGCGAGTTGCCGTGGGAGGTGGGCGGCGACCTGCTCCTGCTGTGGACCGACGGACTGGTGGATGCGCGGAATTCCGAAGGGGAACCGTTCGGGGAACAGCGGCTCCTGGCCGAAGTCGGCGCCCGGCGCGGCGAGCCGGTGGACGCGATCGTGGAGGGGGTGCTGGCCCAGGCCGACGCTTTCGGCTCCCACCCCATAGACGACCGCACGCTGCTGGTGCTCCGGATTTAGGGTGCCGCGGGCCAAGCGCCGGCTGGGCCAACATTTTCTCACCGATCCCCGGCTGCTCTCCCGCATCGCCGACGCGCTGGACCCGCGGCCGGGCGATACCGTGCTGGAGATCGGCCCGGGACCGGGCGGGCTCACCGCGGCGCTGTCCGGGCGGGCGGGCAGGCTGGTGGCGATCGAGAAGGATCGCGACCTGGTTCCCGCGCTGCGCCAACGCTATCCGGCCGCCACCATCGTCGAGGCCGATGCCCTCGAGGCCGACTGGCACGCGCTCGCCGGTCCCCGGTTTCTGGTCGCCGGCAACATTCCCTACAACATCACCTCGCCGCTGCTGGATAAAGCCCTCGACCCGCCCCGGCCCGAGCGCATCGTGTTTCTGGTGCAGAAGGAAGTGGCCGACCGGGTGACGGCGCCTCCGGGCGGCTCGATCTATGGCGCGTTGAGCGTCGGCATTCAGGCGGTGGCGCGGGCCGAGCGACTGTTCACCGTGCCGGCAGGCGCGTTTCGTCCGCGTCCAAAAGTGGACTCCGCGGTGCTCCGACTCACGCCGCTGGCCGAGCCGCTGATCTCCGATGCCGAGGTGGCCGGGTTCAGGCGAATGGTCGTGGGGCTGTTCGGATTTCGCCGCAAGCAGATGCTCCGCGGCCTCCGCGAGCTGACCGGATGGACGGCGGAGCGATTGGAGCCGGTGCTGCACTTGCTGGCGATTGATCCGAGCTCGCGCCCGGAGACGCTGGCACCGCAAGAGTTCGCGGCGTTGCTGCGCGCGCTCGTTGACGGAGGGTGGACGGCGCGGTAGGTTTGTGAAATGTTTCACAACAATCATGCGTAAGGTCGCCGAGTCCACGGTCAGGCGGCTCTCGCTGTACCTGCGCTTTCTCGAGGAATTCGAGGGGCAGGGCATCGGGACCGTGAGCTCGGGGGCGCTCGCGTCGCGGGGTGGGACCACCTCGGCGCAGGTGCGGAAGGATCTGTCGTTCTTCGGGTCGTTCGGCAAGCGGGGGCTGGGCTATCCGGTGCCGGAGCTGGCCGACCGGCTACGGGAGATCCTGGGGCTCAAGCGGCGCTATCAGGTGGGGATGATCGGGGCGGGCAAGATCGGGAGCGCGCTGGTGCAGTACCGCGGCTTCAAGCAGCGGGGCTTCGACATCGTGGCCATCTTCGATCGGGACCCGGCCAAGATCGGCACGCAGTGGAACGGGTTGACGGTGCTGGACGTCGCCGTGCTGGAGGCGGAGGTGGCCCGGCGCTCGATTGACATGGCGGTGCTGGTGACGCCGGCGGAGTCGGCGCAGCCGGTCACCGACCGGTTGATCGCGCTCGGGGTGAAGGCGATCCTCAACTTCGCGCCGGTGCAGTTGACGGTGCCGGATGACGTGGTGGTGAAGACGGTGAACCTGGCGCTCGAGCTGGAGACGCTGAGTTATGCGTTGGCGAATCGGTGATTTGGTTGGGATCGCTGCGGCTGGCGGTGGGTTGGATCGCGGCGTCAGGCGGCGCGTGCGCTCCCGGCCAGCCCGTGCGTTCCCGAATATTCGTCGCTGGGGTCGGGCTGTCTCCCGCAGGGAGCGTCAGGCCGGGTGATGGTTCCCCAGTACCGGGACCCCCATGGCGGCCTGCAGCGACCGGAGGGAGCGCCGTCCCCCGCGCCGTCGCGAAACGCAGCGATCCCAAACGCACCACTCGCCTCACCGATTCGCCAACGCATAACTGAGCGTCTCCAGCTCGAGCGCCAGGTTCACCGTCTTCACCACCACGTCATCCGGCACC
>JACCQZ010000231.1 GCA_013813875.1 Gemmatimonadales bacterium | reverse complement strand
GAGGCACGGAGGAGCACAGAGGGCACAGAGATAGAACTTTGGGGGTGTGCTGTTGACCACCAGCAGTTCTCTGCGACCTCTGTGTCTCTGTTCTCTGTGCCTCGGTGGTAAAAACCCAGCAAGCGATCCCCACCGAATAAATCCCGGCAGAAACGAGTTATATTTCGGCCATGACCTCCCCTTCCTTTGAAGTCGTCGCTCCCTTCGAGCCGGCCGGCGATCAGCCTAAAGCCATCCAGGAGCTCACCGCCGGACTCAAGCGGGGCGACAGGTACCAGACCCTGCTCGGCGTGACCGGGTCGGGAAAGACGATGACCCTGGCGCACACTATCGCCGGCTACGGCAGGCCGACGCTGGTGCTCTCGCACAACAAGACTCTCGCCGCGCAGCTGTACGGCGAGCTGCGCCAGTTCCTGCCGAAGAACGCGGTGGAGTACTTCGTCTCCTACTACGACTACTACCAGCCCGAGGCATACGTTCCTTCCACCGATGTGTACATCGAGAAGGATGCCTCAATCAACCAGGACATCGAGAGCCTCCGTCTCCGGGCCACCTCCAGCCTGATGGAACGGGACGATGTGGTCATCGTCGCCACGGTAAGCGCCATCTATGGTCTTGGCGACCCGGTGGAGTACCGCAAGCTCATGGTGACGGTACACCGAGGCGAGCAGCGCGGCCGCGACGCCATCCTGGCCGAGCTGGTGAGGATCCACTACGGCCGCAACGACGCCTCGTTCGAGCAGGGCACCTTCCGGGTCCGGGGCGACTCGATCGAGGTATTCCCGGCGTACGCCGAACAGGCCATCCGGATCGAGCTGTTCGGTGACGAGGTCGAGCGGATCAGCAAGATCAACCCGCTCACCGGTGACACCATTGCCCGGCTGGACCAGTGCGCCATCTACCCGGCGCGCCACTTCGTCACCGAGCGGCCCAAGATCGAGCGCGCGGTCAAGGCCATCCGGGCGGAGCTGGCCGAGCGGCTGACGGAGCTCAAGGCCGCGGGAAAGCTGCTCGAGGCTCAGCGGCTGGAGTCACGCACCGGGTTCGACGTCGAGATGCTGCTGGAGGTGGGCACCTGTGCCGGGATCGAGAACTACTCCCGCCACCTGAGCGGTCGGCAGCCCGGGGAGCGTCCCGCCTGTCTTATTGATTATTTCCCGCCGGACTTTCTCGTCGTGGCCGACGAGTCGCACGTGACGCTGCCGCAGATCGGCGGCATGTTCAACGGCGACCGGGCCCGCAAGCTCACCCTGGTGGAGTACGGGTTCCGGCTGCCTTCGGCCATAGACAACCGCCCGCTTCATTTCGACGAGTTCATGGCGCTGGCCCCCCAGTTGATCAGCCTCTCAGCCACGCCGGGTAACTACGAGCTTGGCCTCTCCCAGGGCGTCGTGGTGGAGCAGATCATCCGGCCCACCGGGCTGGTAGACCCGGAGGTTGATGTTCGCCCGGTGCGGGGCCAGGTGGACGACCTGCTGAACGAGATCCGCCGGCGCGAGGCCCTGGGAGAGAGGGTCCTGGTCACCACGCTCACCAAGCGCATGTCGGAAGACCTCACCGACTACCTGCAGCAGACCGGGGTTCGGGTGCGCTACCTCCACTCCGATATAGACGCGATCGAACGCATGGAAATCCTGCGCGGCCTCCGGCTGGGCGATTTCGACGTACTCGTCGGCATCAACCTGCTGCGGGAGGGGCTCGACCTTCCCGAGGTATCGCTGGTGGCCATTCTGGATGCCGACCAGGAAGGCTTTCTCCGCTCCGACCGCTCGCTGGTGCAGACGATCGGCCGGGCCGCGCGCAACATCAACGGCCGGGCTATTCTCTACGCCGATCGCATCACCGGCTCGATGCAGCGGGCCCTGGCCGAAATGGATCGGCGCCGCGCCATTCAGCGAAGCTACAACGAGGAGCACGGCATCACCCCGCGCTCCATTGTGAAGTCCATGGAAGAGGTGCGGCTCTCCACCCACGTGGCCGACGCGCGCACCGAGCGGCCCGAGCCCAGGCTGGCGGTGCAGGATCGGGTGGACCTGCACGATCCCGCCAAACGCGCCGCGATGATTCAGACGCTGGAGCGGCAGATGCGCCAGGCGGCGGCAAACCTGGAGTTCGAGCTCGCCGCGATGTTGCGCGACCAGGTCAATGAGCTCAAGGCGGTGGGGGCGCCGGACGTCCGGCGCGGCACGCCCGGCCGGGTGCGCCGGCACGCGTGATCCGCCCGCTGACCCAGGGTGTGCTCGAGGCCGAAGGAGAGGCACTGGGCCGGTCTCTCGCGCCGGGGTCGCTCGTCACCCTGGAGGGCGATCTCGGGGCGGGGAAGACCACCTTCATCAAGGCGATCGCGCGCGGCCTCGGCGTCGCCGGCGCCGCCACCAGCCCGACCTACGCGCTGGTGCACCGCTATCAGGGACGGCGAGGAACGGTGTTCCACCTCGACTGCTTTCGGCTTCGCGCCCCCGATGAGGCCGCCGACCTCGACTGGGAGGGGCTGACGTCCGAGGGCGATGCCATCCTGGTGGAGTGGCCCGAGCAAGCCGGCTCCTGGCTGCCGGAGCCGACGCACCGGTTTCGCCTGCACCATTTACCGGACCCGGCCCTGCGCGGGTTGGAGACGCTCTGATGTGGCTCGCGATGGACACCGCGACCGACCGCCTGTCGGTCGCGCTCGGCACGTCGGGGGACGAGGCCGAGGAGGAGAGTCTGGACGGCGCGCGCCGGCACGCGGCGGCCCTGCTGCCCACGATCGAATCGCTGCTGCGCCTGCGGCGAGCAACGCTCGACGACGTTCGCGGGCTCGCCCTGTCCGACGGGCCGGGCAGCTTTACCGGCCTGCGCGTCGGTGCCTCGTTGGTCAAGGCCTTGGTGCAGAGTCGAGGCCTGCCGCTGTGGACGGCTCCGTCGTTGTTGGTGCGAGCGGCCGGGGCGGCGCGCGAGGGCGGGCTGGTGCTGGCGGTGTCCAACGCTCTGCGCGGTGAAGTGTACGCCGCGGCTTACCGCTTCCACGGCAGCGGAATCGAGACCGTGCTTCCGCCCACCGTCCAGCAGCCCGAGGCGCTCCTGGGCTCGCGGCTGGCACCCGACCAGCTGGTGGGCGAGGCACCGGCCGCCATCGTCGCTCTACTGGAGCGGGAACTCGGCCGGACCATGTCGGGACCACCCGAAGGGGCGCCGAGCGGGCGTGCGCTCATCGGACTGATCGGCCGGCCGGGGGGAGCGTCGCGGGTGGAGAGGGTGCAGGAGTGGGAGCCGGTCTACGGACGGCCGGCGGAGGCGCAGGCACGCTGGGAAACGGCGCATGGACGAGCCCTACCGGATTCGGTCGGCAGTTCTCGCTGACGCCCCGGCGATGGTCGCGATCGAGCGCCAATGCTTCAGCGATCCCTGGAGTGAGGCGAGCTTTCGCGAGGCGCTCACTTCGCCGTGGACTTTCGGCCTGGTGGGTCAGACGGCGCGCGGGGTGGCGGGGTACCTCATCGGCCGCGAGGTCGCGGGCACTGGCGAGGTGCTCAATCTGGCCGTGGCACCCGGGGGGCGGCGCCGGGGACTCGGCGGAGCGCTGCTGCGCGGTGGGCTCACGGCCCTGCGGCGGCGCAAGGTGGAGGAAGTCTTTCTCGAGGTCCGAGAATCGAACCACTCCGCCCAGGCGCTCTACTTGAGCCATGGCTTTCGCCCGGTGGGGCAGCGGGCGGCATATTATCGGAATCCCAAGGAGGACGCCCTGGTTCTCCGGCTGGCCCTGAAGCAGCACGCGTAGATTCGGCACAACTGGCATAGCTTTGGTTGATGGAAGAACTCGAGCGTCCGGCATTATGGCCGAGTTCACCCTGGCGTTCCTACGAATGAATCCTGGAGGTGCATGTGAGCCGCAGCCTGAACAAAGTCATCTTGATCGGGAACCTGGGAGCGGACCCGGAAGTCCGCAGCACCTCGAACGGGTCCCGTGTGGCCACGCTGTCGCTGGCCACCAGCCGGCAGTGGAAAAACCAGGCCGGGGAAAAGCAGGAGAAGACCGAGTGGCATCGGATCGTGCTCTGGAACAACAAGGGCTCCACCCTCGCCGACATCGCCGAGCGTTTCTGCAAGAAGGGCGACAAGATCTACATCGAGGGGAGCATCGAGTACCGGTCGTGGCAGGATCGCGAAGGCCAGACGCGTTACACCACCGAGATCACCGCGCGCGAGCTGATCATGCTCTCGGGCAAGGGAGATGGGGCGGAGACGTACACGCCGGCCGCGAAAGCCGCCGCGGGGGCGAGTGCCGGTGCGGGAGCGGGCGGCGCGGCCAAGGGGAAGGAATCCTTCGAAGATTTCCCTGAGGCGCTCGATGCCGAGGATGATGACTTGCCGTTCTGAGCCGGGAACGCACGAGCGGGGCTGGTATGCTGAGTCGGAATTGGGGCGTGCTCCCGTGCGGGCCACGCTGAGCTTGACACCCTGAGCGAAGCGAAGGGGGCATCACCCGAGGTA
>JACCQZ010000059.1 GCA_013813875.1 Gemmatimonadales bacterium | reverse complement strand
CCGGAGCAGGTGCGGTATGTGGCCGCGGTCGCCATCGTGCTGATGGGCTTGCTCAACTACGTCGGGGTTCACAGCGCGGCAATCGTGATGAACCTCACCACCGTTGCCAAGTTCGGATCCCTGGCCGTGTTGGGGCTTCTGGCCTTCGCCGCGGGAGACGGGAGCGCTTCGCACTTCACGCCGGCTTGGACCGGCGGGCTCGAGTTTTCCCTGCTGGGTACGGCGCTCATCGCCATTATGTGGACCTACGACGGCTGGGCCGACCTCTCGTTCATGGGAGGCGAGGTGAAGGATCCGGGCCGCACTCTTCCGCTGGCGCTCATTCTGGGCACCTCGGCGATCGTGGTCGTCTACCTCCTTCTCAACCTCGCCTATATCTATCTGGTGCCTCTGGCCGAGATGGCACAGTCGCCGCTGATCGCGGCCACCGCGGCAAACCGGATCCCGGTGCTGGCCGGCCTGGGGGGCGCGATCATCTCCGGCGTGGTGATGCTCTCCTGCTTCGGCGCGCTCAACGGCTCCATGATGACCGGCCCGCGAATCTTCTTCGCGATGGCGGATCGGGGGCTTTTCTTCCGGGCGATCGCGCGGGTTTCGCCCCGCTTCCAGAGTCCCTCGGTGGCCATCTGGCTCGCCACCGCCCTCGGCGTGATCTACGTGTTGCTCAACGATTTCCAGCAGCTCGCCGACAAGTTCATCCTGGGGATCTGGCCGTTCTACGCGCTGGCCGTGGCCGCGGTGTTCGTGCTGCGCCGGACCCGGCCGGAGCTGCCGCGTCCGTACCGTACCTGGGGCTATCCGGTGGTGCCCATCCTCTTTCTCCTCGCGTCGGTGGGGATGGTGCTCAACGCGTTGTGGACCGATCCGGTGAATACCGGGATCACCTTCGGGATCATTCTGACGGGGGTGCCGGTGTATCTGGGATGGCGGGCGATTGCGTCGCGGTGGGAGTCATAAACGTACGCATCGGTACTTGGTACGGGGGGCGACTGCGTGACGGAAGGGATCGCGGCTTTGGCGGCGGCGCGGGGGACGGCACTCCCTCCGGTCGCTGCAGGCCGCCCTGGAACGTCCGTCGGCGCGAGGAGATCACCCGGCCTGACGCTTCCTGTGGGAGCACCATCCCCCGCGCCGCCGCCCGAGCATGGGAGCCCCGCTACCGGAGGGAGGCAGCCCGACCCCAGCGCCCAGCAGCGAAGCGCGACCCCGCACCCCGCACCGATAGCCCGCCTCGCCGACAAGCCCTACAGCCGAACCTCCACCGCCAGATCCCCCGCCCGCACACTGTGCGTAAGCGCCCCGACCGATACGAAATCCGCCCCCGCCTCCGCATACGCACGCACGTTCTCGAGAGTGATGCCCCCCGTCGCCTCGATCTCGATATCCCGGCTGAGCGCCCGCGCCCTCCCACTCCAGTCTCGCAACGTCTCCGGACTCTGGTTGTCCACCAGCAACCTCGTTGCCCCCGCCGCGCACGCCCGCTCCAGTTGCTCCGCCGATTCCACTTCCACCTGAAGCACCGAAATCCCGCCGTTTCGCGCCTCCTCGAGCGCACGCGCCAGGTCGCCGCCGGAGTACGTGAGCGCCTGCCAGTGATTGTCCTTGACCATGACCACGTGGCTCAGATCCGACCGGTGGCGCGTGCCGCCGCCGGCCAGCACCGCGGCGATATCCAGCGAGCGCAGCCCCGGCGCGGTCTTCCGAGTGTGTAGGATCCGGCAGGACGTTCCGGCAACGGCATCCACATACGACCGGGTGGCCGTGGCGATCCCGCAGGCGCGCTGGAGCAGATTGAGAAGGGGACGTTCCGCCCGGAGGATGCGGGCGAGGGAGCCGGAGATGACGCCGGCGACTCCGCCGGCGGGAAGCCGCCGGCCGTCCGGAGCGCGCCAGTCAATCCGACATTCACAGGCCCGGGCAACCGCGTCGGCGTACGCGGCGCCGGCCAGCACCCCGCCGCTGCGATACTCGATGCTACCCTCGGCCACGAGGCCGGCCGGCACGGTGACCGCGGTGGTCACGTCGGACTCGCCGTCCTCGGCCAGCGCGATCGTCGCCAGGCGCTCGGGGTCTCCGTTCACCGCCCCAGGGCCACCATGCGGTCAATCGCTCCCCGAGCCCGCGCCGCGATATCGGGCGGAACGGTTACATGGTAGCGGTCGTGCACCAGCGAATCGCGCACTCCGGTGAGAGTAATGGTCTTCATGAAGGCGCACACCGCCTCGGGGTCGGCCGCGATGAACTCCTTCTCCGGAGCCATCTGCCGCATCCGGTGCATGATTCCCGTTTCGGTGGCCACGATAAAGCGGGAGGCGGGCCGCTCGGTGACCGCCCTGACCATCCCCTCGGTGGATGCGATGTGCAGCCCTTCCGGGCTGATGTCGCCGTGACCCATCTCGTAGATGAGCTGGCCGGCGCAGCCGCACTCGGGGTGAACCAGCACTTCGGCGTCGGGATACTGCCGCCGGGCCTCGTTGAGCGTCTCCGCCCGGATACCCTTGTGAACGTGGCACTCACCCATCCACACCTCGATCCGCCGCTCCGGCCGCATCCGCCGGACGTGGGCGCCGAGAAAGAAATCGGGAAGAAAGAGGATGCCCTTGTCGGCGGGAATCGCGTCAATGACGTCGAGCACGTTGCCGCTGGTGCAGCAATAGTCAAGCTCGGCCTTTACCTCGGCGGTGGTATTCACGTATCCGACCGAGATGTAGTCGGGAAACTGGGCCTTCCACCGCCGTACGTCGTCGCCGGTGATGGTGGCCGCCAGCGAGCACCCCGCGCGAAGATCGGGGAGGAGCACCCGTTTCCGCGGAGAGAGGATCGCGGCGGTCTCGGCCATGAAGTGAACGCCGGCAAAGACGATGACCTCGGCCTCGGTACTCGCGGCCTGTCGGGCGAGACCGAGCGAGTCTCCCACGAAATCTGCGGTGTCCTGCACCTCGGGCCGCTGATAATTGTGCGCCAGCACCACGGCGTTCCGCGCGCGCGCCAGCCCGCGGATTTCCTGGTGCAGCGCCGCAATCTGCCCCGGGCTCTCGGGCTGCTGATCAATGACGGGAAGCGATAGAGAAGTCACACTGCCTCGCGCTCCAGAGTCGGCGGGGGATAGTCCAGCCGGCGGTGGCCGCCCCGGCTTTCCCGCCGTCTGCGGGCAGCCTGGGTGATCAACCGCGCCACCAGAAGTTGATTGACGGTGCGCCAGGCCGCGGGTGGCGTCTCTCGGGTGAGCCGTGCCAGCTCCTGCTCGGCGTGGAGCAGCGATCCCTCGGTGCGCTGCACCCCGACGTCAGCCGTCATCACCTCGCGCATCTCCCCGCGGATCGCTTCACAGAGGGGATCGGCCCCGGTATCGCGGTCCGGCGGCACGTCCAACGCGGCCGGGGCGGGCAAAGGGCGTTGTCTCAGCTCCGCGGCCAGCGCGCGGCCGACCCGATCGGCAAAGACCAGTCCCTCCAGCAGCGAGTTCGACGCCAGACGATTGGCACCGTGAACGCCGGTGGATGCCACCTCGCCCGCCGCCCAGAGTCCGGGCCAGGTCGAGCGGCCCTCCAGATCGGTCTGGACGCCCCCCATGGCATAGTGAAGCGCCGGAGCCACCGGCAGCAGGTCGCGTGAAGGATCGAGCCCATAGCGGGCGAGCATGCCGGTTATTCCCGGAAACTGCCCGGCGAAATCAGCCAGCCCTCTGGCGTCGAGCCAGGCGCCGCCGCGGGCGTCCGCCAGAGCTACGGCACGGGCCAGAATGTCTCTCGGAGCCAGCTCGCCGCGGGGGTCCGCCTCGAGCGCGAAGCGGTGACCTTCGCGGTCGAGGAGCAGCGCACCGGCGCCGCGCACCGCCTCGGAGATCAGAGGTGCCGGATTCACCCCCGGCAGCCTGAGCGCGGTAGGGTGGAACTGAAGGAACTCGATGTCCCGAAGCAGCGCCCCGGCGCGGTAGGCCAGTGCCCATCCGTCGGCGGTGGCCACCCGCGGATTGGTCGTCACCGCGTAGAGCTGACCCACCCCGCCGGTGGCCAGCACCACCGCGGCGGCGGGGATCGGATACGCCGCTTCCTCGCGCGGAAGCGCCGCCACTCCGGACACTCCGCCCTCGTTGCCTAGGAGAGCGGTGACCTCGGTGTGCTCCAGCAACTCGATCTGGGGATGGCAGCGGATAACCTGGGCGAGACAGCCGATCAGCGCCGCCCCGGTGCGGTCTCCGCCGGCGTGGATGATCCGGGCACGGGTGTGGGCGGCTTCCAGCCCCAGACGAAGCCTCCCGTCCTGACCGCGATCGAACCGCGCGCCCAGGGCAAGCAGCTCGTAGACCCGGTCGGGGCCTTCGCTGGTGAGGATTCGTACCGCTTCGGGGTCCGCCAGACCATCGCTCGCCGCCAGAGTGTCGGCCGCATGCTGGCTGGGGCTGTCTCCAGGGCCCAGAGCCACTGCTATTCCGCCTTGGGCCCAGGAGCTG
Source organism: Gemmatimonadales bacterium (assembly GCA_013813875.1). Classification (GTDB taxonomy): domain Bacteria; phylum Gemmatimonadota; class Gemmatimonadetes; order Gemmatimonadales; family GWC2-71-9; genus CAVVWJ01. The sequence continues at coordinate 1,388 of JACCQZ010000059.1, read as the reverse complement.
GCGCTGTCGGCGAGCGTTTCCTTGGTGACCACGACCGCGGGCTGCCCCTCGGAAGCGAGCCGCCAGGCCGTCCAGAGGCCTGCGATACCCGTTCCGACGATCACGGGGCGGGGGTAGGTCATCGGGGGAATATAACCGGCGATTCGGCGCCTACGTCCTCACCCTGGCGATCAACACCAGGGCTGCCACCAGGAACACGCCGTTGGGCAGCCAGGCGGCCAGCACCGGATCCACCACCCCTCCCGCACCCACTGCCTTCATGATCTGGGTGACCAGCAGGAACAGCACGGTGGTGCCCAGACTGATCGCCACGCCGACGGCGGCGCCTGCCCGCGGCGAGGTGACCGCCAGCGGAGCGCCGAAGAGCGCGATAATGAGGCAGGTGGCCGGAAGCGCCACCTTGAGCGCCCGCTCCACGATCAGCTTGTTGGCGTCGTTCCCCGACCGTTTGAGCGCCTCGATGTATCGGCCCAGCTCGGCGTAGCGCATCTCGTCGGGCGCCTTGGGCTCGGCCAGCAGGTCGGCGGGTGACTGGCTCAGCGCCCGCAGCCGCATGGTCCGGAAGGAGAACATCGCCTGCTGGCCGGGGCCGGCGATCACCCGGCTGGCGCCGTTGCGGATGCGCCAGGTGCCGAGCGTATCGTCGTAGCTGGCGCTGTCGCCGGTGACCACCAGGCCGGGATAGCTGACTCCCGCCCCTTCGCGCTCGAAGAGGACCTGCTTGAGCTGCCGGGAGCTCACGTCGAGCGAGCGGATGGTGTAGACCCAGCCCGCGTCTCCCCGGTATACGAAGTTGAAGCGAGCCCGGGTGGGGCGGGCGTTCTTGGCCTTCTGTAGCTCGAGCTGCCGGGCGGTGGCCCCGGGTGCCAGCTCACCCACCACGAAGGCCAGCACCGACGCGCCGATGGCCGCGGCGAAGACCGGGACCATGAGCCGGTGAAAACTTTGTCCACCGGCCTTGGCGGCGGTGAGCTCGGAGTACCGGCCCATCCCGCCTACCGTGAAGACGGTGGCGAAGAGCACCGCCGCCGGCATGACCAGGAACATGTTCTCGGGAATCGAGTAGACGTAGCTCACCACGATCTCCCGCATGGTGAGCCCCCGGTCGAGCAGCTTGTTCAGGGTGTCGGTCAGGTTGATCATGATAGACACGATGGGAAAGCCCAGCGCGGTGAGGACGAAGATCCTGATCCAGCTCCCCAGGACGTAGCGGTCCAGCGTGCGGAGCCGAATCATGGGTGCCCCCGCTTTCGCCAGCGGCGCCACTGGTGGCGAATCCCTTCCAACACCTCCTGCAGATCCCCGCCGCGGGTGGACCCGGATTCGCGGCTGACCCGGATCAGTCCGGTGATCCCCACGACCGTGAGGATGATGTTGGGGGTCCACAT
>JACCQZ010000186.1 GCA_013813875.1 Gemmatimonadales bacterium | reverse complement strand
TCCACCGGAGTGATGAGCCCGGGTTGGATCTGGGCTTCCCAGCGAAGGCCATAGTTGAGCGTCAGGTTCGACTGCGGCTTCCAGCTGTCCTGAACGAACAGCGCCAGCTCGTGCTGCACGATCTCCTGGGTGCCGGCCTCGTCCACCGACAATCCCCCGACGCCGGCCTGCTGAAGGTAGAGCGCCACCGGTCCGGTGATATCGGTGCCGGTGGGACACGCGCCGCTGGTGCTGCTGCTGCCGTCGGAGCACTCGACGTAGCCGTTCCCGCCGGCCACGTAGTTGAGGAACCCGTCGAGGGAGGTGAACCCCACCCGTCCGTTCCCGAATCCCCGGAAGGTCTGCTCCACGGCGGTGCGGTTGTACTCGCCACCGAGCTTGAAGAGATGGTTGCCCTGCACCAGCGAGACGTTATCGAGCACCTGGATCCGCCAGTCGAAGGCATCCACCGGAAGGAAGAACGGCATCCCGATCCGATAGCCGCTGAACCCGCCCGGCCCCACGAACCCGATATCGGTGTCGGGAAACGGCCGGTCCGTGGCCGGATTGAGGGGTCCCTCATAGGGTCGAGGCCGCTCCTCCCGGGCCCATTGAAAGCGGAACTCGTTGGACACCGAGGACGAGATCAGCGACGTCAGGCTTCCGTTGACCGCGTGGGAAAAGTCGCGCTCCAGACCGTTGGCGCTCCGGCCCCAGAAGTCCACGTCGAAGGTGCCGTTCTCCTGCCGCGAGTTGGTGTAGTTGTACTTGAGCGAGGCGCTGTGTTGCTGGCTGAGGCGGAAGTCGAGCTTGGCCAGTAGCGCGTTGGCGTCGTTGGTGCGCTGAATGGGGCCGAAATCGCCGGCAAGGGCACCGGCAAAGGCGGTATCGGCGAAGGCGCGCAGCGCCGGGTCTATTCCCGCCAAGCGGTCGGTCTGCTTGGTCTCGTTGTACTCCTGCTGGTCGTAGGCCAGAAAGAAGAAGGCCCGGTCGCGCACGATGGGCCCGCCGAAAGTGGCGCCGAACTGGTGCTGGCCGAAGTCCGGGGTAAAGCCGGTCGAGGTGCCGCCCGGAAAGCTGTGAGTAAAATCGGCGGAGAGGGCGTCGTACTTCCCGAAGTAGTGCGCCGATCCGTGGAACTCGTTGGTGCCCGACTTGGTGATGATGTTGACGAACCCACCGCCCGAGCGTCCGAACTCGGCGTTGGCGCCATCCGACACCACCACGAAATCCTGCACCGCGTCCAGGTTGAAGGTGAACGCCGGGCGCTGGCCGCCGCGCTGCTCGCCGAAGAAGGGATTGTTGAAATCGGCGCCGTCCACCGACACGTTGTTGTGGATGCCCCGCTGCCCGCCGATGCTGATCTCGTCGCCGTCGGGGCCCTGCACGATGGCCACGTTGGGCGTGAGCGTGGTGAAGTTGAGCACATTGCGCCCGTTGTTGGGCAGCCCCTCCAGGGCCTCGACCCCGAGCCGGGTGGCCGATTCCGACGCCGACGCGTCCACCGCCGGCTCCGCCGAGGAGACGGTGATCTCCTCCAGTTGTACCGCCTGCGGTGCCAGCGTGAACTGCAGGTCCACCGTCTCGCCCAGCCGAAGTCCCACCTCCGACCGCCGCCCCTCCCGAAAGCCCAGCGCACGGGCGGCGACATCGTACGATCCCACCCGCAGCAGGGTCGCTACAAAGACACCCCGGTCGTTGGTGGTGAGCACCCGTTCGGCGTTGATCTCTCGATTGCGGAGAGAGACGGTGGCTCCGGGCAGCGGCTGACCGGCTGAGTCGGACACCACGCCGCGGATCACGCCGGTAGTGGCTTGGGCCTGAGCGTGCAGTCCGGCGGGGACCAGGGCAAGCAGCATGCCGGTGAAGAGTTGACCCACCGGGCGGTTCGGACCGAGCATCGGCATAGGCGATCTCGCTTTCAGAAGGAGGATGCCTCGAGCCTGCAATTCGGAATGGAGTCGGATCGGTCTAGCTTACCGCGGCGCCGGGGTCGTGGCAAGCTTCACGCCCGGTAACGATAAGCCGGGTTCTTTGTGTGGGATCTGTCACAGACACCTGGGTTTCGGCCCCCCAGCTTGAGGGGTTCCCTGTCCACGGCTCGTGCCTTTGTGGTTCTCACCAGGTAACCCACCCCGGGTCGAGCGAGCGATGACACATAGCGGCGCGTTTCCCATGGTGCGGGCCAGTGATGTCGTCCGGCGGCGGCTACGAAGCCGGGCGGCGGTTCCCGACTGGATGCGGATCGGCTGCAGCGTGCGGGGGCCCCTCGCCTCCCTCGCCACCGCCATCCTGCTGGACGTGCTGATCCGGCATGGGTTTCCCTTGCCGCACCCCTTCCCAATTCTGCTGTTGATGGTGGTCTACTCCGCCCGGACCGGCGGGGTCCGCCCGGGGCTCATCAGCGCGTTGATCACGGTGGTCTACGCCGCGCATTTCCTCTCCGTCCCACGGGAGCCGCTGCACTTCACTCCCGCCAGCGGTTACAGCCTCCTGCTGCTGGGCCTGGTGAGCCCCGCCATCGCGATCATCGTGGCCCGGCTCCACTCGGCCGTGGAGCGAAGCCGGGAATTGGAGATGTCCAGTGAAGAAGTCGAGGCGCTGGACCGGCGGATGTCGTTATTCTCCCGGGCGAGCGCTACCCTCGCCTCCTCGCTCGACTACAACGTCACCCTTCGCGACCTCGCGCGGCTCATCGTGCCCACCATGGCGGACTGGTGCGCCATCCACGTGGCCAGCGAGCGGGGCGCGCTTCGCTTCGTGGCGGGCTCACACCGCGATCCGGCGCGAGACCTGCTGGTGCGGGCGCTCTGCGAGTACGGCTCGCGGCCACTGCCGTTCGGCGGGCGGGGACTGGACGCGGAGTTGACCGAGGTCACCGACGATCTTCTCCGGGAGCGCGCCGAAGACGCGGAGCACCTCAAGCTGCTTCGCGCACTCGCGCCCACCACCTTCGTGCGGGTGCCGCTGCTGGCTCGCGGCCGCCCCGCAGGGGTGCTTACCCTGGCAACGAGCCTGGAGTACGGGCGCCGGCTCGGCGCCGCCGATCTGGAGTTCGCCACCGAACTGGCCGGCCGGGCAGCCCTCGCCGTGGACGCGGGAAGACTCCACCGGGAGGCCGAGGAGGCGGATAGCCGTTATCGGCTGCTGTTCGAGGCCAATCCCCACCCGATGTGGATTTTCGACGTGGACACCCTGGCCTTCGTGGCGGTCAACGAAGCGGCGATGCGCCACTACGGCTATTCCCGCGATGAATTCCTGGCCATGACGATCATGGACATCCGCCCGCCCGAGGATGTCCTGGCTTACCCGCCCGGTCTGGGGCGGGGCTCCCAGCGCGAAGAGGTCGCCCTCAGCCAGCACCAGCGGAAGGACGGCACCGTCGTGGACATGGAGATCGTGTCCCACGAGATGGAGCTGGACGGCCGCCGAGCGCGGCTGGTGCTCGCCACCGACATCAGCGAGAAGACTCGCACCCGAGCCGCTCTGCACCGAAGCGAGGAGCAGCTTCGACAGGTGCAGTGGATGGACGTCATGGGACGGATGGCCGGGGGCGTGGCCCACGACTTCAACAACATTCTGACCACCATCCGTGGATTCAGCGAAGTCGTGCTGCACGAGCTGCCGGAGGACGACCGCCACCGCAAGGATCTGGAGCAGATCGTGAAGGCAGCGGGCCGCGGAGCGGTGCTCACCCGGCAGCTGCTGGCGTTCGGCCGAACCCAGACGCCCCAGTCGGGCGGGCTGAAGTTGAACGAGATGATCTCGGCGATGCAGGCCATGATCCAGCAGCTCGTCGGCGCCGATGTGGTCCTGGAGCTTCGGCTGGGCTCCGGGCTCGGTCCCGTCCGGATGGATCCAGGGCAACTGGAACAGGTGCTGGTCAACCTGGTCCTCAGCGCGCGCGACACCATGGCAGGGAGCGGGGGGACTCTGATTCTGGAAACCTCCTCCCGCCAGGTGAGCGGAGCCGCGCCCGGCGGGCACGTTCGGCCGGGCCGCTACACGGTTCTCGCCATCAGCGATACCAGCTCAGGAATGGACACCGATTCGCCGGCGGCCCAGCAGAACGGTCTCGGCCTCACACTCGCCCACGGCATCATCCGCCAGAACGGCGGCGCCTTGCGGATCACCAGCGAGCCGGGAACGGGCACCACGGTCAAAGTCTATCTGCCCGAGGCCGAAGCCGAGGAGGCACCCGAATTCGAGGTGGCCGGTTCACTGCGCGGGAGCGAGACCGTGCTGGTGGCGGAGGACGAGGAGGGTGTTCGGGCGCTGGTGCGGAAAGTCCTCTCCGACCACGGGCACACGGTGCTGGATGCGCGGCACGGTAGAGACGCCCTCATGATGGCCGACCGCCACGAGCGTCCCATTCACCTTCTGGTGACCGACGTGGTGATGCCGGAGATGGGCGGCGGCGAGCTGGTGGAGCGACTCTCGCAGAGACGTCCCCAGCTCAAGGTTCTCTATATGTCGGGCTATACCGATGACGAGGTGGTACGGCGAGGGGTGCGGAGCGCTGACGCCGAGATCATTCGCAAGCCGTTTACGGCCGACGAGCTGATGCGGAAAGTGCGCGGCCTGCTGGACCGGCGGATCAGGCCTACCGTACCCGTGGCCTGAGGTTGCCCAGCGCGTCGGCGTTTACCTCGCCGTGGAGGTGCAGGGTGACTTCCCCGAGGGTCCAATGGGGCTCGGCCGTGTCGGGAGCCGAGGCCGTCTGCCCCGGACGGATCCGCTGCTGGTCGAGCAGGATCAGGCGGCCCCGGGAATCCTGATAGACGACGCGCACCACCGGTCGGGTATCGTCGGCGCCGGGGGAGTATCGTCCCTGCGCCAGACCCATGAAGAGCGGGCTCAGTCCTTCGATGACATGCACCGGGCGCCCCAGTTGCCGGGCGGCCTCATCCAAACCGATTCGCAGATAGATCTGGGCCCGCTGTTCCAACGTCCGCGGCGCC
>JACCQZ010000179.1 GCA_013813875.1 Gemmatimonadales bacterium | reverse complement strand
GGTGCGACGTCTGCTACACCAACCACGCCGAGGCCGATCAGGATGACATGGACGTCCTGCTCACGGCCCTCGGCGCGGCCGGGGTGACCTACGTGATGGGGGTGCCGGGCGCGGACGACGTGATGCTGGGATATCAGAGCACTTCATTCCACGACGCGCTTTATGTGCGGGCGGTGTTGGGGCTCAGGCCGGCTCCGGAGTTCGAGGCGTGGTTGATGGAGGTGGGGGTGGTGGACGAGGGGGGACGGCTGCTGCCGGCGGCCGGTCGCGGGGTGCGGATGCTGGTGGAGGGGGTGGAGGAGATGTGAGGGGAAGTCATTGCCTGCCAGTGTGTCCTGAGATATATATGTACAATTGTACGCCCCGAATGCGGAGACCGTCTTGGAGCTAGTGATTGATACATCGGCACTCATGGCCGTCCTCACCGGTGAGGCGACCCGCGACCTGCTGATTGCGCGCACTCAGGGATCGGAGCTGTTGGCTCCGGGTTCGGTGCACTGGGAAATCGGAAACGCCTTTTCGTCGATGCTCAAGCGCCGGAGATTGCGATTGCCCGAAGTGCAAATGGCACTTACGGCCTACAGCCAGATTCCCATTCGCTTCGTCGAAGTCGAACTGGCAAGCGCGCTGGAGCTAGCCGACCGGTTTGGGCTGTATGCTTACGATGCCTATCTGGTCGCCTGTGCCCGCCGGCAGAGGGCGCCTTTGCTCACGCTCGATGCGCGGCTCGGACGGGCGGCCGGCGAAGCCGGGGTAAAGGTGTTCGAGGTCCCAGTATGAAGGAGTTCACCTATTCTGAAGCGCGGCAACGGCTGGCCGCGCTGCTCGAGCGGGCGCGGAGGGAAGGGGCGGTGCGGATTCGGCGCAAGGATGGACAGGTGTTCGTCCTACGGCCCGAGCCCCAAACAGGGTCTCCCCTGGACGTGCCCTCCATCGAAGGCCGGCTGAGCCGCGACGACATCCTGGATGCCATCCGCGAAGGGCGGCGGCCGGTGTAGCGATCGGCCCCGCCTATATACCCATTGACACTATATCCACGATGGGTACATTGCCTTCATGTCCGATGCCCCTGCCGATATCGCCGCCCTGATCCCCCTTCCACCCGCCAGCTTTCACATTCTCATGGCTCTTTCCGACGAGGATCGCCATGGGTACGCCATCATTCAGGAGGTCGCCGCCCGTACGGGAGGCGAGGTCAGGCTCAGCGCCGGGACGCTCTACCGCTCGATCCAGCGGATGCTGGAGCAGGGGATGATCGTGGAAACCCGGGAGCGGCCCGCGCCCGAGCTGGACGATGAGCGGCGGCGCTACTACCGCATTACCCGGTTCGGCGCGGCAGTGGCCCGGGCCGAGACGCGGCGCCTGGCTCAGCTGGTAAAGCTGGCGCGGACGTACGGGTTCGCTCCGGGCCGGGCATGATGCGGCTCTACCGGGCACTGCTCCGACTCTACCCGGCATCGTTCCGCGCCGAGTACGGCGGGGAGATGTGCGCGGTCTTCGCCGAGCGGCGGCGCAATGCCTCCGGCGGGTTGTCCACCGGTCTCCTGTGGGCCGACAGCGTCGCCGACCTGGTCTTCAACGCCGCCGCGGCGCACTGGGACATCCTGCGCCAGGATCTTCGCTACACCGCGTAGCCTCGGCCGGACGCCGGGGTTCGCGATCACCGCGGTGCTGGTGGTTGCGCTCGGCGTGGGCGCCAACACCGCCGCATTCTCGGTGGCCGATTTCGTGCTGCTGCGGCCGCTGCCCTTTCCCCAGCCCGACCGGCTGGTCAAGCTCTGGAATCGGCAGCCCGGCTACGAGCGCATCGAGCTCTCCCCCGCCAACTATCGCGACTGGAAGTCCGCGAGCTCCTCCTTTGACGCCATCGGCGCGTACCACGGTACCTCGGTAAACCTGGTGGGACAGGCCACCCCCGAGCGGTTGGAGGCAGCGGCGGTGACCGCCGATCTGCTGCCGATTCTGGGCGTGCAGCCGGCAGTCGGCCGCCTTTTCACCCCGGCGGAAGCCGCCGAGGGGGCCGGAGGCACCGTGCTCCTGAGCTGGGGACTGTGGCAGCGCCGATTCGGCGGCGACGGCGGTGTGCTCGGCCAGCGCATCCTGCTCGACGGCACCCCCCACGTCGTCATCGGCGTCATGCCTCGAGAGTTCCACTTTCCCCAACGCCAGATCGCGCTGTGGACGCCGCTCCAGCTGCAGGCCCAGGACTTCGAGGATCGGAACAACAACTACCTGTATGTTGTCGGAAAGCTCAGGCCCGGCGTATCCCTCGACGAGGCGCGGGCCGAAATGAACGTGGTGGCCGCCCGCCTGGAGCAGGAATACCCGGTGGAGAACAAGCAGGTCGGCGCCAACGTCGTCCTGCTGAGTGACGAGCTTCCGCAGCAAACCCGCCTCCTGCTGCTGGCCCTGTGCGGCGCCGCTCTCTGCATCCTCCTCATCGCCTGCGCCAACCTGGCCAACCTGCTCCTCGCCCGGGCGGTGGCCCGGCGAAAGGAATTGTCGCTCCGCACCGCGCTGGGCGCGGGCCGGGAGCGGCTGGTGCGGCAATTGATGACCGAGAGCGTGGTGCTCGCCCTGGCCGGAGGCAGCGTGGGAGTGTTGGTGGCGGTCGCCACCGTGCCCCTGCTGGCCACGCTGGTTCCCGCCTCGCTGCCCATTTCCCAGGGGCCTTCCCTCGACCTCCGGGTGCTGCTCTTCGCCGGACTCATCACCGGCCTCACCGGGGTTGGCTTCGGCGTCGTCCCCGCCCTCAGAGTCTGCCGCGATGTCGATTTCGACGGGTTGCGCGAAGGCAACCGCTCGGGCGGCGGCCGCAAGCAGCGGCTTCGGTCGGCGCTGGTAATCACCGAGGTGATGGCGTCGGTCGTGCTCCTCGTCTCGGCGGGGTTGCTGCTGCGGGCGCTGTGGGGACTGCAGGCGGTGGATCCGGGCTTCCGCACCGAGAATGTCCTGACCCTCAGGACCGCACTGCCGCTGCCCAAGTACGACAGCACCGCGCGCCGTATGGACTACTACGCCCGGGTGCTCTCCGAGGTGAGAGCGCTTCCGGGAGTCACCAGCGCGGCCTACATCAGCTTTCTCCCCATGGTCATGACCGGCGGGATCTGGCCGGTGATCCTCAATGGTGAGCCCGCGGTGCGCGAGGCGAACCGGGTGGCGAGCCTTCGTTACACCACTACGGGGTTCTTCACCACGCTCGGTATTCCGCTGCGGAGGGGACGGGAGATTGCCGAATCGGACCAGCAAGACAGCCCCTACGTAGCGGTCGTGAGCGAGTCGTTCGCCCGCCAGTTCTGGCCTTCCACCGACCCGATCGGCCAACGCTTCGAGTTCGCCCTGGACCAGCGGACGGTGGTCGGAGTGGTGGGAGACATCCGAGTGCGCGGATTGGAGCGAACCAGCGAGCCGCAGGTCTACATTCCGGCCACCCAGGTCGCCGACGGCAGCATCGTCTTCTACACGCCCAGGGACATGGTGGTCCGGGCTGCCACCGACCCCGCAGCGCTGCTGCCTTCGATCCGGCAGATCGTGCAGCGGGTAGACCCCGAGCAGCCCATCTCCGACGTGCGGATGCTGGAGGAAATCGTGGCCGACCAGACCGCCCCCGCGCTCGGTGCAGGCGCTGCTGCTCGGCGCGCTGGCTGCGCTCGCGTTTCTGCTGGCGGGCGTGGGCATACACGGCTTGCTCTCGTTCACCGTTTCCAATCGGTCACAAGAGATCGGGGTACGCATGGCGCTCGGGGCGCGGCCGCGGGACATCGTCGGCATGGTCATGCGGCAGGGCGTCCGCCTGGCGCTGGCGGGAGTGCTCCCCGGCGTGGCACTGGCCTACTTGTCCGGCCGCGCGCTGCAGGCGCTGCTCGCGAGCGTGGAGCCGGGCGATGCCTCGACCTTTCTGACGGTCGTCGGATTGTGCCTGCTCATGACCGCGGTCGGCTGCTTCTTCCCCACCCTGCGCGCGGTGCGGGTAGATCCGATCTCGGCGATTCGGGCGGAGTAGGCTCCGCGCACCCTGAGCGTAGCGAAGGAGCCAGGTTGAGGCATGTCCCCTTCGCTCCGCCCAGGGTGACAGCTTGCGATTCGGGGTTTGTTCGGGTACTTTTGAAGGCCAGTCTTCTCGGAGCACCCTATGGACCGCACCCCCGATCTCGAACAGAAGCTCGACGTCCTGATGTCCCTGGCTGCCGATGACCACGAAGGCCTCCCTCCCCGCCTGCGGCATACCAAAGACGTCGGCGCCCTCCGTCCCCTCAACATTCGAACGCTTCGATCGGGCGGGATGCGGACCTCGCTGCTCCGTATCCTCATGACCAACGCCTGCAGCTACAACTGCCATTACTGTCCCATGCGGCGGGACCGCCCGATGCCACGGACGCTGCTCAAGCCCGAGGAGCTGGTGCGGATCTTTCTCGGCGCCCACCGTCGGGGCTGGTGCGAGGGACTCTTCGTCACCACCGGTATCCCCGCGCGTCCGGTCAAGGTGATGGACGACCTCATCCAGGCGCTGGAGCTGCTCCGGGAGCGGCATCGGTTCGGCGGATACATTCACGTCAAACTGGTGGCCGGCGCGGAGGAGGCGCAGATCCAACGGCTTACCTCGCTGGCCAATCGGGTTTCCCTCAACCTCGAGGCCGCCTGCGGGGCAAGCCTGGCGCAGATCGCGCCCGACAAGAATTTCTCGACCACCGTTGGCGACCTGGAGCGGGTCCGGAAGCTGGTGCTGGGCGAGCGGGCAGCCCAGGCCCAAGGGAGGCCTCGCGATGCATTGCATCCGGGCGGCAGTGCCGGGATGACCATGCAGTTCGTCGTCGGGGCCACCCCGGACACCGACCGCACCCTGCTCGACACGGTTGCGGGACTTCAGGCGGACGGCGGAATCCACCACGCGCACTTCAGCGCATTCCGGCCCATCAGCGACACGCCCATGGAAGGCGTGCCGGCCACCCCGGCGCTGCGGGAGCAGCGGTTATACCAGGCGGAGTATCTGCTGCGTGATTACGGCTTCGCCCCCGACGAGGTGGTGTACGATTCGAGCGGCAATCTACCGCTCTCCCTCGATCCAAAGAGCGCCTGGGCCCTCGGCAATCCGGAGCGGTTTCCGGTCGAGGTCCGCACCGCCTCGTACGACAAGCTGTTGCGGGTTCCGGGCATCGGGCCACTCGCTGCCCGCCGCATCGTCAACCGGCGAGCCAGCACGGTGCTCCGCGGTCTGGCCGATCTGCGCGGGCTCGGTGTCGTCACCACTCGCGCGGCAGGTTTCCTGACTCTGCGCGGCCGCCGGCTCCAGACCACCCGCTGGACCGAGCAACTCGGCTTCTGGGCGCCGGAGGAGGAGACGGGAAAATACCATATGGTGTACCAGGTGAGCCCAGGGACGTTTCGATAGGTCGGCCGGCCGCGTACGCCTGGCGGCGCTTTCGCCGCGCCGTATCGTGCAGCCAAGTCTCTGAGGGCTACCTGCTGCGGAGCTGCTGCCAATGGGCATGGAGCAGATCGAGCACTTCGTGCTCGTGATGATGGAGAACCGTTCCTTCGACCACTACCTGGGCGCTCTCAATCTGCCCCCGGAAAACCGAATGGACGTCGAGGGGTTGGGACGAAGTCAGTTGCCGCCCAATCGTCATCTCAACGACCCCGATTCCGATCCCGGCGTCCAGCCCTGGCCGCTGGACGAGGTTCGGCTCGACTTCCTCGATCCGCCGCACGAGGCTCCCGAGGTGCGCGGGCAGTGGAAGGCCGGAGAGATGAGCGGCTTTGTCTCGGCCTACGAGGCCTTTCA
>JACCQZ010000154.1 GCA_013813875.1 Gemmatimonadales bacterium | reverse complement strand
GGACGGAGGTGGGGTGCTCGACGTGGTCCCCGAGACCGGCGCCGGCAGGCTCACCCTGCCGTCTCCCGAAGCGATGGGCGACGCCATTCTTGGATTGCTCACCGACCCCGACCGACTGGCGATAGCCCGCCTGGTGGGAGAGTCATGGCGCGCGCGGCTTTCGCCCGACCGCGTGGCGGAAGTCTGTGAGGGATGGTATCGCGAGGCCCTCGGTGCGTAGCCGCTGGATTCGCGGAGCGCAGTGGGCGCTGGGACTCGTCATCCTCTGGTTCGCCGGCCGGTCACTGGCGCGGAATTGGGACCAGCTCCGCTCCCAGCCGCTGGAGTGGCGAGTCGAGCCCGCCTGGCTCCTGCTCAGCGCGGTGACGGTCTGGCTCATGTACGCCGTCCTGATCGTGGCCTGGCGCACCATGCTTCTGGGCTGGGGTCAGCGGCTCGACCCCTGGAGCGCCGCCCGGATCTGGACGGTGTCGAGTCTGGGGAAGTACCTGCCGGGAAAAGTCTGGGCGGTGGCGGGAATGGCGCTGATGTCGCAGCAGGCGGGCGTGGCGCCGTGGGCGGCCACCGGCTCCGCGGTGATACTGCAGGCGTTGGCGGTGGGAACCGGCGCCGCGGTCGTCGGGCTCACCGGTGCCGGCGCGCTCGAGTCCGCTCACCCGGGCGCCACCGCGGCGCTCGCCGCCCTGGTGGTCGCCGCCGTCTGCGGTATCGCGCTTCTGCTCTGGCCTCCGGCAGTCCGCCGGGTGTTCGGTCTGGTGCTGCCCAACGCCGGCGCGGTCACGGCTCCTCCGCTCGCGGCGGTCGCGCTCGGTATCGCGGCCAATCTCATTGCCTGGACCGGATACGGCGTGGGGCTCTGGCTGCTGGCACGGGGACTCTTTCCCCGCTCGGGGCTGGACCTTCTTTCGGCCATCGCGGTATTCACTGCCTCGTACCTGGCGGGGTTCCTGGCGCTGCTCGCTCCCGGTGGGCTCGGGGTCAGAGAAGGCGTCTTCATTCTCATGCTGCAAGGACCGCTGGGGATCGGCGCGGCCACCGCGCTCGCGCTCGCTTCGCGCCTGCTGCTCACCATCACTGAGTTCGGGGCCGCCGCGCCGTTCCTCGCCTTTCCCCGTGGGAGAGCGCGTGTCGCACTCTGAGTTGGTCGCCCCGCCGGTAGCCGACCCGTTCGAGCCCCGCCGGCCCGCGCTGCTTGCCCTCCTCGTCTTGGTGCTGGCGGCGGGCGCGCTCTGCTGGCCGATGCTGGGCGGCCGGTTTCTCCTGGGTGACGATCAGTACGTGGCGGGCTACTCGTTCCGCCTCTTCGGGGCGGAGATGTTCCGCGAGACCGGCAGAATTCCGGAGTGGAACCCCTATCTCTTCGGCGGCCTGCCGTACATCGCCGCCCAGCACGGCGACATTTTCTATCCCACGGCGTGGCTGCGCTGGATCATGCCGGTGGATACCGCGATGAACCTCGGGTTCGCGCTGCATCTGGTGCTGGCAGGGCTTACCATGTATGCGCTCCTCCGCGCCTTGCGCGTCGGTTGGACCGGCGCGCTGGTGGGGGGCCTGGCCTACGAGCTCAGCGGCATCGTGGCGTCCATGGTCAAGCCGGGGCACGACGGCAAGCTGTTCGTCTCCGCGCTGGCGCCGCTTCTGTTGCTCGCCCTGCTCCGGGCCATTCGCGACCGGCGCCCCGGCTACTACGCCCTGGTCGCGCTGAGCGTGGGTCTCTGCATGCTGAGCCCGCACTATCAGATGACCTACTACCTGCTGGTCGGGGCAGGACTGTGGACGCTGTACCTCGTCTTCCTCGATCCCGAGCGGCCCGCCGAGCTCCGCTGGCCCGTCGCCCTCGGCCTCTCGCTGGGCGCGGTGCTGCTGGGCATCGCGATCGCGGCGATCCAGGTGCTTCCGTTCCTCTCCTACATTCCGTTCTCGCCCCGGGCAGCCGGCGGCCCCAGCGGCGGATGGGAGTACGCCACCAGCTATTCGATGCCGCCGGAGGAGATCCTCACGACCGTGCTCCCCAGCTTCAACGGGGTGCTCCAGAATTACTGGGGACGCAACTTCTTCAAGTCGCACACCGAGTATCTGGGTGGTCTGGCCGTCGTGCTACTGGTGCTCGGGATCGGCGACCGATCGCGGCGCAGGCTGGTGGGCGCACTCGGCGCCATCTCGCTCTTTTTTCTCCTGGTCTCCTTCGGCGGGCACACGCCGTTTTATCGGGCCTGGTACGCCCTGATGCCGATGATGGACAAGGTGCGGGCCCCCGGAATGGCGTTCTTCCTCGTCGCCCTGCCGGCCGCCGTGCTCGCCGGGCTGGGAGCCGACCGGCTGCTCCGGCGCGAGCTGTCGCGGCGAGCCTTGCTGATCCCTCTCGGCGTACTCGGAGCTCTCGCGCTTCTGGCCGCGACGGGGGCGCTGGAGAGCGTGGCGGCGGCCTTCGCCAGCCCCGAGCAGATGGGCCGGGTAGCGGCCAACGCGGACGCGCTGCAGGCCGGCGGGCTCCGCCTGCTGGCGGTGGTGCTGGCGGGCGGCGGGGTGCTCTGGGCGGTGCTGGCGGGCAAGCTGTCCGGCGCCGCGGCGGCGGGCGCTCTGGCGCTGGTGGTGGCCGCGGATCTCTGGAGCATTGACCGGCGATTCTTCGAGTACCGCGAGCCCGGCGCCCAGCTGTTCGCACCCGACTCCATTACCCGGCGGCTTCAGGCCGCGCCGAAACCCTTTCGAGTCCTCGACGTCGGGGTATATCCGGGCTCCTATCTGATGGCGCTCCGCATTCCGACGATGCTGGGCTATCACGGCAACGAGGTTCGCTTCTACGACGAGCTGCTCGGCGGCAAGAACGAGTGGCGCAACGCCGGCAGCGCCAACCTGCACGAGCTTCTCGCGGTGCGCTATCTCGTGGTGCCCGAGCCTCAGGCGGTGCCCGGCTTTCACCAGGTGCTGGGCCCGGTGCCCACGACGGCCGGCCCGACGGGCTTCCTCTTCGAGCGCGACACGATCCCCGCCTACCTGCGGGTGCTTCCGGCGGCCGCCAAACTTCCCGAGGACCAGGTGGTGCCGACCATAGTGGATCCGCGCTTCCCACTCAACGCCGTCGTACTGTACTCCGATACGGCCTCGGTGACCCCGGAGCCGATCCGAGGCCGGGTTCCGGAGCCCGCCCGGGTACGAGCCTCACTCGCGGAGTGGGCGGCGGGACGGATGCGGATCACTCTCGAGGGGAGCGAGACGCGGCAGCTCTACCTGCTCGTCGGGGAGACCTGGTATCCCGACTGGCGCGCCGAGGTGGACGGCCGACCGGCGCAGGTCCACCGGGGCGATCACGCCCTGCTCAGCGTGGTGCTGCCGCCCGGTGCGCGCGAAGTACGGCTGTACTTCTCCTCCGCCGAATACGCCCGCGGCCGGCTGGTCAGCCTGCTCGCCCTCCTCGCGGTTGCCGGGCTCTTTGCCTGGTCCTTTGCCTCGCGGCGGAGATCGGCGCATGCCTGAGCGCGCTCTCGTCGTCGTACCCACCTACAATGAGCGGATCAACCTGTCTCTCATCGTGCCCCAGATACTGGCCCAGGATGCCCGGATTGACGTGCTCGTGGTGGACGATAATTCGCCGGACGGCACCGGAATGTTGGCCGACGAGATGGCGTCGGCGGAGCCGCGCATCAACGTGCTCCACCGTCCGCGCAAGGCGGGGCTGGGAAAGGCCTACATAGCCGGATTCCGCTGGGCGCTGGACAACTGCTATGACTACGTCTTCGAGATGGACGCCGACTTCAGCCACGACCCCAAGTTTCTCACCATCTTTCTCCGCGAGGTGGAGGACGCCGACCTGGTCATCGGCTCGCGGTACCACAGCGGAGTCAACGTCATCAACTGGCCGATCTCCCGGCTGCTCCTCTCGCTCGGCGCCAACCAATATGCCCGCTGGGTCACCGGGCTCCCGCTGACCGATTCCACCGGCGGGTTCAAGTGCTTTCGGAGACGGGTGCTCGAGGAGATTGACCTGGAGCGGGTGCGCTCCAACGGCTACTCCTTTCAGATCGAGACCAGCTTCCGGGCGTGGAAAAAAGGCTTCAAGCTGAAGGAGATCCCCATCGTCTTCACCGATCGGGTCGAGGGTCAGAGCAAGATGAACAAGCGCATCGTCCGAGAGGCGGTCTGGATGGTCTGGTGGCTGCGGCTCAAGGCGATCGGCGGGCGCCTGTGAGGGGGACGGTGATATACAAGATGACCGGATCGGGCAACGACTTCGTCATGCTCGACGGCCGTTCCACCCAGCCGGATCAGTGGCCGGCCACCCGGGTGGCCGCCCTCTGCGACCGCCGGAACGGGGTGGGTGCCGACGGGCTGGTGATACTCACCCCGGACGCTCCCGGCACGGTCCGGATGACCTACTGGAACGCCGACGGCTCCCGCGCGGCGATGTGCGGCAACGCCGCCCTCTGCAGCGCCCGGCTGTCGCTGTACCTGGAGATGGCCTCTGGCGGCGACCTCTGCCTGTTGACCGAGGCAGGCGTGGTGCGGGCCCACTGTGAGCCCGGCGGCGAGAGGGCCGAGGTCAACTTTCCCGATGTAGAACTGCCGGCCGAGCTGCCCGGCCTCCCGGTCGGGGCAGGTGAGCGCTGGCTCGAGTTCGCGCTGGTCGGGGTTCCCCACCTGGTCGTCCGGGTGAATGACATCGAGAGGATAGACATCGGTCGCGGCCGGATCCTTCGCCACGACCCGCGGCTGGGAGATGCCGGAGCCAACGTCAACTTCATCGCCCCCCCGGCCGACCGCGCCGGCCCCTGGCTCATCCGGACCTACGAGCGCGGCGTGGAGGCCGAGACCCTGGCCTGCGGAACCGGGACGGTGGCGTCCGCCATCTCGCTGGCGGCCCGTTCCGAGGCCTCTCTCCCGATCTGCTTCCGCACCCGGGGCGGGCCCGAGCTCACGGTGCGGGCCGAGTTGCGAGAGGGCCGGGCGATCAATGTGTGGCTGGGCGGGCAGGGCCGGCTCGTGTTCCGGGGCGTGTGGGAGGGCCCCTGAGCACCCGGGAAACGCGCCCGGCCCGTAGGAACTCCACCTCATTCCAAGTCAATCAGTTAACAGAATACCAGGGCAACTGATTCCACACTTCTCCCCAGTTATCCCCAGCCCAACTTAACATAATGTATCTTATACGTACCAGTGGTTCCCCCATTTAGAAGGGGCAGCCAACCGCGCCGCCCCCATCTCCCAGCCGCTTGCTCTTTAACCTTGTCCCTTGTCCCTTTTTACTGCCCCACACCCTACATCCTCCCCCCCGTCAACTCCGCCAGCCGCACCTGGGCTTCCGTGAAGCTCGCCGTCTTCGGGAAGTTCTGAACCACCGACCGGTACGCGGCCGTGGCCTCCGCCGGCTTCCCTGCGGCCCGATAGGACCGTCCGGCGTCCACCAGATACCTCGCCCTCAGGTATTCCAGCCCGGCCGTCTTCGAGGCGTTGGTAAAGGCCTCACCGGCTTCGCCGTACCGCCCAGCGTTCTCCAGCGCGGCTCCGAGAAGCCCGGAGGCCGGCGCCCGGTACTTCTCCTCTGGATTGTCGGCCAGGAAGGCCCGAAGCCCTACGGCGGCGAGCTCGCTCTGGCCGTTTACCATCCGCACCTGATTCAGAGTGATGACCGCTTCGCTCGCGGCATCGGTGCCTTCGTAGGTCTGAATCAGCTTCTGTAGCTCGCTCGAGGCCAGCGGCAGATTGCCGGCTTCCGCGGCGGACCGCGCCTGGGTCAGGCTGCGCTGCGCGAATTCCTCCTTGCGGCGGTTGCTGGCCTGAATGAACCAGGCCAGGAGCGCGATGAGCAGAAGAGCGATACCGCCCGCCAGTGCCAGCCTGTTCCGGTCCCGGTACCAAGGGGTCGGTCCCGTCTCGGCATTCGCCTGCTCTCGTGATGTCGCTTCTACGGTCGTCGCCATAAGTGTGCCGGGTAGAGTTGGTTATGACCCGGACCGCCGCCCTCCAGTCCAGCCGGAAATGATAACATGGTGGGCGGAGGTACTGAACCCGTCAGCCGACCCCACCGGGCAGCGCCGATCTCACAAAGTGGCAGGCCAGCCGTATGTAGAAGGTTGACCACAGGGTTATGCCGATGAACTTGAGTCCATCTTCCACCAGATGATACCAACCCAGGTTCGGTGCCAGCATATCCACCGCCAGACTGCCCGCCAGACACGCCAGGGCGCCGCCCAGCAGCGGATCCGCCGAGCTCAGCAGCTCTCGCCGGAAGCGGACGATGATGCCGGCGAGGAGTGTGCAGTAGACCGCCACCACGAGTCGCTCCGAAACTCGCAGGTACCCGGGAGCGAGTAGCTCGTGGAACACAAACAGATCGTCGACGCCGAGGATGGCCGTGAGCAACCCGACCGACCCCAGAAACTGCGCGCGCTCCCGGCGGTTCCCCACCCACAGCACCCACGAAGCGAAGAGGCAGACACCCGCCGTCGCCACCCAGAACACCACCCCCATGTTGGAGATGACGCCGGTATAGGGGCGAAGGTGCCCCCCGGTAACGGGGTCCTGAAAGAGGACGGCAGGATTGACGCCTCCGGCGTGCGCCGTATACCCCAGCAGACCCAGGAAGGCGATCGGAGTGAGGGCTGCCGAGGCAAGAAGTCCGGGACTCGGACCGCGGCGGCCAGTAATGGGTTCCGCTTTGCCGGTCGGCATCACTACTTTCGCGGTGGTCGCAATAGAGGGGAGTGCCCCCGGCGTGACTCGAACACGCGGCCAACAGTTTAGGAAACTGCTGCTCTATCCATCTGAGCTACGGGGGCGCCCGGCCAATGTGCCTCCGGCGTCCCGCTCCAGGCAACCCCTCCCGGGGGCTCCATCGGGGTAGTACCGCCGGGTCGAGGCAAGCGTTTGCGGCCACTAACAGCGCGCTACGATGTGGCTGACCGCGCCCTGCAGCCGCTCCTGGCCTTCCAATCCGCCGATCTCCAGAAGGAAGCTCCACCCCACCACCTCGGCGCCGAGCCCACGCGCCAGGCGGCCGGCGGCGCTGGCGGTGCCGCCCGTGGCCAGCACATCGTCCACGATGAGCACCCGGCTCTTGCCCCCGAGCGCGTCCCGATGGCATTCCAGACAGTCGCTTCCGTACTCCAGGTCGTATGACTCCCGCGCCCGCTCCCAGGGCAGCTTCCCGGGCTTTCGCGCCGGGACAAACCCAGCCCCCAGGCTGGTAGCCACCGCCCCGCCGAGAATGAACCCGCGGGCCTCAATGCCGAGCACGTGCGTCACCTGCTGCCCTCGAAACGGCTCGGCCATGTCGGCGATGACCGCGCGCAGCAGGGCGCCGTCTCCCAACACCGGGGTGATGTCCTGGAAGATGATTCCCGGCTTGGGATGATCGGGAATGGGTCGCAGAGTCTCCAGCACCTGCCGGCTGAGTGAGGTGGTGGCGGTCATCGGATGTCGAAGCTCCGGCCGGAGACGGGCTCATCCACCCGGTCGTGGCGCTCCACCCGCTCGACGCGGGCGTTGGCGGGACCGCTCCGCAGCAGTCCTTCGAGCCGGGTGATTGACTCCTGCGTCGGGCCCGCGGCGCAGACCTCCACCCGGCCGTCCGGAAGATTCCGCGCGAAGCCCGTGAGGCCGAGCGCGCGGGCATGTCGCGCCACGAACCAGCGGAACCCGACCCCCTGCACCACCCCGCTGACCAGAAATCTCGTGCTCACGCCGGCCGGCTCCGCCGGGCTCGCACCGCCTCCAGCAG
>JACCQZ010000138.1 GCA_013813875.1 Gemmatimonadales bacterium | reverse complement strand
AGAGTATAGCGGCAGCTGCTTTTATAAGCGGGAACAATCTTGATCATGTCCCGCAGCGTGAAGCGTGCAATCCTGCTGTCGATCCCGAGCGCCCAACCCGTTTCCAATGATCCTCCGGCGGCGGTGGAGCACCGAAGTCAAGTCACATGATCAGCTGCCGTGGTGCTGACCGGAACGTTCGCTATACCTCGGTGCCCTCGGAGAGAGACCGAGCATCCTCTATGTCGACCCCGAGATAACAGTGTCTCTGACTTTTGAATATGGTAGGCGCTACGTGCGGCTCGCCGCCTCGCCATTTTCCGGAGCATCTCATCAGGCTCCCTCACGAGACGCTCGGTCTCAGCTATGTTTTTCACGTAGGTTTATTCGCGATCAGGCGTGCGTCCCCTAAGCGGTCGAACGATCTATTTTGAACTCGGGTTAGGGAGTTATCCAACGATCGTGTCATCATCACCTTCGAAGCCGCACACGTGGCGAGCAGATCATCTTCGACTTGCGGTTGATGCAGCCGGCGTGGCGCTCTGGGCGTGGAACGTCGACGATGACCGGTTCACGATGGATGAGCGAGGCTTCGAGCTATGGGGACTCCCCTGGAGCGAGAAGGTCACGTTCGAAGCGTTGGCGGTGCACATCCACCCAGCCGACCGCGACAGGGTTCGGGCGGGCTTCGCCGCGACGCGTGCGATTATGGGTTCGTATGAAACCGACTTCCGCATCGTAGTTGACGGCGACGTTCGGTGGATCGCCGCACGTGGTCAGGGGGAGGACGTAGGTATCGTCGGACGAACTATGTTCGGCATCTTCCTGGATGTGACGGGACGCAAGCAGGCGGAGGAAGGCCACGAGTTGCTCGCCGGCGAGATGAGCCATCGGGTCAAGAACCTGCTGGCGATTGCCGCAGCGCTAACAGCAATCACTTCGCGATCGACGGCGACAACCACCGACATGGCGCGGGAGCTAACACAGCGTCTGACTGCTCTCGGTAGAGCCCATGAACTCGTGCGACCGCTACCGGACGGACAGGGGAACGCGGCGCTGCTGGGGGATCTCCTTTCGGTCCTCCTGGCACCGTATGACGACCTGGGAGCATTTAGTGGTCGCATACGCGTAGCTGTAGAACGTATGGGCGTCGGAGAAGCTGCTGCCACTAGCCTCGCTCTGGTCGTCCACGAGTTGGCGACGAACTCTTTAAAGTATGGCGCTTTGTCCGTGGAGAGCGGGACTCTCGACGTTTCCACTACATCGATGGGAAGGGAGGTCAGCCTGGTATGGATGGAGCGCGGCGGTCCACTTGTCGAGGTGCCACCAGAACCCACCGGATTCGGCAGCAAGCTTGTTGCCCGCAGCGTTTCACGTCAGTTCGACGGCTCCATTGAATATGACTGGTCTGAGGGTGGTTTGATCGCGACACTCCGGTTGAACCGGGAGAGGCTGATCTCGTGAGGCTTACGTGCCAAAAAGGCCACGATATTCTCCCTAATCCGGGAATATTCAAACCGCCGTCGTCAACCGAGCGACAGACAATGGCGCAGATCCTGGTTGGGCGAGCCAGGGCATCAACGTCATCCGAGGCTGACCGTTGTGCAGCGCACAAGTTCCGTCTGGTAGCCCCGATCAAACCGGGAACGCGCGGCTAAGCGGCACCGGGGCAATGCGTGACCGCGAAGCATTTCATCGATCGCCGAAGTGGTCAGCTTCTCGTGGGGGCACCTATCTCGACCGGCCACGTAGTGCGCGATTGATCGGGACTACTCCGGGATCGCCAAGGTCAACGAACGACGGGTTTCGGACAAGGCGCCACGCCTTAAACGGCGTACTTGGGCGCAAAGGCGACCTTCAGCCCAAACCGGGCACTCGCGCTTGTTCCTCCCAATCCACCGGGAACGGCCTGAACAGCAGCGCCACAGTCAGCTCTCGCGGTTGCCGCCCATCCAGGATCGCCTCGACGATCTCCGGCGCGAGCACCGTGAGACATAGCACCCTGCTCACATAGGAGCTGTTGATCCGCTCGGCCGCGGCAAGCTCGTCGCAGCTTGCATAAGCGCCATCTTCCAGCAGCCTGCGCCAGCGGAACGCCCGGGCGAGAGCCTTGACGAGGGCACTGTCGATCCGCGCCCGTTGCGGCGCCCAGGCCGGTGCTCCTTCCGGCGCGACGACCTGCTTCCGCCCTCCCCGCTTCCGCATCGCCAGCGGGACGGAGACGGTTACGGTGCGTTGATCCGGGCTGAACTCCGCCTCCGTCATGCCGCCCTCCTCATGTCGGGCCGCCTGGTCCGAAGATCCTGCACGAGGTTGGCCAGCCCCTCGGTCCGGAGCCGGATAGAGGCCGCCTGCCGGGTGATATCGACCCGCTCGACCAGGAGCCCGACGATGCGCGTCTGCTCGGCCGGGAACAGCTCATCCCAGAGCGGGTCGAGGTCAAGGAGCGCTGCCCTGATCTCCCCTTCCGTGATGCTGCGGTCCTGTTGCCTGGCCGCCTGCCACGTACTGACGATAATCTCCGGTGTGGCGAGCAGGATCCGGAGCTGGTCCACCACAACCCGCTCGATCTCGCCGGCGGGAATCCTCTTGACGGGGCAGGCTTCCGGCCCGCCTTTCAGGACGGCCTGGCTAACGTAATATCTGTAAAGCCGCCCACCCTTTCTGGTGTGGGTCGGCGACATTGCCGCCCCGGTGGGCCCGAAGATCAGACCCTTCAGCAGGGCCGGCGTCTGCACCCGCGTGTTGCTGGCCCGCTTGCGGGGGCTCTCGCCCATTATGGCGTGCACCTTGTCCCAAAGTGCCCGGTCGATGATGGCGGCGTGCTCGCCGGGAAAGCTCTGGCCCTTGTGGACGGCCTCTCCGATGTAGGTGCGGTTGTTCAGGAGCTTGTAGAGCGCGCCCTTGTCGATCGGCTTGCCTGTCTTTCCCCTGACGCCTTCCTGGCCCAGAGCCCTGGCCAGCTCCGCGACTTCATCAGTTCGCAGTCTAAGCCGCAGAACCAAAATGAACAGCAGAAACAACATTGCAGAGAAGCTGCGCGGCTACAAAAGCATTCGCGAGAACTGGCGCGTGGTACTTCGCAATCGGCTATCTACTCTGCTTTCGCCTGCCGAGGCGCGTCCACTCAAGAGGAGCGAGCTCCCGCCTTAACCGCCGGAGCTCGTCCCGAGGAATTCGGGTGTGGAAAGCAGCTTTGGCCGCTTCCAGGTCCGAATCGCGGCTGGAGGACAGTCCACCACGCTGGAGCTCGTGCACGCGCGCGATGTACCAGGCCCGCAGTTCAGACTGCGAAAATCGCGGCTGGGCTTCCGCAACGTCGGAGGCCTGAGCACCTGGTTCAAATACAAGAATTCCATCGACCACGGTGCCGTGCCCGGTGGCTTCGGAGTGAATGAAATCGGGTACGAGCACACGCCAGCGATCTGCAACGATTCGGCTAGGTGCCTCGTCCAAAACAGCAGTGTTCGAGAACCCCGTTGCAATAAGGCGGCCTCTCACGAGCTTCTGGACAAGGCAAAATTCCAGCCTGCGACGCGCTTCCCGCAGCCGCTCAGATTTGACCCTGAACTCCGAAATGACTGAGTTCGGCGTCGGCCAGCCGTCTATGCCGACCAGCATCGGTGGATCGCCGTCGTACCC
>JACCQZ010000136.1 GCA_013813875.1 Gemmatimonadales bacterium | reverse complement strand
GTGCAGACCGAGCGACACCGGCAGGTAGCCGGCCGCGGTGAGGACCGCTCGCTCCTCGGCCACCAGTCCACCCTCGGGCCCGATCACGACGGTGAGCGGAGCTCCATCCAGAGCATCTGGCGGCGGTTGCCCCATCGCCTCGGCCAACCAGCGGGTGCCGGCGGCCGCGCGCTCGAGAAACAGACGGAGTTGCACGGGATCCTCTATCGTGGGCGCCCAGACGGCGCCGCACTGCTTGAGCGCTTCCAACGCCTGCCGCCGGAGCTTGGAGATGTGCCGGGCCTGCAGCCGGCCGCCGACCCCCGCAGTGTGAACCGTCTCCAACGGTACGATTGCGGTCACCCCGAGCTCCACCGCCTTCTCCACCGCCCAGGCAAACCGCTCGCGGTCACCCCCGCCGATGGCGAGCGTGAGATCGGCCGGCCGCGGGTGGCGCTCCGCGGCGTTGATCTCCACCCCCCATCCCTTTTCCAGCAACACCAACCTGCCCGTCCCCATCAGCCCCGCTCCATCCCGGAGCGACACCAGCTCGCCCTCGCGCGCGCGGCGGACGCGGAGGTGGTGCGACTCCGCCTCGTCGAGTGGCACCGGCGTACCGCTTTCCGCCGCTCCGGGCGCGAGCAGCACCCGATTCACGGGCGGGTGGCCGCCACCGCCCACCATCCGGCGTCCGCCGTCTCTTCTACTATCCGGAAGCCGGCGCTCGACAGCGGCGTCCTGAACTCGGCGGCTTCGGATTGCTCCATTCCGGAGAAGATCGCGATTCCTCCCGGACGCAACGCCGCGGCGATGGCAGGAAGGAGACGCAGGTTGACGGTGCGCAGAATATTGGAGACGAGGAGATCTACCGGCCCGAGCAGCGGCGCCAGGTCGCCGGCATCGCCCTCGAGAAACTCCGCCTGACGGCGTACGCCATTGTGCTCGGCGTTGCGCACGGCAACCAGATTGGCCTCGGGATCGTTCTCGATGCCGGTGGCCCGGGTAGCTCCGAGCTTGATCGCGGCGAGCGCGAGGATGCCGCTTCCGCTTCCCAGATCGAGCACCCGGTTTCCCGGCGCGAGCAGCCGCTCCAGCAGGGTGAGCGCGGCGCGGGTGGAGCCATGTTCCCCGCTCCCGAACGCCGTCTCCGGATCGAGCACCACCGTGGTCGGGCCGGGCTCCGCGGCTTGGGCGCTCCAGGAGGGCACGACGGTCAGCCGGCCAAACCGTCGCGGCCCCAGGCCATCCCGCCAGCGAGTGGACCAGTCCACCTGATCGAGTGCGCGCCGTGCCGTCTCCACCGATGCTCCGCCCGCTTCGAGCTCGGCGATCAGCTCGTCCGCGGCACCTTCATCCCGGGCAAAGGTGACCAGGGTACCGTCCTGTCGTTCCTCTACCGCCTGCCCGGTTCGAGCCACCAACCACGCGCTCAGCCACTCCCGTTTCTCGGGAGCGGTTCGCACGTCTATCGCCCACCAGGTCATGCGCCCAGCGCTTCCTTGAGCTTGGACCAGAAGCCGGGTGAGCGCCTGGGCGCCTCGCCCTCGAGCTTGGCCAGCTCGCGGAAGAACTGCTCCTGCTCCTCGGTCAGCCGCTCGGGCGTCCACACATGCACCCGGATCAGCAGGTCCCCCTTGCCGCTCTGACCCAGCACCGGAAGGCCGCGTCCCTTCATCCGGAAGACCGTCTCGGTCTGAGTGCCGGCCGCGATCCGTACCTCCTCGTCGCCGTAGGGGGTCGGGACCGCGAACTTGCCGCCGAGCGCCGCCTGGGAAAACGAAAGGGAGAGATCGAAGATCAGATCGTCGCCCTGCCGCTCGAAGCGATCATCCTCCTTGATGTCGAGCATGACCAGCAGATCGCCGCTGGGGCCGTTGCGGAGGCCGGCCGCTCCCTGCCCCCGGAGCGTCAGGTAGTTGTTGGCCGAGACGCCGGCCGGTACGTCCACCACGACGGAGCGCTCCCCCCGCACCCGTCCTTCGCCGCGGCAGACCTCACAGGGCTGGAGAATGACGGCGCCTTCCCCGCCGCAGGTCGGGCAGGGCGCCACCGAAACGAACTGCCCGAACATGCTGCGCGCCGCCCGGCGCACCTCGCCGCTGCCGCCGCAGGTATCGCAGGCGGTTGGACGAGTGCCGGCCTTGGCGCCGCTCCCCTCGCAGACGCCACACCGCTCCAGCGTTCTGAGCTTGAGCGTCTTCTTCACCCCGGCCGCCACCTCGGCCAGGGTCAGCTTGACCGTGGCCCGGACGTCCTGTCCCCGCCGGGAATCTTCTCGTGACCGCCCGCCGAAGAGCGAGTCCAGCCCCCCCATGCCGCCGAAGTCCCGCATGAAGATGTTGAGGGCTTCGGAGAGATCCACGTGGTGGAAACCTCCGCCGCCTCCCATACCGGAGACGCCCGCCTTGCCGTACCGGTCATAAGCGCCCCGCTTCTGGGGATCGCGGAGAACCTCGTACGCTTCGGTGATCTCCTTGAAGCGCGCTTCCGCCTCCGGCGCGGAATTCCGGTCGGGGTGATGCTCCATGGCGAGCTTCCGGTAAGCCTTCTTGATGTCGGTCTCGGAGGCGTCGCGCGACACGCCCAGCAGTACGTAGAAATCACTCACTCCAGCAGTCCCTCCACCAGTCGGCTGGTGTGCTCCACCAGACCGATGATCTTGTCGTAGGGCATTCGGGTGGGCCCCATGACGCCGATGACGCCCTTGAGATCGCCCACCTCGTAGGACGAGGTGACGAGCGTGAAATCGCTGAGCCGGGTGTCGGGATTTTCGCCCCCGATGGTCACCGACAGGCCGACCCGCCGGCGCG
>JACCQZ010000020.1 GCA_013813875.1 Gemmatimonadales bacterium | reverse complement strand
CGCCCTGGCCGGGGCACATCAGCACGCTTACCACCGGATGACCGAGCTGCCCCAGGTAAACCCGGCGCCGAAGGCGACGAGCAGCAGCAGCGACCCTTCCCCCACCCGCCCCTCGGAGATCGCCTGCTCCAGCGCCAGCGGAATCGAGGCCGAGGAGGTGTTGCCGTAGCGGTCGAGATTGACCATGACCTTCGACATCGGCAGACCGGCGTGCTTGGCGGTTGCCTCGATGATGCGGAGGTTGGCCTGGTGGGGGATGAGCAGGTCGATCTCCTCCGCCGCCACTCCGGCGCGGCGAATCGCCTCGTCGCAGGCCTCGGCCATGGCGAGCACCGCCGCCTTGAACACCTCACGGCCGGACATCTTCATGAAGTGCGACCGCTCGCAGACCACCTTCTCGCTGATCGGGTCGGCCGATCCCCCGCCGGGACGGTAGAGCAGCGGAGCGAGCCGCCCGTCGGACTTGATGTAGGTGGACAGGATACCGCGCCCCTGGCTGCTGGAGCGGCGGACCACCACCGCGCCGGCGCCGTCGCCGAAGAGAATGGCGGTGGAGCGATCCTCGAAGTCGGTGATGGTCGAGAGCTTCTCCGCGCCCACCACCAGCACGGTGCCGCTCTGCCCCGAGGCGATGAGTCCTTCGGCCACCGTCAGTGCGAAGACGAAGCCGGGACACGCCGCGGAGATGTCGAACGCCGCCGCCCGGTGCGCTCCCAGCAGGGCCTGCAGGTCGCACGCGGTCGGGGGCAGGAGGCGGTCAGGGGTGGCGGTGGCGAGGACGATGCTGTCCACGTCGGTGGCCGTGATCCCGGCGCCCTCGAGCGCGCGCTGGCAGGCGTCGCGGCTCAGCATCGCCACGCTCTGCTCGGCGGTGGCGATGCGGCGCTCCCGGATGCCGGTCCGCTCGACGATCCAGTCGTCGGAGGTATCGAGCATGCCGGCGAGATCATGGTTGGTCAGCACGCCCGGGGGCACCGCCACCCCGATGCTCGACAATTCGGCAAAGGGCCGGGCAATCATGACTGTGCCGCCGCCTCACGCTGCGCGAACTCGGCGCCGATGTGCTGGCTGAGGCCCGACCGGGAGGCCTGGACGGCCACCCGGATGGCGTTCTTGATGGCGTTGGCGGAGGAAGATCCGTGACAGATAATGGAAACGCCCCGGATGCCGAGGAGCGGGGCGCCGCCGTACTCCGAATAGTCCAGCAGCCGAACCAGCCGGCTGATGGCGGGGGCGGGACGCTCGAAGATGTCGGGCACGCTGTCCTTCAGCAGGCCGACAAAAAGCCGGCCCGCCGCCTCGTAGAACTTGAGGACGATATTGCCCACGAATCCGTCGCAGACGACCACGTCCACCGGCACCCGCTGCCAGGGGCCGGGCAGTATGTCGCGACCTTCGATGTTGCCGGCGTAGTTGATTCGGGGAGCCTGCTTGAGGAGCTGGTGGACCTCTCGCACCACCGCGCCGCCCTTCTCCTCCTCCTCGCCGATGTTGAGGAGGCCGACGACCGGATCGGGGCGACCCATGAGGTCGCGCATGTACACCGAACCGAGATAGGCAAAGCCGACCAGCTCGCGGGCGGAGCAGTCTACGTTGGCGCCGCCGTCGAGGACCAGCGTGGGGGCGCCGCCGGTGGGAAAGAGAGCGGCGACGGTGGCGCGATCAACTCCGTGATGGAGTCCGAGCAGCAAGGTGGAGCCGGCCAGCACGGCGCCGGTGTTGCCGGCGGAGACGAAAGCGTCGGAGCCGCCAGCTTTCTGCAGGGTGAGACCGCGGACGATGCTCGACTCGGGCTTTCTCCGCACCGCCGCGAGCGGCTTCTCTCCCATGCCGATAACGTCAGCCGCCTCGTGAACCTCGAGGCGGCTGCGATCAATCTTGGGATGCTTGGCGAGCTCGGCCTCGATTACCTGCGTTCGTCCCACCAGCTGGATGAGGAAGTCATCGGGAAGCGTGGCCAGGGCGTCAGACGCGCCGGCGACTTCCGCCTGCGGAGCGCGATCGCCACCCATCGCGTCTACGGCGACGCGAATCACCTTCAGGCGTCCTCGACCTCGATCTGCTTCTTGCCTCGATAGTACCCGCAGGTATCGCAGACCCGGTGCGAGAGCTTGGGGGAGCCGCAGCGGGGGCAGGCTTGGGCGAGCGGACCGGCGGCGGAGTGGTGGCCACGACGCAGACGCTTCCGTGATTTCGAGGTGCGACGCTTGGGAACCGCCATGATATCCTCAAACAGGTTCGGCGGGGGCGTGACATCGGCATGGCCCCGCGTTCAGATCCGCCCCGCACCTGGGACAGAGCCCGGCGCAGTCCTCACGGCAGAGAGCGAGGTTGGCCTGGGTGCTGGCCAGGGCCAGCTCTTCGCGCACCACATCGGCAACATCCACCGCCCCCGCCCGCTCCGCCAATGGGTACGACTCGGGATCGTCCGCGGCATCGGGATCGCTGCAAAAGACGGCCGCTGGTACGTCTACATCGAGCTCGGTGATAACCTCGGTCAGGCATCGGCGGCAGGCGGAGCGGAACATCCCCTGCAGACTGCCCCGCCAGAGATACTCGCCATCGCCGGTAGCCTGCAACTGACCCTTGACCCGGACCGGCCCCACCAGATCCAGCCCCAGATCCTTGAGCGCCGGATGGTCCGGCTCCAACTCTCCATCCGTCCGGACCGGACCCCGTGACAGGTCCCGTCTGTCCACTCGCAGCATAGCCGCTTAAGATAGTCGTGACAATGAGTTGGGGCAATGACGAGTGACAAGTGACAAGGTGCAAGTTTCCAAGCAGCAACCAGCGTTCACCGCCCGTGTCCCCGTGTCCCTTGTCCCTTGTCCCTTGTCACTTGTCACTCGTCACTTTTCTCTTGTCCTGTCCCCAAAGGCCCGCCAACTCCCCCTCAGTAAAGAAAAACCCCACCTCCCGTGCCGCATTCTCCAGGCTGTCCGAAGCGTGAATGGCATTTCTGCCCTTGGATTCCGCGTAGAGCTTGCGGATGGTCCCCGCCTCGGCTTCGGCGGGGTCGGTGGCGCCGATGACGGCGCGGAGGTGCGACACGGCATCGGCCCGCTCCAATGCCATGGGAAGGCAGGGGCCGCTGGTCATGAACTCGACGAGGCCGGAATAGAAGGGCCGCTCTCGGTGGACCGCGTAGAATGCGCCGGCTTCCGCCTGAGTCAGTCGCACCAGCCTGGCGGCCCGCAGCACGAATCCCGCGTCTTCCAGGTAGGCGATGATCTTGCCGGCTTTGCCGGTTTCGACGGCATCGGGCTTGACGATGCCGAGGGTGAGCGGTGTTGCCACGTAACCTCCAGAAAGTAGGGGCGCTGCGCTCCGAGCTCTACAGTCTCGACCGGAGCAGCTCGACCACGTCCGCCGGCCGCCGCATCACCGCGATGCCGGCGTCCTCGAACGCGGCCAGCTTCTCTTCGGCGGTGCCCGATGAGCCCGAGATGATGGCACCCGCATGGCCCATCCGGCGCCCCTTGGGCGCGGTCTGCCCCGCGATGAACCCGACGACGGGCTTGGTTACCCGCTGCTTCACGAACTCCGCGGCGTTCTGCTCGTCGGTGCCGCCGATCTCGCCCAGCAGGACGATGGCATCGGTGTCGCGGTCTTCCTGAAAGGCCTGCAGGCAGTCTATGAAGTTGGTGCCGATGATCGGATCGCCTCCGATGCCGACGCAGGTGCTCTGTCCGATGCCGTTACGGGTGAGCTGGTTGACCACCTCGTAGGTGAGGGTGCCGCTGCGGGAGACCAGCCCCACCCGCCCCGGGGTGCAGATGTTTCCGGGAATGATGCCCACCTTGCTCTGGCCCGGGGTGATGAGCCCCGGGCAGTTGGGGCCGATCAGCCGCGCCCCATGGGCCCGGACGAACGGCATGGCCCGCGACATGTCGAGCACCGGCACGCCTTCGGTAATGCAGACGACCAGAGCGATGCCGGCGTCCACCGCCTCGATGATAGCACCGGCGGCCATCGCCGGCGGTACGTAGATCACCGAAGTGGTGGCGGCGGTTCGGGCCACTGCCTCGGCCACGGTGTTGAACACCGGCACCTTGTCTTCGAACGTCTGTCCCCCCTTTCCCGGGGTGACGCCGGCGACGACCGTGGTGCCGTACTCCAGCATCTGCCGCGCATGGAACGAGCCCTCGCGCCCGGTGATCCCCTGTATCGCCAGCCGGGTATTCCGGTCTACGAAGATGCTCACGCCGCCTCCCGCGCCAGCTTGACCACCTGCTCGACCGCCTGGTCCATGTCGCTGAGCGCGCGCATCCCGACGCTCTCCAGGATCCGAATGGCCTCCACCTCGTTGGTGCCGGTGAGCCGGAT
Source organism: Gemmatimonadales bacterium (assembly GCA_013813875.1). GTDB lineage: Bacteria > Gemmatimonadota > Gemmatimonadetes > Gemmatimonadales > GWC2-71-9 > CAVVWJ01. The sequence continues at coordinate 45 of JACCQZ010000020.1, read as the reverse complement.
GACGATGGGTACCTCGACCTTGAACTGGCGGGTGGCGGCCACGAT
>JACCQZ010000109.1 GCA_013813875.1 Gemmatimonadales bacterium | reverse complement strand
AGCGCCGGGCGCGGCGGAACCCGTCCGCCCTCGCGGGCTACGGCGCGCTGGATATCCGGCACGTTCAGCCCCTCGTGTCCCCGTCCCGGCCCCTTCATGATGGCCCACGCGAGGGTGAGCCCGATCCCGGTGAGCAGGGGCCGGTAGGCGAGAATTCCCGACTGGGTGAGATAGACGGCAGGAGTGAGGTAGAGAATCCAGAAGGCGAGATCTATCAGGCTGTAGAACACCACCGCGCCGAGGCCGCCGGCTACTCCGATGGCGACGGCGAAGCCGAGGAGGATCGTGTTCTCATTGAGACCGAGGCCGTTGAAGCGCTCGGCGATCCGATCCCATACCCCGCCGGCGCGGAGGGCAGCGCGTCGAGCCGCCCGGCGCGCCGGACGAGTCGGGTCAGGTAGCGATGAGAGAGGTCGCACGGGCAGGAAAGATACTCTGCCCGCCCGCTACTCAGTCCAGGAAGGGAGTGATCCTCTGGGCGAATGCCCGGCGGGCGCGGTTCAGCCGGCTCTTGACCGTGCCCAAGTTGCAGCGGGTCAGCTCGGCGATCTCCTCGTAGCTGCGGCCTTCGATTTCGCGGAGCACGAATACCTCGCGGTGGTGCGCGGCCAGTGTGGCTACCGTGGCGTCCACCATCTCCCGCAGATAGCGATTGCCGTACATGTCGTCGGGGCGGGTGCGCGAATCCTCGAACTGGAGGGGCCGCTGGTCCTCCTCGCCTTGGGGGCGGAGGGATTGGTAGAGCACCAGCGGGCTGCGGCTCCGGTTACGGAGCTCGTTCTTGGCCAGGTTGGAAGCGATGGTGTAAATCCAGGTCGAGAATTTCTTGCTGGGATCGAACCGGTGCAGATGCCGGTGCACCCGGAGGAACGCCTCCTGCACCAGGTCTTCGGCGCGCTCGCGGTCACCGATCATGCGGGTTACGAAGTTGAGGAGGCGGTCTCGATAGCGCTCAACCAGCTGCGGAAACGCACGGGTGTCACCGGCCAGGTGGGCCGCTACCAGCTGCCCGTTATCCGGGGCCACCCGGGTCTCAGCACCCGATCCTCCCCACCTCGATGCCCCGATTGCCACCGCCACTCCTCGCCCGCAGGGCGGGCAAACCTTGTACAAAAGCCTGAGCACCTGAAAACACCCCGGCAGGTTGACTCTGCTGGCCCAAGATAAAGCTCAGGCGACAAATGTTCAAGGTTAACGGCGAAAACATTGGACAAAGAGCAGCGCCGCCAGGGTTTTACCGTCCACGATCTCCCGCCGCCCTACCAGGGCCATCGCCTCCGACCAGGCGAGGGTGTGCAGCTCCATGAACTCGTCGGCCTCGCGGGCCTGGGCACCGGCGGTGAGTCCCTGGGCCAGAAAGAGGTGGATCCGCTCGTCGGTAAAGCCGGGAGTGGTATAGATGGTGGTGAGCTGCTCGACGCGGTCGGCGCGCATGCCGGTCTCCTCCTCCAGCTCTCGCCGGGCGCAGCCTTCGGGCGACTCTCCAGGGTCGAGCCGGCCGGCGGGCACCTCCCAGATGAAATCGTCCGCGGCATGGCGAAACTGGCGGATCAGCAGCACCCGCGGATCTTCCGCGGCGGGATCGTCGAGGAAGGGCACCACTGCCGCGGCGCCGGGATGCCGGAGCATCTCCAGGGTGCCGGTGGATCCGTTGGGAAAGCGAACCGTGTCGCGGTCGAGGTTGACGATGCGGCCGGTGTAGATCCGCTCGGTGGAGACGAGAGACATGGGTCTACCAGCTCCGCGCCCAGGCGATGGGCGCCTTGATGCCTTCGGCGAAGAGATAGCGCAGCTCCAGCACCGGATTATCGGAGATGGGGCTGGTCTTGGTGGGCGAGGTGTAGGCCTCCAGCGCGGTACGCCGCGCCTCCAGCCGGAGGCGGAACATGTGGAAGGGATCGCTGACCAGGAGCACCCGGCGCACCTCGCGGCCGCGCGACCACTCGGCCACCGCGCTCATCGAGGCCATGGTGGAGCGTCCCTGCGCCTCCGCGACCACCGATGAGGCAGGCACGTCGTGGGCCGTGAGGTAGCGTCGGCCGACGATGGCTTCGCTGGTGGTGTCGCCCCGACCCACGCCGCCGGTCACCACGATCAGCGGCGCCAATCCCTCGCGATAGAGGCCGAGTGCGTGGTCCAGCCGCGCCCGCAACACCGGCGAGGGCCGCCCGTTGTACTGGGCGGCGCCGAGCACGATGATGGCGTCCACCGGCTGGCGCTGGTCCTGCTGGCTCACCACCAGCACCGTGACCAGTGAGACGGTGTAGGCGATGGCGGCCACCAGCAGCACCAGGCCGAGCACCTGACGCAGATGACGCAGCACCGGTCGCGCCGGCCGCGGTTGCTCTAGAGGTCGAACGCTTCGCCGTGCTTCGGCACGTGGACCTGACGTACGCCCTCCTTTCTGAGCAGCGCCGCCATGGCCTCGAGCGCCGGCGTCTCGCCATGGACGACGAACGCACGCCGGATGGGACCACCGAGCCGGCGGACCCAGGAGAGGAGCTCGTTACGGTCGGCGTGGGCGGAGTAGCCTCCGATGGTCTCGACCTCGGCGCGGCGGGGGTACTCCTGGCCCATGATGCGCACCAGCTCGTCGCCCTGTTGAATCCGCCGCCCCAACGTATGCTCCGCCTGATAGCCGACGAAGAGCACCAGGTTTCGATGGTCGCCGATGCCGTGGGCCAGATGGTGCAGGATCCGTCCCGATTCGACCATGCCGGACGCCGCGATGACCACCGCCGGTCCGTTGGCCCTGGTGATGGCCTTGGAGTCTTCCACGTCGCGGACATAGCGGACCAGAGGGAAATCGAACAGCCGGCCGCCGTTGGCGATCAGCTTTTCGCGGCGGTCGAATACCTCGGGGTGCATCCGGAAGACGGTGGTGATGTCCACCGCGAGCGGGCTGTCTACGTAGATCGGCACCTCGGGTATACGGCCGGCGCGGTGGAGCTGGTGGAGGCTGTAGATCAGCTCCTGGCAGCGTCCGACGGCAAAGGCCGGAATGAGGACCTTGCCCCCGCGCGCGGCGGTGCGCCGGATTGCCTCACCCAGCCGCTCCTCGGCATCCGCCACCGACTCGTGGACGCGGTCGGCGTAGGTGGACTCGACGATCAGGGTGTCCACCGGTCCGGAGGGAGGCTCGGGATCGCGGATGATGGGCAGCCCGCTGCGTCCGACATCGCCGGAGAAGACGAGGCGGTGGCTCTTTCCCTCGGTGATCCGAAGGTCCACCGTGGCCGAGCCCAGGATATGGCCGGCATCGAGGAACTCGATGGCGAGATGCTTTCTCAGGTGGGTGATCCGCCGGTAGGGCACGCCGACGATCAGGTCCTGCACCGCGATGGCGTCGTGCATGGTGTAGAGCGGCGCGCTTTCCGGCCCCGCCTTTCCCCGCCGCTGAAGGAACTCGAAGTCTTTCTCCTGGATGTGCGCGGCGTCCGGCAGCATCACCGCGGAGAGGTCTCGGGTAGCGGGGGTAGCGTAGATCGGTCCGTGGAATCCCTCCCTCACCAGCAGCGGCAGCCGGCCGGCATGGTCAATGTGGGCGTGGCTCAGCACTACCCCGTCGAGCCGGCGGGGATCGAACGGCAGCCGCGCGTTGAGCTCGTGCGCCTCGGCCCGGCGGCCTTGAAAGAGTCCCGCATCGAGCGCAAACCGCCCACCCGCCGCCTCGAGCAGGTGCATCGAGCCGGTGACCTGGCCGGCGGCACCGAAGAAGGTGAGACGGAGGTTGGACATGGGGCTCCCAGGTTAAGTACGAGTGTTGAGTGACAAGTGGCAAGTGACAAGTGACAAGTGGGTGCAAGGAGGAAAGTGTTGTCGGAGTACACTCCCGCACCTGTCACTTACCACCCACTTGTCACTTGCCACTTGTCACTCTCCTCTCTCATCTCGTTCCAAACAACCGATCCCCCGCATCCCCCAGCCCCGGCAGAATGTATCCCTGCCCGTTGAGCTGGCGGTCGAGGGCGGCGGCGAAGATGGGGACGTCGGGATGGGCGTCCAACATGCGCTGGACCCCTTCGGGCGCGGCCACCAGGCAGAGGAATCTGATCCGCCGGGCGCCGGCATCCTTGAGCGCACCCACCGCGGCCACGCCCGAGCCGCCGGTGGCGAGCATCGGGTCGAGCACGAAGAAGTCGCGCTCTACCTCCGACGCCGGAATCTTGAAGTAGTAGTCCACCGGCTTGAGGGTATCGTGATCTCGATAGAGCCCGATATGGCCCACGCGGGCGGAGGGGATCAGCTGGGCGATTCCCTCGACCATGCCCAATCCGGCGCGGAGGATGGGCACCAGCGTCAGCTTCTTCCCCGACACCTGCAGGCCGGTGGTCCGTTCCAGCGGCGTCTCGATCTCGACCGGTGCCGTGGCCAGGTCCTTGGTCACCTCGTAGGCCATCAGCATGGCGATCTCGCTCACCAACTGCTTGAAGTCGCGGGTGCTGGTGTCCCGATCCCGGAGGATGGACAATTTGTGCTGGATCAGCGGGTGGGTCAGAACGGTCAGATTGCTGAACGAAGGGAAAGACATGGGTCCAATATGCTGGGAGGCTTCGGATGGATGAAGGGGCGGAGGGATCCTTCGCATGGTTCCAGCCGTAATAGTGCTGACACCTTCCCCTGACCGGAGATTCCGGGATGGCCCGTCCCCGCCTCGCTGCTTTCGCGTTTGCCCTGGCTCTGCATCTATGGGCCTGGCCGGGAGTCATGCAAGCGCAGCTGGCCGCTCCCGACTCCGTCCACCGGCTGCTGAGGGCGGGCCAGAGCGCGGAAGCCTTTGCCTATGCCGGGGAGGCAGTGCGATCCGCGCCGGGGGACCCGGCGGCCCACGCCGCCATGGCTGTCGCGGCGCTGGCAGTAGACGACTTCGACGTCGCCACTGCCGCGGCCGATTCGGCGCTGGCGCTCGCTCCCGGAGTGTCCGGCGACCAGTTGATCAACGGCCAGGCTTATCTGAGCCATGCTCGGGCCGATCCCAGCCTCGGCGCCATCGGCAAGGTCAAGAAGGGGCGGGCGGCGCTCGAGCGAGCCATCCAGCTCGATCCCGACAACCTGGAGGCGCGATCCACTCTGATGCAGTTTCTGCTGCAGGCGCCCGGATTCGCCGGCGGCAGTCGGGACGGCGCGCGGCGTCAGGCGGGCGAGATCGCGCGGCGCGACCGGGTGGAGGGCCTGCGCGCTCGGCTGGAGGTGGCGGTGGCCGAGCGGGATAAGGACGAGCTTAGAGATCTGTTCGCGGAGGCTATGCCGCGCATGGCAGACCGAAGCCACGGTGGCGATCCTCCCCTGATAGGGGCGTTCCTCGTGGCGGCGGGTGGACTTCGAAATGAAGACTTGCGGGAGTCGCTCACTGCCCAGGTGTACGCGGCGTACCCCGACCACCCGGTGGCGGCATATCATCGAGCCCGTCTCTGGGTCATCGAGGGCGAGCGGCTGCAGGAGGCCGAGCGTCTGCTGTTGGGATACTTGTCTGGTCCGGAGTGGCGGGGCGGGGCAGCATCGCGCGCGGGCGCGCACTGGCGGCTGGGCCAACTCTACGAGCGGCAGGACCGGGAGGCGCGTGCGACGGAGCAATACCGTTTGGCGGCGAGCCTCGATCCACGGCTCAAGCCCGGTCGCCGGTCGCCGGGGCGGCTGGAGTCTGAGCTGTGAGGCAGGCCTCGATGTCACCCCGAGCGAAGCGAAGGGGCCAATCTTGGCTACCCCCAAGTTCCTCCGTTATATTCCCGCGCCCGAGGCCAGGTAGCTCAGTTGGTAGAGCAGCGGACTGAAAATCCGCGTGTCGGGGGTTCAATTCCCTCCCTGGCCATTCCATCATCCTGCTTCAGAACTGGCTGCACTGAGGTCGCAACCCCCGCCTCTCTCCGCTGTCCGTCAATTGTCCGTGTCGTCCGTGAAGCTCGGCAGTGAATCCGCTTCGCGGCGGTGCCCGGGTTTGCTACGTCGGTGCAGCCAGTCGGCCTCCTCGGCGGACGTGTCCAGCACCACCTCAGCACCGGTCGCTTGGCGCGTTTTCTCTACCTGTTGCCTCAGTTCTTCGTCAGGCATCATGCCTACCTCCGAATTGGGAGCCTGGGAGGGCACCTGTTTGGCGGCGACGTACACCGCCAACTGCGCCGGCGGTGAGGACTCCCGCCTCAAGCAGCAGCGCTTTGCTGCGGGCGGAGTCGTTCCACCTGCACGGCGGCTGCGCAACAAGCGCAAGGGAACAAATCATGAGGGACCAACCATTACGTACTCAAATATGCGGTAAGCACGACCATCAGGGGACTCAGGTAGGGATGTCCACTGATGTTATGCAACCCGGTGTAGTTCGGCATCAACCCTAAGCCGAGCACGCCAGCGAGTTCTCCGGCGCCCCATAGAATGACGGCCGCTCCCAACAATCGCTGCCCGAGCGATGCGCTCAGTGGCGAGGCTCAGGGCACGGTCACGAATTTGGTCGCCCCGGTCGGGCGCCGCACCGGTCCTCTCATCGTTCCTCGTGCCGGCACAGCCCCCAGGGCCGAATACCAGGGTGGCAAGCAGGGCGAGCAGTCTGGTATCTGGTCGTTCGCCGCTACGTGGCGGAAGCGGCCGATGACGTTGCCGGCATCCGACTCGTCCACATCAATGCCGTCGTCGAGATCCTCGGTGGAGAACGAGCCGTTGCGTCCGAGCCGCGTGCGGGCAACCAGAAACTCGGCATCGCCGGTCCCGCGCTCGTCGAGCTCGACGCCGTCAGCGCCGTTCTCGAGCTTCACGGCGCCGGGGGAGAAGCTTGCATCATTGATGACTCCACAGGCACCCTTGCCGCCGCGCCCAGCTCCGCCAGCGCAGCCGCCGCATCGGCTTGGCCGATAACTTCGGGTCGCTTGTCCCAGGACAGGAAGGCGCATGCATAGGGAGTGGCCAGGAGCGCGTGGCCGTACCGGAGAATCTCGGTCACATTGTTCCGAGCGAGGGTTTCCTCGCTCGGAGCCGGGTCCATACCTTGTAGTTGCCGCCGGCCGGCGGCGCGATAGGGTTACCTCAGGCATCAAACCGGGAGCAGACCTACCCATGAACCTCGACCGACCCGTAGCACCCGATCCGTACACGCTGCTGCCGAAGGTCGCGGCGTTTACGCTGAGCAGCGATGCCGTGAGCGAGGGTCAGCCGATGCCCGTGGCCCACGCCTATGCCGGCGACAATGTCTCTCCCCACCTCCGCTGGCAAGGCGCGCCCGCGGG
>JACCQZ010000100.1 GCA_013813875.1 Gemmatimonadales bacterium | reverse complement strand
AATCTCGCCGGGGTGACGGCGGTGGACGCGGCCTCCCGCCCTCTGCCCGAAGCCCACTCGATCTGGGAGATCGTGGCCCACCTCACCGGATGGACCCGCGAAGTATCGCGCCGGCTGGCGGGCGGCGCCCCGGCCGAGCCGGAGGAGGGAGACTGGCCGGCGGTGGGAGCGGTATCCGACGCGGCTTGGAGCCGGGCACTGGAGGCGCTGCGGCAGGCGCACCTGGCCTTGGCGGAGGCCGCGGGGCGGTTTCCCGAGGAGCGCTGGCGTGACATGGTAGGCGAGCAGCGCGACGCTCCCCTGGGCACGGGCACCTCGCACTCGGCCATGCTCGAGGGATTGGTGCAGCACGACGCGTATCACAACGGGCAGATCGGACTGCTGCGCAAGGCACTCCGGGTCTCGGCCACACGTACACCGAGGGGATGGTAGTGCACATGACCGGGATCAGATGGTTGATCATGCTGGCGCTGATCTCCGCGCCCTCCGCGGGCTCCGCTCAGTCGCCGGGTGACACCGAAAGCCGGATCCGGGCATCCTTAACCGAGTCGGCCGCCGCCTGGAATCGGGGAGATCTCAAGGGTCACCTGGCCGACAACGCCGACTCGCTCTCCTTCATGACCGGAAAAGGGCCGGTGGTCGGCAAGAACAAAACCGAGGAATCCCTCCGCCGCGCCTTCTTCCGCGATGGCCGTCCCCTGCAGTCGCTGCGCTTCGAGCAGGTGAGTGTCCGCCCGTTGGGCCAGCGGCATGCCTTGGCCGTCGGCCGGTTCGTTCTCACCGGCGGCGGCCTTCCGGAGCGCAGCGGCTGGTTTTCTACCGTCTGGGAGCACCGGCCCGAAGGGTGGCGCGTTATCCATGACCACTCCAGCTGAGGGAGCCACCCGTCCCCGCGGCAGCCTCGTGTCTGCCATGAATTGGATGGGTGGCTTGTCGCTGCTTCTGTTCTGGATTCCGGTGATCGGCCCGCTGGTGGCCGGCTTCGTCGGCGGGACCAAGGCCGGTTCGATCGGCCGCGCCGTGGCTGCCGTCTTCCTTCCCGCCCTGCTCACCGGCCTGCTCGCCTTTGCCGGCGTCACCTACCTCACGGACTGGTATGTCTGGGGCGTCCTGGCCGGGCTGGGTGGGGTGGTGTTCTGCTTGCTCAACGTGGTGCCGCTGCTGGGTGGCGCCGTGCTCGGCGGCCTGGCGGCGCACCTCGGCCGGCGCTGAGCCCTCCAGTCGCCCCTCACCCTTACCGAGGAATTCATGCGGAACATGTTCGTCCTCCTTGCCGTTCTGGGCGCTGTCGGCGTGGTGTTCGGCGTGCTGAACATCGTCGGCCATGCCACGGGTCCCAACGGGGTGCCGTTCAGCTTCGAGAACTACGGCGGCCCCGGCCCCATCATTGCCGGACTGCTGCTGGTGGCCGTCTCGCTATACCTGCGGTCGGTGTGGCGGGAGCGGGATTGAGCCCGCTCGCTTCCGTGCCCATCCTGCGCGACTTGATGGAGACGTTGGCCCAGCTGGGGACCCGTCACCGCCGGCGGCTGCCCTTCATGAGCCCCGCGATCGAGCGGCGCCGCCCGCGCATCGTGGCGGAGGATTACGCCGCCCGCCATTCGATTGACCACACCCTCCATCGCAAAGCGGAGCTCCGGCGCCTGGCGCCTACCAACCCCGAAGCCGCCCGGCGATACCACCAGCTGCTCAGCTACGAGGTCGGCGGCCTCCGCGAGGTGGTGGCGGCGCTCGAGTCCATCTCTGGCGGCCGCGACTGGCAGGAGTGCATCGCGGAGAACCGCGCCGAGATCGCCCGCCTCGACATCGAGGTGGCCTGGTGCTCGGAATTCCTGGGCCCATGGCAGGCTCGGCCGAGCGCGTGAGAGGGGAGGTCCTCCGCCTCGTCGGACTGGTCCTCCTGGTAGACGCGGTCTTCCTCGGGCTCTTTTTCGCGGCCGGCCTGGACAGCGCCTCGGCCAACCTGAAGCTCGGTTTCGCGATCGTCTGGACGGTGGCCAACGTCGCCGCCGTCGTGGTCGGGCTCAACCGGGTAAAGGCCGCGCGCTCTCCTCGCGGCCGCTGACGTGAGCGGCAAGCCCCAACGTCTTCCTCGAAGCTTCTCCCCGACCAGTGACTGAGCTACGTTGGGCCTATGACGTCTGCATGGAGCCAGTGATGATGCGCGCCGCCGTGCCCTCCGCGGCGGTCGCGGATCCGGCCGAGCTGGCGCGGCTGATGGCGGGGCGTCACGCCGATCCCCACGGCGTGCTCGGCGCTCACCCGATCTCCGGTGGAGTGGTAATTCGCGCGCTCCACCCCGACGCGGTAGGCGCCGATTGCCTGCTCGAGGGCGGAGACGCGGTTCCCATGGCCGGCACCGGGAGCCGCGGCGTCTTCGCGCTATGGCTCGAAGGCAGGACCCTCCCGCTCAGGTACCGCTTCCGATTCCACTTTGACGGCGGCGCGAGCTGGGAGCAGGAGGACCCGTACCGTTTTCTCCCATCGCTCGGCGAGCTCGACGTCTACCTGATCTCCGAGGGCACCCACCGCCGGCTCTGGCGGTCGCTCGGAGCCCATACCCGGCAGATAGATGGAGTTGACGGCGTCGGCTTTGCCGTGTGGGCGCCGAACGCCCTCGGCGTCAGCGTGGTGGGAGACTTCTGCCGGTGGGACGAGCGCCGCCTGCCGATGCGGCGGCTGGGCCACTCGGGAGTCTTTGAGCTGTTCGTGCCCGGTGTATCCGCCGGCGCGCTCTACAAGTATCACATCGTGGGGGCGGGCGGAGAGATCCGGATGAAGGCCGATCCCTTCGCCCAATCCATGGAGCTGCCTCCGAGCACCGCCTCGCGGGTGGTGGCGTCATCCTACCAGTGGGGCGACGGAACCTGGATGGCTGCACGGGCGGGGGGGGATCCGGTTCGAGCGCCGATCGCCATCTACGAGGCCCACCTCGGCTCCTGGGCCCGGGTTCCCGAAGAGGGTAACCGCCCCCTCACCTATCGCGAGATCGCGCCCCGGCTGATAGAGCACCTGCAGGCGCTGGGATTCAGTCACGTCGAGTTCATGCCGCTGGCGGAACATCCCTTCACCGCGTCGTGGGGCTACCAGGTGAGCGCCTATTTCGCGCCCACGGCACGATACGGCACGCCCGACGACCTGCGCTTTCTCATTGATGCCTGCCACGCCGCCGGCATCGGCGTCATTCTCGATTGGGTGCCGGCGCACTTTCCCAAGGACGATTTTGCCCTCCGCCGGTTCGACGGCACCCCGCTGTTCGAGCACGAGGACCCGCGTCGGGGCGAGCATCCCGAGTGGGGCACGCTGATCTTCAACTACGGCCGCCGCGAGGTGCGGAACTTTCTCGTCGCCAACGCGCTCTACTGGCTGGAGGAATTCCACGTTGACGCACTGCGGGTGGATGCGGTGGCCTCCATGCTCTATCTCGACTACAGCCGGGCCGAGGGAGAGTGGATCCCCAACCCTCATGGGGGCCGGGAGGATCTCGAGGCCATCGAGTTCCTCCAGCTGCTCAACACCACGGTAGCGGAGGAGCATCCCGGCTGCTTTACCATCGCCGAGGAGTCCACCCAATGGCCCGGGGTGACCGCGCCGGTGTCGGAGGGCGGGCTCGGCTTCAAATTCAAGTGGAACATGGGATGGATGCACGACACGTTGGACTATTTCGCGACCGATCCCATCTTCCGGCGCTACCACCACGAGCTGCTCACCTTCGGCATGATCTACGAGTACTCCGAGCGCTTCATCATGCCGCTCTCGCACGATGAAGTGGTACACGGCAAGGGCACCCTGCTGAGCCGGATGCCGGGCGACGAATGGCAGCGCTTCGCCAATCTGCGGGCTCTGCTCGCCTACCAGTACACCCGGCCGGGAAAGCCGCTGCTCTACATGGGGAGTGAGCTGGCCTCGACCCGCGAATGGCACCACGATATCAGCCTCGACTGGCATCTGCGCGAGAGGCCGCTTCATGCCGGCCTGCTGCGTTACCTGGCGGATCTGGGCCGGGTGTACCAGGAGCATCCCGAGCTCTGGCGCCAGGACGCCGATCCGGCCGGCTTTACCTGGCTCGACCCGGACGATCGGGATCATTCGATCTATTCCTATCTCCGCCGCGACGGCGAGCGCACCATCGTCGTGCTGCTCAACCTCACTCCGGTCCCCCGTCACCATTATCGGGCCGGCGTCCCCTGCGCCGGCGCCTACGAGGTGATCCTCTCCAGCGACGATCCCAGGTACGGCGGCAGCGGATTCGGCGGAGTGGATCGGGTCCATGCGGAGTGGGGCACGTGGCAGGGTCAGCCGGCCGCCTTTCCCATCGGTCTGCCGCCGCTCGGGGCCGTGCTGCTGGCATCCACTCACGGATGACCGGCTGAGCTTGGCGCCACCATGAAGCGCATACTGGAGCGGGGAGCCACGCTTCGCGCGGGCGGCTCCGTCGAATTCTCGGTGTGGGCACCCCTGGCGGCCACGGTAGAGGTCCAGTTGTGGCGGGGTGAGAAGCAGGAAGCTCACCACCTCGAACGATCTCCCGACGGGCTTCACCGGGGAGAGGTGCGGCATATTCCCGCGGGAACCGACTACGTCTACCGCCTGGATGGACGCCGCGAGCGGCCGGATCCGGTGAGCCGCTGGCGTCCCCAAGGGGTCCATGGCCCCAGCCGGGTAGTGGATCCCGACGCGTTTGCCTGGAGCGACGGCGCCTGGCGAGGGCTGGCGGTGCCGGAGCTCGCGATCTACGAGCTGCACGTGGGCACCTTCACACCGGCGGGCACCTTCGATTCCGCCACCGAGCGGTTGCCTTACCTCCGCGAGCTCGGGGTGTCGGCGGTGGAGATCATGCCCGTCGCCGAATTCCCCGGCGGGCGCAACTGGGGCTACGACGGCGCCTCGCTCTACGCGCCGCAAAGCACCTACGGCGGCCCTCACGGACTCAAGCGGCTGGTGGACGCCGCCCACGGCGAAGGCCTCGCCGTGCTGCTCGACGTGGTCTACAACCACCTCGGTCCCGAGGGAAACTATCTGCACGACTTCGGGCCCTACTTCTCCGAGCGATATCGTACACTGTGGGGAGAGGGCTTCAATCTCGAGGGGCCCGGCAGCGACGAAGTGCGCCGGTACCTGGTGGACAACGCGGTCTACTGGACGACGGAATACCACATTGACGGTCTCCGCCTCGACGCCGCCGACCGGATCATTGACCTGAGCCCGTCGCATATCCTGGAGGAGCTCGCCGGCGCGGTGCACCGTCAGGGAGAGACTCTCGATCGCCGGACGGTGGTGATCGGCGAGATTGACGGCAACGATCCCCGCTACGTCCGGCCGCCGGAGCTCGGCGGCCACGGGCTCGACGCCCAGTGGGCCGACGACTTTCACCATGCGGTGCACTCCGTCCTCACCGGCGAGCAGACCGGTTACTACCGCGATTTCGGCGGGATTGACGCGGTCGGCAAGGCTTTGCGCCATGGCCGGCCGGCGCGCGACGTACCCGCCGACCGGTTCGTCGTCTGCGTCCAGAATCACGACCAGGTCGGGAACCGACTCGGCGGAGAGCGGCTCGCCGCCTTGGTCGAGCCCGAAGCGGTGCGCCTCGCGGCAGCTATACTTCTGCTCTCGCCGTACGTGCCGCTCCTCTTTATGGGAGAAGAGTATGGAGAGGTCACTCCATTTTTATACTTCGTGAGTCATGGCGATCCTGCCCTGGTCGAAGCGGTGCGGGAGGGGCGGCGCCGGGAGTTTGCCGCCTTTGAGTGGACCGGCGAGCTCCCCGCTCCCCAGTCCGAAGCCACCTTCGAGTTTTCCCGACTCGATTGGGCGCTGGCGGACTCGCCTCCCCACGCGGGCATCCGTTCGCTGTACCGCGACCTGCTTCGGCTCCGCCGCGCCGAGCCCGCGTTGCGGCCCGGTTCGGCCGAGGCCGGCGTCCGCGTCAACCAGTCCGCCGGGTGGGTTTCTCTGGATCTCACGACGGAGAGCTCAGCGCTCCGCGGAGTTTTCAACTTTGCCTCGGCGCCCTGCCGCGTGCCGCTGGAGGGCGGCAAGTCCGCCGCGCTGATCTTCTCGAGCGATGCCGCGATCTACGGCGGACGCGATGGCGCCGGGATCTCACCGCGGGAAGTGCTGCTTCCTCCGCTCTCTGCCGTGCTGCTGCGGGCTCACCCGGTATGACGCGTGTCTGGCCCGGCCATCCTTTCACGCTGGGGGCCACCTGGGACGGGGAGGGCACCAACTTCGCCCTCTTCTCCGAGCACGCGACGGCCGTCGAGCTCTGTCTCTTCGACCGGCCGGACGACGCGCTGGAGTCGGTCCGCATCCCGCTTCATGAACGCACCGATCAGATCTGGCACGCCTACCTGCCGGACGCGCGGCCTGGCCAGCTCTACGGCTACCGGTTGCACGGCCCCTACCAGCCGGTTGAAGGTCATCGCTTCAATTCTGCCAAGCTGCTGCTCGATCCCTACGCCAAGGCGGTCAGCGGCACCATTCGGTGGAGCGACGCGCTCTCGGGCCATTCGGTTCATCATCCCGAGGCCGAGCGCGACCTGATCCCCGATGCCGCCGACAGCGCCCTCGGCATGCCCAAGTGCGTGGTGGTCGAGTCCGCCTTCAGTTGGGGCGACGACCAGCATCCCCGCACACCCTGGAACCGCACCGTCATCTACGAGTGCCACGTGAAGGGAATGACGATGCTCCATCCCGAGGTCCCGGAGGCGCTCCGCGGCACTTATATCGGGCTGGCCACCGATCCCATCGTAGATCACCTGCTGAGCCTGGGCGTCACCGCCGTGGAGCTCCTCCCGGTGCACCACTTCGTCACCGAGCCGCGGCTGGCCTCGCTCGGCCTGGTCAACTACTGGGGCTACAGCTCGATCGGATATTTCGCGCCCGACGTCCGCTACGCCACCGGAGAGCGGGGTCAGCAGGTGGCCGAGTTCAAGTCTATGGTGAAGCGATTTCACCGGGCCGGGCTCGAGGTCATCGTGGACGTGGTGTACAACCACACCGCCGAGGGGAATCATCTGGGGCCCACCCTCTGCTTCCGCGGAATTGACAACCGAGCCTACTATCGGCTGGAGGACGACAACCGGCGCCTCTACACCGACTATACCGGCTGCGGCAACACTCTCGACGTACGCCACCCTCGCACCATGCAGCTGGTGATGGACAGCCTGCGCTATTGGGTGAAAGAGATGCACGTGGACGGCTTCCGCTTCGACCTGGCCCCGGTGCTGGCGCGCGATGGCGTGGAGATGAATCCGTCCGCCGAGTTCTTCGACGTGGTGCGGCAGGATCCGGTGATATCGCGGGTCAAGTTGATCGCCGAGCCCTGGGACCTCGGACCCAACGGCTACCAGGTGGGCCGGTTTCCCAATGGTTGGAGCGAGTGGAACGCGAAGTACCGCGACAGCGCGCGCCGCTTCTGGCGGGGAGATTCAGGGCAGGTGGGAGAGTTCGCTTCCCGGCTGGCGGGCAGCAGCGATCTGTATGAGCCGAGCCATCGCAGCCCGCAGGCCAGCGTCAACTTCGTCACCTGCCACGACGGCTTTACCCTGAACGATCTGGTGAGCTATGAGGCCAAGCACAACAAGGCCAACGGCGAGCACAACCGGGACGGCAGCGACAACAACCTGAGCCGTAACTGGGGGGTCGAGGGCCCCACCGACACGACCCATGTGGTGCGCATGCGCGAGCGGATCAAGCGCAACTTCCTGGCGACGCTCGCCTTCTCCCAGGGCGTGCCCATGATATCCCATGGCGACGAGATGGGCCGGAGCCAGGAGGGAAACAACAATGCCTACTGCCACGACAGCGCCCTGACCTGGGTAGACTGGCAGCTCACGCCGGCGGAGCGGCAGCTGCTGGACTTTACCCGCCAGGTGTTTGCCATCCGGGCGGCCAATCCGGTCCTCCGCCGGCGCACTTTTTTCAGCCACGAGGCGCGCGTCCCGGGCGAGCCGAAAGATCTGTCGTGGCTGCGGGCCGACGGCGGTGAGATGACCGAGCTGGAGTGGCGCGATCCGTCCAACCACGTCCTCGGCATGCTCATCCGGGGCGAGGCGACCGACGAGGTGGATGAGCGGGGGCGCCACCTGCCGGGGCAGGCGATTCTCCTGCTGGTCAATGGTGGCGCCCGATCCAAGCCGTTCACCTTGCCCGCCGTGAGCGGGCCGGGCAGCTGGAACGAGATCATCGTGACCGCCCACCCGAGTCCCCGCCTGGTGCCGGAAGGCAAAGTCAATCTGGCCGCTCACTCGCTCATGCTCCTCCATCACGAGGCGCCGCGTTGAGTCTCAGGCGACTCGATCCCGTGGCGCCGGGCACCGCGGTCGAGCTGGCGGATGAAGCTGCCGGCCCACCCGCCGCCTGGGGCGAGCTCACCAGGTCACACCTGGAGGAGCGGCTCGCGGGCTTCACGAGGCGAATGGACCGGCTGCAATCCGCGCTCCACGCCGAGTCGAGGCAGGCCCTGCTGGTGGTGCTGCAAGGCCGGGATACGGCGGGTAAGGACGGAACGATCCGGCGGGTGTTCGGTCCCCTCGACCCGCAGGGTGTCGCGATCACCAGCTTCAAGGCGCCGACGGCGCTGGAGCTCAGCCACGACTACCTCTGGCGGGTTCACCAGGCCGTGCCCGCCAAAGGGACCATCGGCATCTTCAACCGCTCTCACTACGAGGACGTTCTGGTGGTGCGGGTACACAGCCTGGTGCCGGAGGCGGTCTGGCGGCCGCGGTTCGAGCAGATCAACCTCTTCGAGCGCATCCTGGTCGAAAACGGCATCACCATCCTCAAGTTCTTCCTGCACATCTCGCGAGAGGAGCAACGGGCGCGGCTGCGCGCACGGTTGGAGGATGCAACCAAGTACTGGAAGTTCGACGCGGGAGATCTGAAGGAGCGGGCTCGGTGGGACGACTACACCACGGCGTACTCGGAAGCCATTGCCCGGACCACCACGGTGTCGGCGCCGTGGTACGTGGTGCCCGCCGACCGTAAGATGGTGCGAGACGTTCTGGTGGCCGAAGTGGTGGTGGAAACGCTGGAGCGGCTCGACCCTCGGTACCCGGGGCCGCCACCCGAGATCGAGCAGCTTCGGGAGGCGGTCAGGTGAGGCTCAGCTCTGGCCGCTGGGACCCACGATCACGAAGGTGAGGTCGCCACCCACGATCAGGAACGGCCCCTTGTTGCCGAGCACCTGAGTGAGCGTACGGGTGAGACGGGGGTTGCTGGAGGAGAGAACCAGGCCCAACTGCATCGGTCCGGCGCTGGGCCCACCGCCCGGCGGAATGAAATTCTCCCAGTCGAGGGTGTAGTCGGCGCGCACGAAGGGGAAATTGGTCGGCAGGTAAGCCGTCAGGCCGGGTGGCACCACGCCGGGCGCGGCGTCCGCCGGCCAGATCCCCGTCTCGTACCAGGCGCTGTAGGCGGCCAGTCGTACCGTCTGGAGGTCGGCGGAAGCCTGCGACGACAGTGCCCGGTGCTTGAGATCAACGTACTTGAGGACGCCGATGCCCGTGAGCACCGAGAGCACGAGCATCACGACCATCAACTCGATCATGGAAAACCCGCGGCGATCGCGAATCACGGAGCTCTCCGCGACACGACCTCGAAACTGTTGCCCAGGAATTTGGGCAGCGGATCGGCCGAGGCGAGCGAGACGCGCACCGGGCCGTTGACACCGGCCAGCCGCCACGCGTCAGGTCCAGTGGGCTCGAACGTCATCCCGCCGCCATGGGCTCCGGCTTCGGACAGCGTCTGGGGCAACCGCCCGGTGCGCTGCCGAAAGCGCTCGATGTGTTGCGCGGCGTTGGCGAGCCCGATGCGAAGGCTGGCTTCCTTGACCGCCACCGATTCCGGAGCGGGCGGGGCGGGGAAGACCCACGCCGGCTCCTCCACCCACAGGTAGGCCGACAGGAAAAGCGCCATGGCGGCACCCAGCCAGACGCTGGGCCGGACCTTGGTCTGAGCCAGACGGCGGGTCTCTGTCTCCCGGCGTTGAAACTCGTGTTCTTCGGCCTGGCCGGTCAGCACGCTCTCGAATGCCTCGAGCAGCGCCTTCTTTTCCGGCGTGGCCTTGGGGGCGCTGGCGGAGCTCATTTCGAGATTACCTCACTGGAGAGAACTCGCTGAACCAGGTCGGGAAATACGTGGATGTCAATCGGCTTGGTGATGTAGCCGTCGAAGCCCGCTTCAAGCGCCCGCTCGCGGTCGCCGCTCATCGCGTGCGCGGTGAGCGCCACCACTCGCAGCTCCCGGTGGACCGAGCCACGGATGTCTTTCAGCAAGGCGAACCCGTCCTTGCCGGGCAACTGGATGTCCATCAGCACCAGCGCCGGCGCCGTGCGCTCGATCGTGGCCATCAACCCGTCACCACCGGGCAGACCCGTCACTTGGTGTCCCCGAAGTGTCAGGAGGGCACGGAAGAGCTTCATGTTGTCGGGGCTGTCCTCGACGATAAGGATCATGGCCATGGTTGCGTCAGGCGGAGGCAAAAAGTACGCCAAGGCGGTGGCAAGAGCTGAGCCAGTGGAGCGGGCAGCCAATGGGCGCGGCCGGTTCCGTTGAGAATCGGCTGCCTTCGCGGTACAATGCGCACCATGATCACCGCGACTTTCCTCATCGGCTGCTGACGGGTGCGCCCGTCGTCGCTCGCGGTGATAGGGCTGGGCGCGATCGGCGGCTCCCTCGCCTGGCAGGCCCGCTTGTGGGGAATCGCGCGGGTGGTGGGATACTCACCGGCGCGCGCCGAGGTGGTTCAGGCGCTCAAGGCTTCGGCCATCACCGAGATGGCCGACACGCCCGCCCAAGCCGTCCGCGGGGCCGAGCTGGTGGTGCTCGCGGTCCCGCCGCGGGCCACCCTGGAGTTGATCGGAGGGCTGGCCGGTGCGTTGGAGCCGGGAGCCGTGCTCACCGACGTGTGCAGCGTAAAGGCGCCGGTGCTCGCTCGCGCCGTTGAAGTCGGACTCGGCGACCACTTCGCCGGCGGGCATCCGCTCGCCGGCACCCACGATTCCGGATTCCTGGCCGCCCGCCCCGACCGGCTGCGCGGCTGCGTGGTCTACATCTGCGAAACGGCGTCGCCCGGGGGACACCTGGCGGCGCGCACCGTGAGCGGCTTCTGGGATCATGTCATGGGCGCCGCACCGGTCTGGATTGATGCGGCCGCGCACGACCGGCAACTCGCCTGGACCAGCCATCTGCCCCAAGCCGTGGCCTACGCCCTCGCCAGAACTTTGGCCGAGCGCGAGCTGGGTGGCGTCTCCTTCGGCACCGGCGCTAGAGACACCACCCGGCTGGCCGCGAGCAGTCCCGACGTCTGGCAGGACATCCTTCTCTACAACCGGTCGGCGCTGGCCGAGGCGCTCGCGAGCACCGAAGCCGGCCTGTCGGAGCTCCGCCGGCTGCTCGAGTCCGAAGACGCGCCCGGGCTCAGGCACTATCTCCTCGCGGCGCAGAATTTTCGCCAGGGGCTCGACCGGTGAGAGTCGCCGGAACGGTCCGTATTCCGGGCGATAAGAGCATCACCCATCGCGCGCTTCTGCTGGCGGCGCTGGCGCGCGGCAGCAGCCACATCGGCGGCGCGCTCACTTCGCTCGATGCCCGCTCGAGCGCGCGGGTGCTGCGCCGGCTTGGCGCCGAAGTCTCGCCGCTTCGCGAGGGCAGCGTTGTTGTCGTCCGGGGTCGGGGCCGGTTCTCGCGGCCGGCGGAGGTGCTCGATTGCGGGAACTCCGGAACCACTACCCGCCTGCTGCTCGGACTCCTCTCCGGGCATCGCTTCTCCACCACCCTCACCGGCGATGCCTCGCTGCGCCGCCGCCCGATGCGGCGGGTCTCCGCGCCGCTGGCCGAAATGGGCGCCCGGTTTACCGAGCACCGGGGCGACGGCCTGCCGCTCACCGTACGCGGCGGAGTGCTCCGGCCGTTGCGCTACGCCATGCCGGTGTCCAGCGCCCAGATCAAGAGCTCGCTTCTCCTGGCCGGGCTGGCCGGGGGGGTGGAGGTATCGCTGCTGGAGCCTCATGGCCGCTCTCGCGATCACACCGAGCGTCTGCTGCGCGCCTTCGGCTACGGGGTGACCGAGTGCGACGGTTGGATCGGGTTCCGCCCGGGCGGCCGGCTCGAGCCCTTCGAGCTGCAGGTGCCGGGAGATCCTTCTTCGGCTGCGTTCCTGGTGGGTGCGGCGGTGTTGGCCGAGGCCGGCGAGCTTCGGATCGCGGGGGTGGGGGTCAATCCTACCCGTACCGGATTCCTGGCTGTGCTCGCACGGATGGGCGCCCGGATAGCGGTGGAGGAGCCCACGATCCACTTTGGCGAGCCGGTGGCGGATCTGGTGGTGGGTCCCGCCGGCCTCCGTGCGACTGAGATTTATGCTGGCGAGATCCCCGGGTTGATTGACGAGATTCCTCTGCTCGCGGTGGTCGCCTCCAGAGCCTCGGGGACGACGGCGTTCCGACAGGTTGGGGAGCTCAGGATAAAGGAAAGCGACCGGCTGGGCCTCATTGCCGCCAACCTCCGAGCGGTCGGAACCCGGGCGGAGGTTGCGGGAGACGATCTCCTGGTGACGGGGGGCGACGCCCCTCCCCGCGGAGTGGTGCAAACCGCGGCCGACCATCGCCTCGCTATGGCCTTTGCGGTTCTCGGCACACTGCCGGGTGCCCGGGTCAGGCTCGACGATCTGGCCTGTGCGGCGGTGAGCTATCCCCGCTTTCCCGAGACCCTGCGCGGCATCGCCAGGCGGGCCCGGTGAGGGGCGGGGTCATCGCCATAGACGGCCCCTCGGCTTCGGGCAAATCGAGCACGGCTCGGGCGGTGGCCGAGAGTCTCGGCTTTGCCCACCTCGACTCCGGCTCGCTCTACCGCGGGGTAACGCTGGTGGCGCTGCGAGAGGCGGCCCGGCAGGGGCAGACCACCGGCAACCCGCTGGCTGCCGTTGATCCGGAGACCATTCTCAGGGCGGCCGAGGATCGGGGCCTGATGCTGCAGCCGGACGGGGCCGGCTTTACGGCCTACCTCGAGGGAGAGCCCGTGGGTAGCGCCATCCGGGGCGCCGAGGTCACCGCCAACGTCTCAGCAGTCTCCGCGGTGCCGGTGGTGAGAGAATGGATCAACTCGCGGCTCCGGGCCCTGGTGCGGGCGGGGAGGGATGTGGTGGTGGACGGCCGGGACATCGGGACGGTCGTCTTTCCCGACGCCGACCTCAAGATCTTTCTCACCGCCACGCCGGAGGCCCGGGCGGGCCGGCGAATCAGCCAGCGGGGGAAGCGGGTGGACCCGGAGAGGCTGGAGGCCGAAACCGCCGCGCTGGCCGCCCGCGACCACGCGGATTCGACCCGCCCGGTGGCGCCGCTCAGACGGCCGGAGGACGCGATTGCGCTGGATACGACCTCGATGGGCTTTAGTGAGCAGGTGCGCTTCATTATTGAGCTTGCGAGGCCGATCTTCGGTAACGCTTGAGGTCGGTGGGTGCGGTGGGCTGAGGGCGGGCTGCCTCCCTCCGGTCGCTGCAGGCCGCCATGAGGATACGGGTACTTGGGGAACCATCACCCGGCCTGACGCTCCCTGCGGGAGACATCCCGCCCTCAGCGACGAATATCCGGGAACGCAAAGCGGCCATGACCCGAGGCATGCCCCCTTCGCTCCGCTCACGGTGACGGCGCTAGGCCATGCTCGGGCGCCGTCCCCAGCACCGGTCGTGCTCCACGCGGCCACTCACCACCAGGAGGTTCGCCATGTACTCCGCTGGACTCTCCGCGTCGAGGCGGCCGGGCATAATTCTGGGCCTTGGCC
>JACCQZ010000086.1 GCA_013813875.1 Gemmatimonadales bacterium | reverse complement strand
CGCGGCGCCACCTCTGGCTGGCGGGGGTGGCGCTGGCGGCGAGCCTCCTGCTGGCTGTGCTGCTTCGCTCTTCCGGCGGGGTACCGGCGAGTAAGGTCGCTTCAGCCGTCGTCGCTTCGGATGCGGCCACCCGGCCGGTCCGCCTGCGTCTGGCGTCGCCGGCGTCGTCTCGAGTGGCGGTCGTGGGTGATTTCAACGACTGGGATCCGGGCGCCACTCCACTGCGGCCCACGGAAGAGCAGGGAGTGTGGACCGTCGAGCTTCAGCTCAGGCCTGGCCGCTACCACTACACCTTCCTCATTGATGGCCGCCGCTGGGAGCGCGATCCCAGCGAGCCGCGCGCCAACGAGAGCGATTTCGGCGCCCCCATGTCGGTTCTCACGGTGAGCTGAGGTTCATGTCTCCCGCTTGCGTCTTCCATCTAACCATCGTGCTGCTCGCGGTTCCCGCGCTGCTTCGGGCGCAAGACCGGCGGCTCACCGACCGGCTCGATCCCGCCACCGCGGCCGGCGTCCACCGGCTGATAGATTCGGCGAAGACCGCCGGCCTCCCCACGGAGCCGCTGGTGCAGAAGGCGCTCGAGGGCAGCACGCTCGGCGCCGACAGCGAGCGGATTCAGATGGCCGTTGCCTCGCTGCTGGGGCAGTTGGGCCGGGCCCGCGAGGCGCTCGGCGGGGACGCCAATGAAGCCGAGCTCACCACCGCGGCCGGGGCGTTGCGGGCGGGACTTCCACCGGAGGCACTTCGCCGTCTCCAGTCACTCCGATCCGGACGGCCGCTGGTGGTACCCATCGCCGTCCTGACCGATCTGGTGGCCGAGGGCGTGCCTGCGGAGCAGGCCACGCAGTCGGTGCTCCAGTTGGCCCGCGAGGGCGGCTCGGATGACGAGTTCGTCGCCCTGCGGCGGCGGACCCAGCTGGAGCGCCGCGGCCGCCCGCCCGGGCCGATTGACCGGCCGGCGCTGCAGCCCGCGGCCGATCCTCCGGTGGACCGGTGAGCGCGGCCCGGCCCGCCGCCGCGGCCGCGCTCTTCCTCGTCGCGATCTCGCGCACTCTGGCGGGACAGGTTTCCGGCACCTTCGACTTCGGCGCCGGCACCTATCGTCCCGACCGCGCTCTGCCCGGTGGGGTGGCTTCGTTCGCGCCGACGCTCGCCCTCGATGCCGGCCCCTTCCGAGTGGGTGCTTCAGGCGTGTATACCGACGCCCCAGGCGGCCGCTGGAACTTCCAGGGATTGGCGACCGCCCTGGCCCGCTCTCCTCGGGCCGGAATCTTTCACGCCGAGCTTGCGGGCCAGGTGGACTGGACCCGCCACTACCAGGCGCGGGGAACGACGGCGCTGGTCGGGGAGGTTCGGGCGCACGCTTCGCCCTCTGCCAACACCACTCTCTGGCTGGGCCGAGGGCTGGGAAATGCATCCTCGCTGGGCGGCCGCCGCCAGGTACAGCGGAGTCATGTCGGCACCTCGGCGCGCTTCGGGGCGGTTCAGATCGGCTTCACCGTGTCCAGGACATCCTTCGACCTGATGTCGGGCCCGGCACCGGCGTCCGACTCCGTCCCCATAGCCGCGCCGGCCGGCCCGGCCAACCAGGACACCGTGCGGCTGGGCCGAAAGGCTCTCACTGACGCCATGCTGACCGGTCGCTGGCGGCTGGCGAACATGGATTTCGATCTGGCGCTGGGCCGGCGCTTCAGCGAGGGAACGCCACATCTCACCATCTGGGGCGTGTCCGCCAGCCGCAGCCTCACGCCGCAGCTTGCCCTGGTGGCCGGCGCGGGACGCTCGGGGTACGACGCGGTTACCTCGGTCCCGGGTTCGCGATATTTCGTGGTGGGACTAAGGCTCAAACTGGCGCCGAGCTACATACCCGGCATCGCGCTGCCGGCGCCCTCCTCCGACCGCACGCCTTTCCGCATCGGGCCGGCGCTGGCGGCGGGACGTGAGGTGAGGCTCCGGGCCCCGGGCGCGCGCGAGGTCGAGATTGCGGGAGACTTCACCGACTGGCGGCCGGTCGCGCTCGCACCCGCCGGCGAGGGAGCGTGGCGCATGGTGCTGCGCATTCCGGCGGGACTGCACCGCCTGGCGGTGCGGCTCGACGGCGGCGCCTGGCGGGCGCCTCCGGGCGCGCGTCCGCTGGCGAGCGAGTTCGGCGGGGAGGTCGCGGAAATCGTGGTGGAGTGAGCTTGAGCGATCCTACGCCGACAAAACCTTGGCGGTCTGGAACGTCAGCGAGATTTTCCCGGAGCCCTGATGCCCATGCCGGAGCGGCCGCCACTGGCCACGGTGCTGGTTGCGGTGCTCGCCGGAGCCAAGCTGGCGCTGCATCTCGTGGTCAACGCCGTCACGCCGTACGGCTTTCACCGCGATGAATTTCTTTACCTCGCGATGGGCCGGCACCTCCAGCTGTGGCGGATGGACTTCCCACCGGGCATCGCCCTGCTGGCGGAGGCTACCCGCGGGGTGCTCGGCGATTCGCTTCTCGCCATCCGAACGGCTCCGGCGCTCGCCGGTGTGGCGCTCGTGGTGCTCGCGGCGCTGCTGGCGCGGGAACTGGGCGGTGGGCGGTGGGCTCAGGGACTCGCCGCCGCCGCCCCCCTGGCGAGTCCGCTCTTTCTCCGCGCGGCCAATCTCTTCCAACCAGTGGTTCTGGACCAGCTCCTCTGGACGGCGGCGCTCTATGCCCTGGCGCGGATCTGCCGTTCCGGCGAGCAGCGCTGGTGGGTGGCGCTCGGTGCGGCCATCGGCGCCGGCCTGCTCACCAAGTTCAGCATCGGCTTTCTGGGGGTGGCACTGCTGCCGGCCATTCTGCTCAGCTCTCAGCGCCGAGCGCTGCTCACCCCATGGCCCTGGATCGGCGTCACCATAGCGCTGGCAATCGGAAGTCCCAGCGTCGTGGGCCAGGTGCGGCTCGGGTTTCCGGTGCTGGGACAGATGGCCGACCTACGCGCCTCCCAGCTGGACCGGGTGACGCCCACCGCCTTTGTACTGGGCCAGTTTCTCTGGGGGCCGATCACACTGCTGGCGCTCGCCGGGGTGGCGGCGCTGCTGCGGGCCGAACGGTTCAGGGTATTTCGGCCAGTGGGATGGACCTGCGTCGGTGCGTTCGTTGTCTTGCTCCTTCTGCGGGGCAAACCCTATTACCTCGGGCCGGTTTATCCCACGCTCTGCGCCGCCGGGGCGGTGCTGCTGGAAGGAGTGCGACCCCGGCGGCTGGGAACGTCGCTGCGCTGGAGCACCGTGGCACTGGTCGTAGCATTCGGAATCGTCACCCTGCCGCTGGGCGTGCCCATCCTGCCGCCGTCGCGGATGGCGGCTTACGCGCAGGCGATCGGTGCCACTCCGGCGCTGCGTACCAACACCGGCCAGATGGACCAACTCCCGCAGGACTACGCCGACATGCTCGGCTGGGAAGAGCAGGTGGCCACCGTGGCGGAGGTGTACCACGCGCTGCCTCCGGCCGACCGGGCACGCGCGGTGATCGTCGGGGGGAACTACGGCGAGGCCGGGGCGATTGACTTCTTCGGGCCGAGGCTCGGGCTTCCTGCGGCGGTGAGCCCGGCGGGAAGCTACTGGTTTTTTGGCCCCGGTCAGAAGCCGGGTGAGGTGGTGGTGACCATTGGGCCTTCGCGAGAGCAGCTGATACCGTTGTTCGAGAGCGTGCGCGCCGCGGCTCGGGTGGTCCAGCCCTGGGCCGTGGAAGAGGAGCGCGATCTCACCGTTCATGTTGCAACAAATCCGCGGCAAACGCTACAGGAGATCTGGCCCTCCCTGGCGGGACAGAACTGATTCGTGAATTTTGGTGAATGATCGGCGCGCGCAGCCTCCTGGCAACGTTGGCACTCGCGGGCCTGGCCTGCGGAGGCCCGGTGCATACCAGGGTTCCGGACCAGGTGGCACCCTGGCTTCTCGAGGACCCGCAGCGTTGCCTGCTGATGCGTGACCTGGGCGAGGGTATGGAGTTCATGGCCCAACGCTGCGCGGAGGAGTTCGTCCGCCAGAACGGCTACACCCATGAGCCTCCGACAAATGACGAGACCCGCTGGGTGTTGGAGAGCAACGAGGGCGGGCCCTGGCACCGGATATTCGCCAGCCGGCTGGGATCTCTCGAGAGCCAAGCCTCGACCGCCCAGTGCAGCGTGCGGCAGTGCCTGGTGCTCTTCCGGCTGCGGAGGCCCGCCCTGGACTGCGATTATCGCGCGGTCACCATGAGCCAGGTGTTCACGCGGCTGCGGCTCGAGCCCGGCAGAATCCGCTACGTGCGCTGCTCCGACCGCCAAGCCTGATCGGGAAGCACCGGGAAACCCTTCCTCGCCGGCCGCCGTCAGAAGAAAGGTCTCTCTCTCGGCTCACGCTCAGCCCTTCAGGGGAATCCCCTCATGCTCAGGTCTGCCCGCCCGGCCACCCGCCATCTGGCTTCTCTCGTCCTCCTTGTTTCCGCGGCTCTGACGGCCCCTGCCGCCGCCCAGCAAGCCTTCGACAAGGCCGAGTTCGCGGCGCGCCGGGCCAAGCTTCTCGCCGGAATGCCGGATGGAGTCGCCATCGTGCTCGGCGGGATGGAGCACGCCCAACCGGTGCGGTTCCGGCAGTCACCCGATTTCTACTATCTCACCGGAATCGAGGAACCCGGGGCGCTGCTGGTGCTCAACGGCGCCACCAAGAACGCGGCGGTCTTCGCGATGAAGCGGCCTCAGCTCGGGCCATCCGGCGTCACTCCTCAGCTCCGCGACCAGGAGACCCCCCAGGAGCGCTACGGGCTGCCGGTTCAGCCGATGGAGAGCTTCTTCACCTTCCTCAGCTTTGCCGCCGTTAACCCCGGCGTGAAGAAGTTGTACATGCAAGTGACGCCGCCGGACGATCTGCTCCGAGCCCGGCACGAGGTGAGCATCTTCTCCGCTCAAGCCATGGATCATCCGCTGCTGGGCCAGGTGCCCGTCCATGCCCAGGCCATCGAGCGAATTCGCGCGGCGCACCCGCTTCTGCAGCTCGCCGACGTGAGTCCGCTGCTGGACGAGCTGCGCTGGGTCAAGACGCCGTACGAGATCGAGCGGCTGCGGCGGAGTGGGCAGATCGGCGCGGAGGCGGTGGCCGAGGCCATCAGGGCCACCCGGCCCGGTATGTACGAGTACGAGATCGCGGCGGCCGCGCAGTACGTCAACACTCGCCTCGGAGCTCGAGGCGACGGTTTTCCGCCGATCGTGCCATCGGGACCACTGACACCCATCGTCCACTACATGGACAATCGCCGGCAGATGCAGGCCGGGGAGATCGTCTACATAGACTACGGCTCCGACTGGGAGCACTATACCTCGGACATTACGCGCACCTGGCCGGTTTCGGGTAAGTTCAGCACCGAGCAGGAGAAGATGTACCGCTGCGTGCTCGATGCGCGGAACGCGATCATTGCCGCCATGAAGCCCGGGGTTACGGTGGACGGGCTGCGGGATGCAGCCGAGCCGGTCTACACCAGGCATGGCTACCGCGACGCCTTCCTCCAGACCGGGAGATACGTGGGTCACTTCGTCGGCATCTCGGTGCACGACGTAGGAGCTATCTCCGGTGCCTGGGCCAGAAAGCCGTTCCAGCCGGGAGTGGTGTTCAACGTCGAGCCGGTCCTGGAGTTTCCCGACAAGCAGATCCATCTCAGGTTGGAGGACACCATCCTGATCACCGCCGCCGGAGCGGAAAACATGACCGCCGCCGTGCCGGCGGAGGTAGACCGGGTCTACGCCCTGGTCCGGCAGCCGGGCATCAATTCGAAGAGCCTGGTGGAGCGCGCCGCCCGGTAGAGCGGGCCAGCACGCCGGGTCGGGGATTTGCTAGATTTCAGGCATGCGCGAGGCACGGCTACGTCCCGAGTTCGCCCACATCTATCCAGAGCTGACCCCGGGAAGGTGGGAATCCGCATCTCGAATCGCGGAGGTGGTGCTGGCGCGCTTTCTTCTTCTGCAGCAGATGACTGAAGCCGCCGGCCAGGAGCGCGCGTTGAATGAATCCCACTTCGAGTTCCGCGGCGGCGCCGAGGCGCCTGACCCCGGGCGCAGAACCCGAACGGACGACTAGACCCGTGGACGACCTCCGCTATCCCATCGGCCGGTTCGAATTTCACGGCGCGCTGACCGAGCAGCAGCGGCACTCGGCCGTCGCCGCCATCGCCTCGGCCCCAAAGCGGTTGCGGGCGGCTGTCGCCGGGTTGTCGCCGGCTCAGCTGGACACCCCGTACCGGCCCGAGGGATGGACCGTTCGCCAGGTGGTCCACCATGTGCCTGACAGCCACATCAATGCCTACACCCGCTTCCGGCTCGCGCTGACGGAGCCGACCCCCACGATCAAGCCGTACGAGGAAGCCCGCTGGGCTGAGCTGTCCGATGCGCGGACCGGGCCCATCGAAATCTCCCTCGCTCTGGTGGAGGCGCTGCATCGCCGTTGGGTGCTCCTGCTGGAACAATGCCGGCCCGAAGAATGGGCCCGCACCATCCAGCATCCGGAACATGGACGCCGGATGTCGCTCGACGAGCTGCTCGCGATGTACGCCTGGCACGGAGAACACCACGCGGCCCACATCACCGCGTTGCGGCAGCGCATGAAGTGGGGGTGAGGGACGGGAAGAACCTTACCCGGCCGTCGAGCGTTGAGAGGGACACCGACGCAGGTTACCGTGACGCAGACAATGGAGATGTAAATGACCGATATTCACAAGGCGACATTCGGGGCAGGGTGCTTCTGGGGCGTGGAGGTGGCATTTCGACAGGTGGAAGGGGTGGAGTCGGCCGTGGTGGGGTACTTGGGCGGCACCTACCCGAATCCCACCTATGAGGACGTGTGTACCGGCAGGACCGGACACGCCGAGGTGGTCGAAGTCACCTACGATCCATCGCGCACCTCGTTTGAGGACCTGCTGAACGTGTTCTGGACCAATCACGATCCGACCACCCTCAACCGCCAGGGGCCGGACCGGGGCACGCAGTATCGGTCGGCGATTTTCTACCACGACGGAACGCAGCAGAAAGCCGCCGAAGCCTCGAAGGAGCAGATGAACCGGAGTGGGCGGTTCCCCAATCCTATCGTCACCGAGATCACTCCGACCTCGACCTTCTATCCGGCCGAGGAGTACCATCAGCGTTATCTGGAGAAGCGTGGGCTGGCAAGCTGTCACGTTCGCTGAGAGGAGGTTGGCCGTGGCCAAGCGGGAGGTGACGCAGTGGGCTGGTGTGAGTGACGAGTCGGTGCTCGCCCGAACGGGCAGGAGCTGGCGCCAGTGGTTTACTGTTCTCGACCGCGCCGGCGCGCAGCGGATGACGCACAAGGAGATCGTCGCCGTTCTGGTCGCGAACCACGAATTGGGACCCTGGTGGCAGCAGATGGTGACCGTCGGGTACGAGCAGTGGGCCGGCCTGCGAGACCGGTACCAGAAGCCCGAAGGGTACGAGATCAGCGGCAGCAAGGTGGTCCCGGTGCCGGTCAACACCCTCTACCGGGCGTGGAGAGATCGGCGCCAGCGGGGTCGGTGGCTGCCGGATGCGCCGTTCGAGTTCGGCAAGGCCACTCCGGACAAGTCGCTCCGCCTGCTCTGGCGTGACGGAACCAAAGTGGATGTCTTCTTTGTCGTGAAGGGCGAGGAGAAGAGCCGGGTGTCGCTGCAGCATCGCAGGCTCCCTAACGCCAAGGCCGCCGCGGCGATGAAGCAGTTCTGGAAGGAGGGGCTGGGACGGCTCGCCGAGGTGCTCGCCGCGAGAGCACGGTGACTGGGGCCCCGCTCGAGATGGGGCCCGACCAGTTCCGCCGGGCGGGGCACGATCTGGTAGATAGAATCGCGGATTTTCTAGGCTCCCTCAGGGGCCGCCCGCTGACGCCGGGCGAGACGCCGGCGGCTGTGCGGGCGCTACTGGGCCGGGCGCCGCTGCCGCGCACCGGCGCCGATCCGGAGCAGCTTCTGGCCGAGACCGCCGGCCTCCTGTTCAACCACTCCCTGTTCAACGGCCATCCCCGCTTCATGGGGTACATCACCTCCTCGGCGGCACCGATCGGCGCTCTCGCCGACCTGCTCGCGGCCGCCGTCAACCCCAACGTGGGCGGGTGGGAGCTCGCCCCGATAGCCTCCGAGATCGAGGCGCAGACGGTGCGCTGGGTGGCGGAGCTGGTGGGCTACCCCACCGACTGCGGTGGGCTGCTGGTGAGCGGGGGAAACATGGCCAACTTCATCTGCTTTCTGGCCGCCCGCCAAGCTATCGCCGGAGCCGAGGTGCGCTCGGCCGGGTTGGCCGGCGCGGGAGCGGATCGGCTGTGCGTCTACGTCTCGGCCGCCACGCACACCTGGGTGCAGAAAGCCACCGACCTCTTCGGCCTGGGGACCGACGCCATCCGCTGGATCCCGACCGATCGCGGCCAGCGGATGGACACCGAGGCGCTCCGCGCCTCGATTCGTCAGGACCTGCTCGCCGGTTACCGCCCGATGATGGTGGTGGGCACGGCGGGCACGGTGAGCACCGGCGCGATTGATCCGCTGGGTGAGCTGGCCGAAATCTGCCGGGAGCACCGGCTCTGGTTCCATGTGGATGGCGCCTATGGCGCCCCTGCCGCGGCGCTCCCGGATGCCCCAGCCGACTTGAAGGCGCTTCGGCTGGCCGACTCCCTGGCCGTGGACCCGCACAAGTGGCTCTACGCGCCGATCGAGGCCGGCTGCGCGTTGGTGCGCGATCCCGAGAGACTTCCCGCGGCCTTCAGCTATACGCCCGCGTACTACCACTTCGATACCGAGGGCGAGGAGCCCCCGATCAACTATTACGAGATGGGTATGCAGAACTCCCGCGGCTTCCGGGCGCTGAAGGTATGGCTGGGACTGAGGCAGGCGGGATTGGAGGGCTACGTGCGGATGATCACGGAGGACTGCCGGCTGGCTCGAGCCCTCTTCGATGCCGCCAACGCGCACCCCGAAATCGAAGCCCTGACCCAGGGATTGAGCATCACCACCTTCCGATACCTGCCACCCGACCTCGCCGTCGGCCCTCCCGAGGTGGAAGAGTACCTCGATACCCTCAACGAGGAGCTGCTCGCGCTGCTCAAGACCGGCGGTGAGCTGTTCGTGACCAATGCCCGGCTGGACGGCCGCTTCGTGCTGCGTGCCTGTATCGTGAATTTCCGTACTACCCAAGCCGACGCGGAAGCGGTGCCCGACATCGTGGCGCGGGCCGGGCGGGCGCTGGACCGCAAGCTGCGTCCCTCGAAGCTGCCGGCCGGAGCGGTGTCCTGATGGAAGGCGCGCTCAAGGAGGTTAGAACCTCGCGCTGGCTTCTGGCCGCCGTGGCCCTCTGCGCGGTGGCCCCGGCCCTGGCAGGCCAGGCACGGCCGGAGCGGGCGCGCGATCTGGGCATTGCATTGGAAGGCACGCCGGGTCCGCTCGACGCCATTACCGATGTGCCGGGCGTGGCGGTGGGCCACACGACGCTGATCCAGGGATCGGGAAGACTCAGAGTGGGCCGGGGCCCGGTGCGGACCGGCGTCACGGCGATATTCCCCCGCGGCACCCGGAATCTCAGCGAAGTATTTGCCGGCTGGTTCAGCCTCAACGGCAACGGCGAGATGACCGGGACCGAGTGGATCGAGGACTATGGCCGGCTGCTGTACCCGATCACCATCACCAACACCAACAGCGTAGGGACGGTGCGGGACGCGGTGATCGAGTGGGGCCGCACCCGGGTTTCGGAGGTGTTCAACTGCTGTCTTCCCGTGGTGGCCGAAACCTGGGACGGCGAGCTCAGCGACATCTACGGCTTTCACGTCAAGAAGCAGCACCTTTTCTCCGCACTGGCAGCCGCTCGCGGGGGACCGGTGGCGGAAGGAAACGTGGGTGGTGGAACCGGGATGATCTGTCTGGGCTTCAAGGGCGGAATCGGTACGGCGAGCCGCAAGCTGGCCGACGACCACGGCGGCTTTACCGTAGGCGTGCTGGTGCAATGCAACTTTGGCCAGCGGCGCCTGCTCCGAATTGCGGGGGCGCCCGTGGGGCAGGAGATCAGCGACCCGAAGCTCTGCTACGACAGTCCGCAGCTCGACTCCACCCGGGCTCCGCGACGCTGCCCCGGTGGCTCGGCCGAGCGGAAGCAGGAGCAGGGCTCGATCATCGTGGTAGTGGCCACCGACGCGCCGCTCCTGCCGCACCAGTTGCGCCGGGTGGCCCGCCGTGCCTCGCTGGGGATCGGGCGGATGGGGGGCATTGCCGGTGCGGGCTCGGGCGATCTCTTCATCGCCTTCTCGACTATGCCGACGGGCCGCCCCGATTCTACCGGAGTGCTGTCCCTCCGCATGCTGGGCGATGAGGGAATAGATCCGGTGTACGAGGCCACGGTGCAAGCCACCGAGGAGGCCATCATCAACGCGATGCTGGCCGCTCGGACCATGAAGGGCGCCGACGACCTGGTGGTGCCCGCCCTGCCGCACGACCGACTTCGGGCCGTGCTCACCCGCTACAACAGGCTCCGCCGCGCGCCCTGACCGTTAAGGCCCGGAACCGCCCGCGGCCAGCGGGTGAAATTCCCGCCAGATGAACCGGTAGGGTTCGATCATCAGGGCAATAAACCGCTCGTGTGCCACCGGGAAGGGAAACCGGCGGCGGAACTCCAATGCGGTAACGCCCAGCATGGCCCGGAGGTGCCGGCCGAAGCTCTGGGGCGAGGAATACTCCAACCGGTACGCCACGTCGGCCACCGAGAGTCCCGAGGTCTCGAAAAGATAGGCCGCGTGCAGCAGCCGGATGGCGGCCAGGTAGTTTTTGGGAGAGGGCAGCCCCGCCCGGGCAAAGCGGGACATGAGCGTGCTGGGGCGGACGTAGAGCCGCCCGGCGAGGGCGGTGACGGTAGCGGTATCCGGTGCCAAGCGAATCATGGCCTCGACGAAGAGCCGGGCATCAGGTGGCGTTTCCGCCAGCGCCTCGAGTATGGGAGCCTGAATGCGGGCCACCGCCCGGGTGGCCGGCTGACCAACCACCTGACGAAGGCGGCCCCAGCCCGCCGGGGAGGTGACGTCCACCACCTGCCTGACTCCCGAGGCGCCAAGGCGCAACAGCATGTCGGTGGCGCTCGGATCGTGCTGAGAGAGCAGCGCGACCGTGGGAATACCGGGAAACTCGCGGACCAGGTGCCCTACGGCTTCCACCTCATCCGGGGCGCAGCGGTGCACCGAGACGAGCACCGCGTCCACCGCCCGCTCCCGCACCACCCTGACCGCGTCCGGGACCGAGTCTCGATGTACCACCGCGAAGCAGCCGTTACCGGCGGCGTCCACCCGGGAGCGCTCTCCGGGCAGGAGCACGGCGGCAATGGTAGTGGATCGCTGAGTTGGGACGTGCACGCGGGCTCCTCTGGCCGATGGTGCAAGAGGATAGAACTGATACGTCAAACCGGGTTCAACTCGAAACACTTCGATTCGACGCGGCACGCAACCATTCGTCGCGCGCCGGCATCCCATTTCGATCTGTCACGGTATATTTGCAGGTCACCCCCAGGACCTGTCAGGCCATGAGCCACCCGTCGCTCGATCTCTTCGCCGCTCTCCAGGCCGCACTGGAGCCGCAGTATCGGCTCGAGCGCGAGTTGGGACGCGGCGGGATGGGCGTCGT
This sequence comes from Gemmatimonadales bacterium, assembly GCA_013813875.1. Taxonomy (GTDB): domain Bacteria; phylum Gemmatimonadota; class Gemmatimonadetes; order Gemmatimonadales; family GWC2-71-9; genus CAVVWJ01. The sequence continues at coordinate 6,878 of JACCQZ010000086.1, read as the reverse complement.
CTTCCGCGCTACTGACACCACGCTCGACCGTCCCGTCGCCATCAAGGTGGTCCACCCGGAGCTCGCCACCCACCAGGCGATCACGCGCCGCTTCCTCTCCGAGGCGCGGACCATCGCCCGGCTACGGCATCCCAACGTCGTCGCGGTTCACACCGCGGGCACCGCCGGCGGACTGCTCTACTACGTCATGGACGAGGTGGCGGGCGAGAGCCTGCGGCAGCGGCTCGAGCGCGAAGGCCGGCTGCCCGCCGCCGAGGTCGCCCGCATCGTGGGCGACATGGCGGCGGCGCTCGACGCGGCGGGGCGCGCCGGAGTGGTGCACCGCGACGTGAAACCGGAGAACGTGCTGCTCGACGAAGGGACCGGCCGCGCGATGTTGGCGGATTTCGGCATTGCCCGCGCCATGGTGCCCGAAGGGAGCGGCTCCACCACAGGGCAGGGCATCGCCGTCGGCACCCCGACTTACATGAGTCCCGAGCAAGCTGCGGGGGAGGAGATTGACAACAGGAGCGATCTCTACGCCCTTGGCGTCGTGGCGTACGAAATGCTGGCCGGACATCCCCCGTTTCAAGGCTCCAACCGTGTGGTGGTGTCGAAGCACCTCGCCGAGCGGCCGGCGGCGATCGACCGGGTGCGAGCTGACTGCCCGGCGCCACTCGCCGCCGCGGTGATGAAAGCCCTGGAGAAGCAGCCGGGCGAGCGGTGGCAGACCGGAGAGGAGCTGAGACAGGCACTTGCCGCAGGCCGGCCCATTCCGCGCGGACCCCGGAACCGCCGCCGCGGCATGCTCACCGCCGGCGCCGTCGTACTGGCCGCGCTCGGTGCGAGTGTGGGACTGGCTCGGCGGACCCCGGGCCCACCGGAAGGGGTTAACCCGCGGCACTCGATCCTGGTGCTTCCGTTCGACAATCTCCGTGGAGACCAGTCGGTCGAATGGCTGCGCGACGGAAGCGTGAGCATGCTCGGGCTCAACCTGTCTCAATGGAACGATTTGACGGTGGTGGACCACGAGCGGGTGCACGATCTGCTGGCTCAGCACGGCCTCAAGCCCGGTGACGACGTGGGGCTCGACCTGGCCCGCCGGCTGGCCCGGGATGCCGGGGTCTGGACCGTGGTGCTCGGCGACTTTACCCAGGCGGGAGACTCGCTGCACCTGGTAGCCCGGGTCTTCGACGTGGCCAACGGTGCGCGGGTGGATGTTGCCCGGGTGGATGATCTGCCGGGCGAGGATCTGCGGCCCCTCTTCGACGAGCTCGCCGCCAAGCTGCTGGATCTCTCCGGTGCGCCTAACGAGATCCGAGTAGACCTCGCCCGCTCGACCACCCAATCCCTGGAGGCGTACCGCGCCTATCTGCGCGGAGTCGAGCAACTCAATCACTGGGACCTGGTCGGCGCGCAGCGGGAGTTGAAGCGCGCCGTCGCGATAGACTCGAGCTTCGGCCTGGCCTACTACAAGCTCGCGCTGACCCGGGGGTGGATGGCCGGAGTGGAGGATTCCCTCGGCGACCAGGCCATCGTCCGGGCCACCGCCTATTCGCAAAACCTGCCGGCGCACGATCGTGCGGTGATCAACGCCTATCGCGCCTTCAACAGCGGTGAGTATGCCGACGCCCGGGCGCTCTACCAGCAGTTACTGGCCCGCGACGCGGCCGATGCCGACGCCTGGTACGGATTGGGCGAGGCCTGGTTCCACGACACCACCGGGTTCGACCAGGCGCCGGCCTGGACCCGCGCAATTCGCGCCTTCAAGCGCACTCTGGCGCTGGACCCGGAATACGCGCTCGCTTACGACCACGTGCAGAGCATGCTCGGGGTGGCAGCCGGCCCGCAGCCCTTTTATGCGCTGGTCGGGGCCGATTCCTTCGCCATCACCAAGTCCACCGTGGGCAGGAGCCTGGTGGACAGCGCCGCGTTGGCCGCTTCGATCGCGCGGGCACGGGTCGAGGCGCTGGTTACCGCCCGCAGCTGGGTGGCCAGCCAGCCGACCACGCTGCGGGCCCATGGGGCCATGGTGGATGCCTATCTGGCCTCGAGCAACTACAACGCGGCGCTGGGGGAGGTGGACCGCTACCGGCAGAGCGCGCCGATCCACCCCGAGCTGCCCTTCGTGGAGGCACGGATTCGCTTCGCGGCGGGCGACGTCGCGCGCGCGGCCGACCAGCTTCGGACCGCGCTGGACACAGTGGCTCCGCAGGATTTCCGTCCCTATCAAGGCACCCCGACCGTGGTGCGGGACATCGCCGCGGCGGCCAATGTGTTCGCCTACCAGGGCGACCTGAGCAGCGCGGCCGAGGCGCTCGACCTGGCCGACCAGGTACGCCGCGAGGTAGTGCAGCATCCGGGGCCCGGCGGGGATGGGGCCATGGACGAGTCGTGGCGCCGCGTCGTCATGGGTGAGCTCTACGCTTCGATCGGGGTCCCGGCCGCCTCGCTGCGCCAGGTGTGGCAGAGCGCGGCGGAGGCAGGGCGGATGGCGCCGGCGGAGCAGCGAAAGCATCTGGCGCACAGTGGGGCGACCGCCGCGATCGGCCTCTTCACCGGCCCGGCCGCCGACAGCACCGCGCTCACCGAGTATCAGGCTATCACCGGCGACCGGCTCTCCCGCGAGGTGCGCGCGCTATTGGCCTTGAGCCACGGAGATTCGAGCGCCGCGCGGCTGGCGCTGGCGGAGCCCGACTCGACCCATATCATCAAGAGGATGTACACCTCCTACAGCCGGCCCCTCGCCGCCCAGGCCTACTACCTCCTCGGCGAGTACCACAGCACCCTGCGGATCCTGCAGGACTTCGAGCCCCAAACCCTCAAGACCGCGGGATTCGACTCCCGCTGGGGCATGCTCGGCCGAGTGCGCCTCCTCCGCGCTGCCGCGTACGAGCAACTGGGCCGCCGAGCCGAAGCCCGCCAGGAGTACCACAACGTAGTGAGCCAGTGGAAGGCCGCGGATGACGCCCTCCAGCCATACGTCCGGCAGGCGGAGCAGGGATTGGCAAGATTAAGGAGAGTAGAAAGTTCCTAGTGCTGAGTGCTTGGTTGGTGGAAGGTATCAAGTGCGACAGTGAAACCCGCGCGGCACAGTCCTTCGACTCCAGCACTTTCACCTTGGCACCACCCTAAGCACTCAGCACTAAGAACTTTCCACTATATTCCATCCACTGGCCAAGCGCGATGGTCGCGGACAGCAGTTGTCCGAGGAAAGTCCGAGCTCCAGAGGGTAGACTGCCAGGTAACGCCTGGGCGCCGAGAGGCGACGGATAGGGCAACAGAGAACAGACCGCCTCGAGGAACCCGGAGCTTAGCGATGGGGACCGAGGGGTAAGGGTGAAACGGTGGGGTAAGAGCCCACCGCACCGCTGGCAACAGCGGCGGCATGGCAACCCCCAGTCGGAGCAAGGCCAAATAGGCGGCGAGGTGTGACCCACACCGCAAGCACCGGAGCTCTCGGGCCGAGGTGAGCCGCGGGTAGGCCGCTAGAGGTGGCCGGCGACGGCCATCCCAGACAGATGACCATCCCTCCGGGCGCAAGCGCGGAGGAACAAAACTCGGCTTACGGCTCGACCAGTGGCGGCCTCCCAGAACCCATCCTGGAGGCCGCCGATCGTTGGGGCCGTCCCATATCGAACGCCGCCGGTTTACCTTATCCAGCCGGACCTCAACGGGGATCAGCATGCCCACAGCATTGATCGGATTCAGCGCGCTCACCGCGCTATTGCTTGCTCTGCCGCTGTCGCGACTCGCGCCGCCCACCACCAAGTACCGGGTGGATCAGACGCTCACTCAGGAGGTTGACGCCACCGCGGCGGGAAAGGGGAAGCAGTCGGTCTCTTTTACCACCCAGAGCTATCTGACGGTGAGCTTTGCGGATAGCGCCGGCGGCCAGGCGATGCGGGTGGTGGTGGACTCGATGCGGGGCGACAGCGCCACCCCGATTCCCGCCGCAGTGCTGGATAGTGCCAAGGGGGCGGAGTTCCGTGCCTTCCTCGATCGGGCCGGCAAGCCCTCGCCGCTGCAGCCGGCCAGCCGCACTCCCAATGCCGCCCAGGTTCAGGGGCTGCTCAGCGACTTCTTTCCCTGGGTGCGGGCCGGCATCAAGGTCGGGGAATCGTGGGCCGATACCTCCGCCAACGTGACCGCCGACGGCACCGATAGCGTCACTGTCCGGCGCATCACCGCCTACCGGGCGGCGGCCAACGACACCCACAATTCGCGGAAGGCGGTCCGCGTCACCACCGACTACACCTCCCAGGTAGCGGGCACCCAGCCTACGCCGAACGGTCCGGCCCGCATCGAGGGCAAGGGCACCGGCAAAGGCGCCTACTTCGTGAGCTCCGACGGGCAGTACCTCGGTGGCAACTGGCAGCTGCAATCGGCTCTGAAAATCTCGGGCGCGTTCGCCGAGCAGCCCCTCCCGGTCACGCTCACTCAGACCACCAAGGTTACGGCGCTCAGATGAACCCCCCGAATCTGCGCCGGGCGGACCTGATGGCCGGGTGCCTTCTGCTCGTCGGGTGTGCCTCGAGCCCGGCGGGCAACGAGCCGGCCGCGCCTGCCCCGGAGCCGGTGGGCTCGCCCACCGCCCCGCCGGCGGAAGGTGAAGGGCGGGGGCCGGCGGTCACCTACCGCCCGGTGCGGAATGCGGCGTACACCATGGTACGCCACGACAGCCTCTCCCTGCAGTATCCTGACGGCGCCACCCAGGCCCAAGTCCGAGACCGCACCGCCCACCTTCACCTCACCGTAGGTGAGGCCGGAGCACCCGATGCCTACGCCGTGACCATCGTGCTCGACTCGCTGGTGGCACTGGAGAACGGCGCGCCGGTGCCCCTCGATTCGGTGGCGAGCTCCCGTGGCACCCGCTGGACCGGCACGCTCACCCGCAGTGGGGAGCTGTCGGCGCTGACGGCCGACCGCAGCAGCACCCTCGGCGACGAGGTCGGAAGCAGGCTCCGGCTCCTGTTTCCGTCGCTGCCGGCCGAAGGGGCCCGCGAAGGGCTAACCTGGACTGATACCACCCAGTACCAGGTGGTAGCGGACGCCTTTCAGGGCACCGAACAGGCGGTGATCACGTACCGTGCGGCCGAGCCGGCCGGCGAGAGCTCCGGAGGATCGCAAGAGGTGATCGCGCTCCAGGGCACCGGCTCCTACACCCGCTCGGGTACCCGCTCGCAGGGCGATCAAGAGCTGCAGATGACTGCCTCCGGATCCCGCGAGAGCGTTCACCGCCTCGGTCTGGATGGTGTGCTGGTCTCAGGGCAAGGCAACGAGTCGGGCAAGATGGAGATCTCGGTTCCAGCGCTAGGGCAGACGGTCCCGGTGGTGCAGGCGGGGAGTTATTCGATCACGGCGGCGGGGAGTGGGAACTAGCTATCAGCTATCAGCTATCAGCTGTCGGCTGTCGGCTGTCGGCTGTCGGCTGTCGGCTGTCGGCTGTCCTGATATGGCGGCGACGGCCTTGTGGCGCCAGCTGATAGCCGATGGCTGATAGCTGATAACCTCTTCTAATCCACCAACCTCAGCGGCATCACCAACGTCAGATAGCTTGCAGGGTCGTCCCAACCCACCGGCTCGCAGGTGGCGGCGCGCTCGGGGGCCTTGAAGGTCAGCCGGACTTCGTCGGTCGGGATGTACTTGAGGATCTCGAGCAGGTACGAGGCGTTAAATCCGATTTCCAGTGGGTCACCGTCGTAGCTCACGGTGATCTCCTCCTGAGCCTCGCCCAGGTCGGGCGTCTGCACTGACAGCTTGCACGCTCCGCTGGCAAAGGCCATGCGGATGCGGTGGGTCTGATCGCTGGCCACGATGCTCATCCGGCGGAGCGCGGACATGAAGGCCGCCTTGTCGGTGGTTGCGGCCTTGTCGTTCTCCCGCGGAATCACCTGCTCATAGTTCGGATAGGGCCCTTCGATCAGCCGGGTATAGATCTGGGTGGTGCTGGAGCGGAAACCGAGGTGGTTCTCGCTCCGGGCGATCTCGACCTCCTCGTCGCTTCCGAAGAGCCGCCGGATCTGCTCCAGCGCTTTGGGTGGGACGATCAGATCGGCCTGGGCGCCGCCCGCCGGCGAGGTGGGCACATCCATCCGGGCGAGCCGATGGCCGTTGGTGGCCACCATTCGCATCCGCTCGGGCCGCAGCTCCCAGAGCACGCCGTTGAGAATCGGCCGGCTCTCTTCGGTGCTGGCGGCAAATGCCACGTGGCCGATGAGCTTCTGAAGATCCCGGGAGGAGGTCCGCCATCCTCCGTCGAACCTGACCGTGGGAAAGGCGGGAAATTCTTCGCGGGGCAGACCCAGCAGCCGGAACCGGGAGCGACCGCATTCGATGGTGACCCGCTGCTCCCCGGAGGCGGTAACCCGAATGGCCGCGCTGGGAAGCTCGCGCACGATCTCCACCAGCTTTCTCGCCGGCAGCGTGATCGCGCCTTCCTGATCCACCGACGCCGATACCGACGTGCTGACCGCGATGTCGAGGTCGGTTCCCGAAAGGCGGATCCCGTCCTTGGTGGCCTCGAGGAGGATGTTGGACAGGATGGGCAGGGTGGTCTTGGCGGGTATGCTGGCTGCTACCGCCACCAGCCCTTCCTGGAGTTGCTCCCGCGTGATCGTGAGCTTCATGCCGCTCCTCAAGGAGGCTAAAACAAAGACTACTCTTCTATTTATTTAAACTAGCAGTAGTAGTAGAGGGTCTGGAAATGTGGAGCAGCATGCTAACGACTCCACCCACCCTCGTTTACCGCTCGATGATCGTGTAGACACCGTGTGCGCGATGGGGACGCGCATCGTAGTTGTCCCCCGCTGTCCACTCTCGCTCGGAGTTCCCACACCCCTCAACCCACACGGGGATTACTCTGCGGACAACTCCTGCCGCGCATGCTCGACCCGCTC
>JACCQZ010000053.1 GCA_013813875.1 Gemmatimonadales bacterium | reverse complement strand
TCCTGAGACACCTGGATCATCATCCAATGGCGGAGGATATCATGTTGGCCTGGGAGACGTCGGTGGAAGCCCTGGACCTGAACATGCGTCGCAAGTTCGATGAGGACGAAGACGAGTTCGAGGACGACGGGTTCACCTTCGACGACGAAGACGAGGACGAAGAGCTCGACGACGAGGAGGATCTCGACGACGAGGACGATTTCGAGGATGAGGAGCTGGAGGAGTTCGAGGAGCCGGAGGAGGAAGACGACGCGCGCTGACGCAGCTTCAAATGCGACCCTAGCCGCTCTCCCCGGTCGAGGTAGGTCCCTGAAGTCTTTTCTCAGTTTCCTGTGCCGGTGGCGCATCTTCGGCTGAGTTGTCCCCGAAGAGGCGCTTACCCCCCCGGACGCCGGCGTCACTTCTGGGCGTGAGATCCTCGAGGAAGATCACGTCTTCCTCGGGCTCAGGATCGGATTCGGTGTTGTCGTCTTGGCGCCGAGTCATGGGCTCCGTGCGGTGGCCAGTGGGGATTAGCGACGCTCACCGAATAAGAAGGGGGGCAAGGCCGACCCTTGCCCCGTGGATCTCCCTCTCTCGGCGCGGTGGTTTTCTAGAGCCGATTGTTCTTCTTCTGGGCGCCCCCAGTAACGTCCTTCTCATCGGCAACCTTGTCCTGGCGCTTCTCCAGATCCTCGATCTTAGCGTCTTGGCCCGGCTTGCGCTGTGAATCCTTTGTGCCTTCCTGCTTGTCTGGCATGATGTCCTCTTGTGGTAAAAGGTGGTGCTGCAGTCAGCCCCGTCGGCCCACTCAGCCGGAACATCACGCTGCGTTGCCGCGGGAGGCACATCGCTTAAAGGCACGCAGCGTGCCGCAAATGCAGTTGCAGGTATGTCAAGGCACGTCATCGACTTGGGGAGCGAGGCTGGAGAAGGTGGGCTCCCGGTGGTCTCGTTCTAAGGCTACCTGGTATCAGTCCGATCCCAGCCTGTTTCCGCCGCAGCCTCCATCTCCCCGTCGGCTTCCGGACCGGCCCCGGCGTCCGGCGAAAGCTTCCGGTCCAGCGTCGCCCGCGAAATACCCAGCGCCCGTGCGGCCTGCCGCTTGTTGCCTCCCAGACTCGCCAACACCGACCTGATATGCCGCTCTTCCGCTGCTCTCAGCGTCAGGTCCGGCCCCGCAGCCGGCAACGCGGACGACGGCCGAGGCGCCGAGCCCAGCCAGGACATAGATGCTGAGAACAAAATCGCCTCCGGGCGGAGCACGTCGCCGGTGCTGAGCGCGACGGCCGAGTGGATCACGTGTTTCAGCTCGCGCAGATTGCCCGGCCATCGGTAGGAGAAGAGGATCTCGGCACTGCCACGGCTGAGCCCGACGAGCGACTTCCCCTCCACGCGGGCGGCCGCCCCGATCTCCGTCGCGATCAGGGCGCGGAGGTCGTTGGGCCGATCGCGCAGCGGCGGGATGGTGAGAGTGACGCCGCTGATACGGTAGAAGAGATCCTTGCGGAACTGGGCCGACTCCACAAACTGCTCCAGTGGGAGGTGCGTAGCCGTCATGAGCCGGACGTCGGCGACGTGCAGCGTCTCCGACCCCAAACGCTCGAACTCGCCGTACTCCACCGCCCGCAGGATCTTGGCCTGGGCCGCCGCGCTCAGGTCGGCAATCTCGTCCAGGAAGAGCGTGCCGTGGTGCGCCAATTCGAACTTGCCCCGCACGGTGCGGGAGGCCCCGGTGAACGCGCCCCGATCGTGGCCGAACAGCTGGCTGTCCAGCAGGGTGTCGCTGAGCGCCGCCGAGTTGAAGGAAACGAACGGGGCGGTGGCGCGCTTGGAGGAGTTGTGCGTGGCATGGGCCAAGATCGTCTTCCCGGTTCCGGTCTCACCCAGGATCAGGATGGGGAGCTCGGTCCGGGCGGCCACGCGGGCCAGCTGGAGGCAGGCGCGCATTGACGCGTCGGCGCTCTCAAAGTCGCTCAGCGTGTACTGGCCGAAGCTGGGGCGCGCCGCGCCCGGAGCCGGGTGGGAGCTGGGGGTCATCGCTCAGGAGCGTCGGCGAGGTTTTCGCGGAGCTGGCGGATCGGCTCGAATGCATAGCTCAGCAGAGACCGCCGGCCCACGATTATCAGTGCGCGGCCGCCCATCCCCGGCAGGAGCGGACGCCGCTGCCCGTCGATGCGGATCGCCTCCTCGCCCAGCTCGACCAGCGCCCGGAAGCTCCCACTGTCTCCGCTGCCCGCGGCCAGCGGGCCCACCCAGCTGACGGTGCCGCGCTTGACGCCGTGCCGCTGGTAGGGAAAAGCGTCGTACATCAGCTTCACGCCCTGCCCGGGCTTGAGCCGAGCTACGCCCGACTGGGGGACCATCATCTCGGCGCGGAGGTGTCCACCGGAGCAGGCCACGTCCCCCAGCACTTCTCCATCGCGCACTACCGCGCCGGGGGTACGGACGCTCAGCCTGAGCACCGTCCCCTCACAGGGTGCCGGCACCGAGAGCTGGTTGTCCGAACTGTTGGCGAGGTCGCGCTCGAGCGCGGCGATGCGGGTCCCGGCGCCCTGGACCTCCTCGTCGAGGCGGCGTTGGCGCTCCCGCTCTTCGGCCGCGCGCGCGCGGGCCTGGTGCTGCAACTGGGTGATGGTGGCCCGCACCTCCTGCTGCTCGCGCTCGGACTCTTCGATATCGAGCGCGAGCTGACTCGCCCGAAGTCCGGCTAGGGCGACCTCGTCGGCGCTTACCGACCCGGTGCGGTAGCCGGCCTCGTTGCGCTCGCGCTGGGTGCGCACTGTCGCGAGCTGTTCCTTCCGGAGGCTGATGCTGCGGGCAAGGGAGCTGAGGCGCTCCCTCAGCTTCCGATCCTCCTCCGAATCGGCCGCGCGCCGGCTGGCGTATTCGCCCTTCAGATTCTCCGCCTGCGCGGCCGCACCGCTCACCCGGTTCCGCAGCGTGCGCAGCTCGGACGAGCGCTCACCCACCGGCTCCGACTCCAGCACGAACAGGGCGGTGCCCTGAGGCACCAACTGACCTTCGGTCGCCCCGACCCGGATTACCGTCCCCTCGTGCGTCGCGCGGATCGGGGCAGCCGGCGCCAGGGGCACGAGGTCGAACGCGCCCCCTACGGTCTCCGGCACGCGAACCACGGCCCCGGCGACAAGTGCCACCGCAAAGAATCCCAGCAGGAGGCGGGCGAGCCCCCGCGCCGCCCAGTGGGGCGGGTCCGACTCCAGGAACGGCCCGGTGTCTTCCAGGCCGTCGTCAAGTCCACCGCCCGCAAGGGATGCGCTCACGTCACATCTCCAGCTGCTGGCTGCAGAGGTAGTAGTAGAGCCCCTGGCGTTCCATCAGCTCGTCGTGGGTGCCGCGCTCGACCAGCCGGCCCTGCTCCAGCACGAGCACCAGGTCGGCGTCGCGAACGGTGCTCAGGCGATGGGCGATGACGAAGGAGGTGCGGCCTTCCAGGAGCGAATCGAGGTTCTCCTTCACGGCGCGTTCCGACTCGGTGTCGAGCGCGCTGGTTGCCTCGTCGAAGATCAACACGGGGGGCCGGTGGTAGACGGCTCGAGCGATGGCGATGCGCTGGCGTTGCCCTCCGGAGACCGAGATCCCTGACTCCCCGACCCGCGTGTCATAGCCCAGCGGGAGGCGCTCGATGAAGTCGTGGGCGTTCGCCACCCGTGACGCCCAGAGGACGGCATCCATGTCCGGCTCCTGCTCACCGAAGGCGATGTTGCGCGCGATGGTATCGTCGAACAGGTGGTTCTCCTGCAGCACGAAGCCGATCTTTCGGCGGAGGTCGCGATAGTTGAGCGTCTTCAGGTCGGCACCGTCGAATCGGATGGTGCCTCCGGTGGGCTCCAACAGTCCCGCGAGGCACTTGATCAGCGTCGTTTTGCCCGAGCCGCTCCGGCCGACGATCGCCACCATCTGTCCCGGTGTGGCCTCGAAGGTGATGCCCTCGAGGACCGGCGCGGCCTCGGGGCCTCCGAAGCGGAACTCGAGGTCGCGGAGCGTTATTCGGCCCTCCAAGGTCCGGACCGGTACCAGCCGGGAGCGGTCCACGCCCTGCTCCGGGTCCTGGGCAAAGATGTCATCCAGCCGGTTGAGCAGCACCGCGGCGAGCTGAAGGTTGTCCCAGAGCGTGAGTAGAAAGACGATGGGGGCGTTGGCGAGCGCCACCAGGGTGTTGAAGGCGACCAGGGCCCCGATCGTCATCTCGCCCTGCATGACGAGGCGCGCACCGACGGCGAGGAAGACGATGATCGACAGGAAGCCGACCATCTGCACGGTGCCGTCGAACGACATGGTGATGAAGTCGGCCCGAAAGCGTCGCCGGGCCACACTGTTGAACTGGTCCAGCATCAGCTCCCGGAACGAGCCCTCCGCACCCAGGGCTTTGACCGTCCCGATCCCCTTGATGGCATCGATCTGATACGAATGGTACCGACCGAACGCCTCCTCCAGCCGGTCGTACATCGGCCGGAGCCAGCGGGCCGAGAAGTACATCAGCCCGGCATACAGCGGGAGCGTCGCCAGGAAGGCCAAGGTGAGGACCCGGCTGTACACGAACATGAGCGTGACGGTCGCCCCGAGCTGCGCCAGGGCGGTAAGCCCCGCCACCCCGTTCTGCACCACGAACTCACGCACCTCGCGGAGTCCGGCGAGCCTCCGCTGGATGTCCCCGGTGCGGCGGGTATTGAAGTAGCTCATGGGCAGCGCCAGCAGCCGCCGAGTCAGATAATCGAGTGTGGACGAGTCCACCCGTACCGTGACGAAGCTCAGAAGATACCGCTGCACCACCATGCCCACCGTCATGAACACGAGCACCGCGACCATGCCGATGATCAGCAGGCGGAGCAGGGCGCTATCCTGCTCGACCAGCACGCGGTCGACGATGATTTGGCTGAACACGGGAAGCACCATCTGCAGCGCGCTCACGAAGACGGCGAGCGCCGCGGCCTGCAGCAGCAGGCGGGAGTACGGCCGCAGGAAGGGCCAGAGCCAGGCGGCGCCGACGGGGCCTCCTGTGGGTGCCCGCTCGAATGCGTCGGTGTAGTCGAAGAGTGCGGCGTAGCCGGTCCACTTTTTCTCGAACTCGGCGCGGGGCACGCGGACGAGCCCAAAGCTCGGGTCGGCGAATTTGACCGATTTCTGGTCCACGTCGTAGAGCACCACCCAGTGGTTTCCCTCCCAGTGGGCGATGGCCGGCAGCGGCATCTGGGAGAGATGCTGGGGCGACGCCTTCACCGAGCGCGCGGCCAGACCCAGCTCCGTGGCCGCGCGGACTATCGCCTTGAGGCTGGTGCCGTCGAGGCTGGTGTGTACCAGCTGGCGGATGCGCGCGAGGCTCACCGAGCGGCCGAAGTGCCGGCAGACCATCGCCAGGCAGGCCGCGCCACAGTCCATTTCGTCCACCTGCCGGACCATCCGGAAGCGGCGGATCCGCCGGGCCCGCTTGACGAAGTGGCCGTCTGGAGAGACGAAGGGAGTGTCGGCTTGGGGGGCAGTGGGGGTGCCCGGCGTCGCCTCGGCAGGCGATGCAACCTCCGCCGCCGACTGCACCGGGTATTCCCTGGTGTAGTCGGTCTCAACGGCTCCGACCTTGTCATTGCCGCCGGAATCGGCCGGGAGCAGCTCGCGGTCGAAGCCCAGGGGAACCCGCGCCACGCGCTCGTAGTCGTATTGCGCGACGCGCTCCTGTATGCGGGCCGCGAAGTCCGGGTGCGCCTTGCAGAGGCTATCGAACGTCGCCCGGGTAAGGGTGAGCAGCCGAACCGGGCCGAGTGCCTCCACGCTCGCGGCCCGCGGCACCTGCTGAAAGAGCGACCGCTCCCCGAAAAAATCCCCTTTTCGCAGGTACGCCACGTAGCGCCTGGGTCCCCCATCCTCAGTGTAGACGCGGAGCTGGCCGTCCTCCACGATGTACATCGCCCCAGCGGCGTCTCCCTGGCGAACTATCAGTTCGCCCTTAGGTGCCTCCAGCGGCTCCAGCTCGGTCATGAGGCAGCGCAACGCGGCGTCTGGCAGCGAGGCGAAGGCGGTAAATTGGCGCAGGAAGTTGTGCAGATGGCGATGCCGCGCCTGAAGCTCGATGTGGGTGCGCAGCTCGGGGTGGCGATTCACCAGCGCCTCGAAGAGCGCCTTGTCGAGACGGAGCACCTCGACGTCGCCCGCCGCCCGGACTGTCGCTGTCCGCGTGGTGTGCTCCAGCAGGCCGATCTCGCCGAAGACATCTCCCGCGCGCAGAACGTTGAGTGAGAGCTCCTCACCGTTCTCGGCGGTGCGAACGACGCGGGCGCGGCCGGAGACGACCACATAGAGGGCGTCGGCCGGGTCTCCTTCCCGCACGATCGATACGCCGAAGCTGTACGCCGCGGGGACGAAAGCGTCGACCACCAGCGCCCGCAGCGCCTCGGGCAGCCAGGTCAGCAGGGGGACGTCCTTGAGCACCGCCCGTGGGTCGGTCGCGCCGATGTCGCCGCTCATGGCCCGAGGTACCACGTCACCCTGTTGGCCATCTCCCGGGCTACGGCGCCCTCCAGGATGTTGGCTTCGGCGAGTCGCCGGACATCGGGGTCGTGTATGGAGGGAAGTACTTTCGCATCGACCTGGAGCACCATGAATGCGTCGCCCAGGTGAAGCGGGCCGACCAGGTCACCAGCCTTCGCGCCGAGCAGCCGGTCGCGGAGCGCCGGGTCGGCGTGCTCGAGGTAGACGCGCTCGGCCGAGAGGGGCACGTGGGCCTCGACTGCGACTTCTGCCAACGCGACTCCATCGGCGCGCACGGCCAGCGCCGCCTCCCGGGTCGCGTCCTCGGTGGCGAACCTGGCGGTCCGGTAGTCGAGACGGATCCAATCGAGGTGGTGCGAGGCGATTCGGTCCTGGACCGCGCGGGTGGTGACGACCATGGTCTGGAAGCGGTCGAAGCTGCTATCGAGCTCGGCAACCGAGGGCGGTGCAGGCAGGCTCTCACTGTCGGGCTTCGAACCGAGGGCGGCGTGGACGGCCGCGCGGCCGGCGAGCTTGCCGGCCACGCGGACCAGGTGCCCGCTGCAAATCCCCTCCACGAGAGCTGCCCGCTCGGCTTCCGCCTCGTCAGCGTACGTGGAAGACTCGGAGACGCCCTCCACCTCCTGGTCGCGAAGCAGGCACCATTCGACCCACTCCATCCACATGGCGGTGGTGAGCCCGCGCCGCCGCAGCCAGGTTACCGTCTGCTCTGCGGAGATGAGGTCGTGCTCGTAGCGGTAGTCGTTGGCGCGCGCCGTCAGAGTCTCTCGTGGCGGCCGTCCACCGGTGGCGTGCGCCCGGGCAGCGCAGGTGAAACCGTGCCGTGCTTTCGCCTCTACCTCCGCCCACTCATCCCAGTGCATGGCCGCGAAGGCCACGTCGGCCCACCGATATTCGGTGCCCGCGATGGCGAACACCGGGTGCTCGGCCAGGGTCATCGGCGGGGTGCTTTCGGTCGGGGCGCCATCACGTCGCCCGCAGCAGGCGCTCGAATCGGGGGTTTCCCCTCAGAGCGTCGAAAGCGGGGTCGATGCGGAGCCAGCCGGGGGAGAGATAGTATGTCAGTTTAAGCAGCGGCTCAAGCTGGTCGAGCGCGTTGTCCGGCTCGCCCACGAGAATGTAAATCCGCGCCAACTGGTGCTGGAAGTAAGGTGCATCAAAGGCATCTTTGCCGACCGGCATGAGCGCCACGCCTCGCTTGCCTTCCGCCACTGCCTCATCCCGCCGCCCCAGGTAGGCGAGGGCCAGGCCGAGCAGCACATGGAGCTGGGCGTCGTCGGGCGACTCCTTGAGCTGGGCTTCGAACACCATCCGGGAGGAGTCCGCGTAGGCCCGGGCTTGCACCTGATTGCCCCGAAGCGCGTGGGTCTGAGCGAGGCATATGCCCCAGGCGGCGCGGTTGTTATCAAACGGCTCGGGGGTGAGCCGCAGGAGGAGTTGCTGCTGGGCCTCATCAAGCACCCAGAAGAGGTCATAGTAGTTCGCCAGATATGCGACGAGCGCTGCGGGGTCGATCTCCTTCGGTGCCCCCCGGATCACGCCCTGCGCCCCGGCCAGGTCGCCCTGGGCGAGGTAGATCATCGCCCTATCCTCAAGGATGGCAAGGTTCGTCCGTTCGAGCCCGAGGGCGCGGTCGCTGGCCTCGAGCGCCTCCGGGTAACGCCGCAGCCAGAGCAAGGTCTGAACCAGGGTACTTCCCAGGGCCTTTGACCGAGGGTTCAGGACTTGGGCCCGGCGTAAGTGGACGACCGCTTCGTCCCAGCGGCCCTGGGTCACCGCGAGCCGGGCACTCGCCGCCAGCCCCTCAACGCTGTTGGGTGCCCTCTCGTGCACCACCCTATACTGCTGCAGCGCCCGCGTCTGGTCGCGCTCGACTGCCAGGTAGTAGAGACCGAGGGCCAAGTGTCCGTAAGGGCTGTCCGGGGCCAGGGCCAGCGCCCGCTCACCCGCACGACGGGCCGCTTCGGCCACCGCGGGTGAGGGAACCCCGTTGACATAAATCCTCGAGCGGATAGAGGAAAGCTGGGCCCACGCGACCGCGAAGGCGGAGTCCAGGGCCACCGCCTGCTCGTAATAGGCCGCAGTCCGTCGGAGCGACGCGAGGTCGTCTCTCGACGAGAGGTCCTCACCTTTCAGGTAGGCCTGGTAGGCGGCGAGGTTCGTCGTGGGCTGCTCGGCGAGGCTCTGCTTCTCTTTCGCGCCGAGGGCCACGTTAAGCGCCTCGGCGACCTCCCCGGCGACCTGCCCCTGCACCTGGAACACGTCCACCATCGCGGCATCAAACGGCTGCTGCCACTTGGTGGAGGCGGTGGCGACCTGTACCAACTCGGGGCTCACCTGCACCCGGCTCAGGCCGCCGCTCTTCTCCCAGCGCACCGTGCCGGTGAGCACGTATTGCACGCCCAGCTCTTGCCCGATCTGCTTGACGCTCTTGCTGCTCTGCTTGTACTCGGCGGAACTCTGCCGGGCAGTGATCTGGAGGGTAGGGAGCGCGCTCAACTTGCCGCGCACCGCGTCGGTCATGCCGTCGGCAAAGTAGGCATCCGCCGAGTCGCCCAGGTTCTCGAAGGGAAGCACCGCCAAGGGGGTCACCCCGCTGCGCTGGTCCTCCCCGC
This sequence comes from Gemmatimonadales bacterium, assembly GCA_013813875.1. GTDB lineage: Bacteria > Gemmatimonadota > Gemmatimonadetes > Gemmatimonadales > GWC2-71-9 > CAVVWJ01. The sequence goes on along the minus strand of JACCQZ010000053.1, from coordinate 913 downwards.
CGGAGGTGCTCTGACGCCAGGCGAACAGCACGCCGAGGCCGATCAAGACCCCGAGCACCAGGGCCGTGGCGGCCGCCGGCACCTGACGGGGGGGGCGGCCGGCCGACGTCGGCGGGCGGACCCCGGATGATCCCACGGCCGGGGTGAGTTCGGTGGGCATTGTCGCCGGCGCGATGCCGGCGGTCTGCAGCGCCCGGGCGAACTCGGCGACACTGGCGAAGCGGTCGGCGGCCACCGGTGCCAGCGCCCGGGTGACCGCCTGCTCCACCGGCTCCGGGACGCTGGGCCGCACCTGCCGCACCCGGGGCACTTCGCCGCTGAAGCGCTTGGCAATCACCGCCTGCGCGGTGGAGCCGGTAAACGGGGGCTCGCCCGCCAGCATCTCATAGAGCACCGTGCCCAGGCTGTACACGTCGGTGCGGGCATCCAGGGTCCGCTCGCCCGCCGCCTGCTCCGGGCTCATGTAGGCCGGGGTCCCCACGCTCATCCCGGTCTGGGTCAGCTGCTCCCCCGCGCCGCTCAGCGCCCGGGCGATGCCGAAGTCGGCCACCAGGGTGCTGCCGTCGGTGGTGAGGAGAAGATTCTCGGGTTTAATGTCGCGGTGGATGACCCCGTGCTCGTGGGCGTAGCTCAGCGCCCGGGCCGCGTCGAGGGTGATCCGCAGCGCCACCTCCACCGGCAGCTGCCGCTCCCGGGTCAGCCGATCCCGGAGACTCTCCCCGTCGACGAACGGCATGGTGAACCAGAGCTGCCCGGCGGCTTCGCCCGAGTCATGCACGGTGAGGATGTGGGGGTGCTGCAGCCGGGCGGCGAGCCGGATCTCGCGCTGAAAGCGCTCGGGGCCGAGGCTGGCGGCGAGCTCGGGGTGGAGCACCTTGAGTGCGACGGGGCGGTCGTGCCGGAGGTCCTGCGC